>JAUWIN010000011.1 GCA_030605345.1 Candidatus Brocadiia bacterium
CTCCTTTCATCAGGCCATACTCGCTTCGGGCACTGAGGGGGCGACATTGGTGTGTTCCGGCCGGAAGTCCGAACTGAGCGGAGCAAAGCTGCGTCAACTGGTCGAGGAGCTGATGGCCCTCGAGAAGCATGCCAGAATCCTCCACAGGCACGGGGTGGAGCTTCGGCAACTCGTCAACGCCTGGCTGGAGAAGGAACAAATGCCGATGTTCCGCGTCACCATCGACGGCGAGAGCCGGTTCGCTTATTCCCAAGAGGAAGTTGACTCGATCATCCAACAGGCGGAGCAGGCCAAAGGCCACGAACTCGCCGTCACAGAAGCCGACGAAACCGGAGAAGAAGGCGAACTCAACGTCGTGGAGCTTCACGAAGTGTCCAGCATCAAAAAATCCATCGAACGGGTACGCCAGGCCCATTTCGACATCCAGGACTACTTCCCGCCCGGGGACACGGATGAGGATGCCGAGCCCAGGTACACGGTGCGGTCTGACGGCGACGCTATTGGGTTGATGTCGCTCTCGGAGTTGCCCGGCGCGGTCCGCAAACTCGCCGAAAAGGGCATGGCCATCCAGCGTTACAAGGGCCTGGGCGAAATGAACCCCGACCAACTCGGTGAGACCACCGTCAATCCCGCCACGCGGTCGCTGCTTCGCGTGACTATTGAAGATGCCGGGGAGGCTGACCGGCTCCTTACCCTCCTCATGGGCGACCAGGTGGCGCCGAGGCGTGAGTTTATCCAAAAGCACGCACTCGAAGCCATCAACCTGGACGTCTAGGGCCGGCGTGCAGTGCCAGCAAGAGGTCAAATGAGAGCGCTGGTGGTTGAAGATGAGAAGCATATTGCCAAGTTCGTCCAGCGCGGTCTGCGCGAACACTCGTTCGCCGTGGACGTGGCACACGACGGCGAAAGCGGCCTCAGCCTCGCACTTTCCGAAGAATACGACGTTATTATCCTGGACATCCTCCTCCCACGGCTGGACGGGAAGAAGGTCCTCAGTGCTATCCGTGCGGACGGCCTCGCCACCCCGGTGATCATGCTGACCGCAGTCGATTCAGTCCGGTCAAAGGTTGAAGTGCTCGACATGGGAGCGGACGACTACGTCACAAAGCCGTTTTCAACCTCGGAACTGATGGCAAGGATCAGAAGCCTTCACCGGCGCTCGACCGCCCGGCAGCAGCCGGAACTCGAGGTGGCGGACTTGGCCCTCGACCCAGCCTCGCACCAGGTGACCCGCGGAGGCCGGAAAATCGAGCTGACCGTGACGGAGTACTCGCTGCTTTATCTCCTGATGGAGAACGCCGGCCACCCGGTCACCCGCACGATGATCATCGAGCACGTGTGGGACAGGAACTTCGACAGTTTCACCAACGTGGTTGACGTTCACGTCAGCCGGCTTCGCGGAAAAATCGACCGCGAGTTCGATAAGAAACTCATCCACACCATCAAGGGGGTGGGGTATGTCCTCGCCGCCGAAAAGTAGACGGTTGCAGCGGCTCGGGTTCCGGCTGACCGTGTGGTATGCCATCGTGCTTTGCGCCGCCGTTCTGGGAACGGGGACGTTCCTCTACTATCGCCTCAACAGCCACCTCCACAAACAAAGCGACCAGTTCCTCGACCTCCTGTCCAGGGACTTCACTTCGCTCATTGCGGCGAACCTCAACGACATCGACAAAATCAGGAAAGAACTTAACCGCGAGACCATGGTCGGTGGGCGCCGCCCGCGACTGACCTATTGCTTGTTGGCGCCCGACGGCAGGGTGGTAGCCGAGTCGAAACACCATCCGGAGTTCCGCTACGAGCTCGGCCCGGTGCTTGCCGCGGCTCAGAGGGCCGACGGCCCGGTGGACCCCAGGACTGTTTACGGCGAATCCCGTTACCCATATCGCATAACTGCCCAGGCAGTGAGGTCGGCAGGCAAGGTGGCCTACGTGGTGGAGAGCGGTTATTACCTGAAACAGATGGAGAAGGTCCTCCAAAATTACAGGCGCAATTTCCTGCGCGTCCTCGTCCCTTTCGTATTTGTGGGCATTGCGGGCGGATGGTGGCTGGCGCGAAAGTCCCTCTCGCCCATCGCCGACATGACGGCCACCGCCCAAACTATCTCGCGGGAATCGCTGAAAAACAGAATCCCTGTCAAGGGGACCAGCGATGAACTCGACCGACTGGCAGAGGTGCTGAATGAAATGCTCGACCGCCTGCAGGAGTCGTTCGAACGCATCGAACAATTTTCGTCTGACCTGGCCCACGAATTCCGAACGCCGCTTACTGTACTCAAGGGCGAAGCCGAGAGCGCGCTCACAGGTAAGCGTTCGGCGGACGAACTCCGCACCATTATCGCAGAGCAAGCAGAGGCATACGACCACCTGAGCAGAATGATCACAGACCTGCTGCTCCTGTCCCGTAAAGAAGCAGGGACGGCCAAAACCAAGTTCGGGGCGGTGGACGTCGGGACGTGCGTGCGACAGGTCGCCGACGCCTTCGACCCGCTGGCCAAGGAAGCGGGGATAGAACTGCGGGTCTCCTGCCCGGACACGCCGTGCCAGGTGCGGGGAGACGAATCTGCGCTCGGCCGGCTGTTTTCGAACCTGGTGGAGAACGCGATCAAACATACCCCCGCCCGCGGCGAGGTCACAATCGACGTCCAAGCCGGCGAGACCTGCACCGTCCGCGTCAACGACACCGGCATCGGCATCCCACCCGAAGACCTGCCGCACATCTTCGACAGATTCTACCGGGCCGACCGTTCGAGGTCACGCGACACCGGCGGGTTCGGCCTGGGCCTGAGTATCTGCAAGCAAATAGCCGAAACCCACCGCGTGTCGATCCACATCTCCAGCGAGGTCGGCAGAGGCACGGAAGTCACAGTAAAACTCCCGTTCGCTTCAACGCCCGACCTGCCCGCCTGAACGCTTCCGGCGCATAACAATTTCTTAATATGTATGTAACCCTGCTGCAACGTGCTCACGCTGACAATAGGCGCGTGTCAGGCTCGGAGGTCGGGCCTGTCCTTCGAATGCGAAGGACACGCAGGAGTATTTTATGCCCGTGGATATTATTCTGCTCGGCCTATTCCTGCTCGCAGACCTCGTGCTGATTGCATATTGCGAACAGCGCTCCAAACAGCGGCGCTGACAGTCGGCCAGTAGGAGAAGCTTTTTATGAGCGGGCCGGACATTTCGGTTGTCATCCCTGCCTACAATGAGGAAGATTCCATCGAGGAATGCCTACGCCAGACGTCCAGTGTGCTCGACAGCATCGGGTTGTCGTACGAAATCTGTGTCGTCGATGACGCCAGCAGCGATAGAACGTTTGCCAGACTGAAAGGTATTCGGAAAAACCTGCCGCAACTCCGGGCACTGCGCCTGAGAACGAACCGCGGCCAGTCCGCCGCCCTGGACGCCGGCTTTCGCCACGCAGCCGGCAACGTCGTAGTCACCATGGACGCAGACCTCCAGAACGATCCCGCCGACATACCCAAACTGCTGGCTGCTACGGAGGAATACGACGTAGTGTGTGGTGTGCGGAAAAACCGTCGGGACAACCTGGTGCGGCGTGGCTCGTCACGCATCGCCAACTGTGTCCGAAACAGGCTCACCAACGAAAATATACAGGACGTTGGCTGCTCTCTCAGAGCCATGAAGCGAGAGTTCCTCGTACGCCTGAAGCTCTACGACGGCATGCATCGGTTTTTGCCCACGCTGCTCAAGATGGAGGGGGCGAAGGTTACAGAGATACCGGTCAACCACCGGCCCCGCCGCCGCGGCAAGACAAAATACAACATCCGGAATCGGCTCTTTCGCGGCGTTCGTGACTTGATTGCCGTGCGTTGGATGAGGCGGCGCTGGATTCGCTATGAAGTGGAGGAGGAAATTTAGTGTCGGAAACTATCTGGTTGTGTATCGGTTTTGGCGCCCAAGCTCTGTTCACCATGAGATTCATCGTCCAATGGCTGGCCTCGGAGCGTGAAGGGCGAAGCGTTGTTCCGGTTTCCTTCTGGCTGCTGAGCATCGGCGGCAGCCTGACGCTGCTGGCCTACGCGATTTACCGCCGTGACCCCGTCTTTATCGTCGCCCAGATGACCGGTTCGTTCATTTATTTGAGGAATCTGTCACTCCTCAGAAGAGAGCGCCTGGGGCTGCCGCCGGCCAAACGGCTCGGATGGGCGAAGGTTCTCCAACTTCTCGCCGCCATTCCTCTGCTTTTCGTCTTGCTCGCCCAGGGTGCGACCATCTGCTATTCGCTCCGGCTCCCCGCCAATCCGCGGCCGGACAACTTGGGGAACTGGCCGGCAAACGTCGCCGCGCTTCCGCAAAAGGCGCCCGGCACCCCTGTCCGCTTTGCGGTAGTCGGAGATGTTCAGCGCTTCGGCACATTTGAGCGGCTTGCGGAGAAAATTAAGCAGCAGCCTCTGGATTTCCTGGTGCTGCTGGGAGACGTGACCTACCCGCCCCCCACCGTCACAGGCCACAGGCTGGCGCAGCTTGAACTGGCCGAGTGCCACTTCCCGTTCCCCGTTTTCTATGTCGTCGGCAATCACGCCGTGCATCCGGAGTCATTCCCCTTGGCGCGCTGGCGGAAAACGTACGGCCCGGACCAGTTCTGGTTCGAGTACGGAGGCAACCTGTTCGTGTTCGTCGATACGCTCGCCGAAGCATCACACGGCCACACGGACGCCAGTAAATTTCTGGACGATGTCCTGCGGGCGCACGGTTCCGACGTCCGCCGAAAATTCGTCTTCAACCACGTGCCGCTGGCCGTTGGCCCGGATTGGTCGGGGCGGAAGATGACGGGACCAGAGGCCCGGCGCATCGAACAGCTCCTCTACAAATACAAAGTCGATTACTTCATCTGCGGAGACTACCACGGCTTCGCCTCTGTCCAGAAAGGCGATACGTGTTTCTTGGTTTCCGGCGGCGGGGGAGCGCACCTCAAGGGCTCGGTGCTCGGCTTTCACCACGCCACCATCCTGACCGTCTTGGAGGACAGAATTCAGACCAGGTTGGCCGTCACGACCAAACACAAAGCGGCGGCCGACTCGCTCGAGCGGTCCGCCCTGCTTAAACTGCTGCCACTGATGTCGGCGCGGCCCGTTGAAACCGCGCTCGCCGACGTGCTTATCCTGGCAGTGTTGTTCCTGCTTCTACGCCGCGTTGTTCGGCGCCGGCGGGCCTCCGCCGAAGAACGTTCTCAAAAGGAGCACCGGTGATGCAGCAGACCACCATCCCATCCGCCACGGACGGCAGCAGATTCCGCGACATCGCAATAATCGTCGCCCTCGCCGCGCTTGTGCTGCTTCCATCGTGGCCGTTTCGTGACTTATGGGAACCGGACGAGCCGCGCTACATGGAAGTCGCCCGCGAGATGGTCGTCACCGGCGATTATCTTGTCCCCCACCTCAACGGCGAAATCTATCCCGACAAGCCGCCGATGTTCTTCTGGCTGGCGGCGGGATTCTACAATCTGGGCTTTGGCTACAACGGCGGCCGTATGGTCGCCGCCCTGGCGGCTATGGGAACGCTGCTGCTGGTCTATGCCTTCGCGCGACAGTCGATGCGCCATCCCGGCCCACTACTTTCGGCGTTGATTACCCTCACGGTATTCCTTTTTCTGGAATCGAAGGCGGGCATACTCGATCCGCTCCTGATGTTTCTTGTCGCAGGCGCGCTGCTCTGCGGGTACCGGGCGCTTCAAACAAGTGCGCGCCGCAGGACACTGTGGTGGCTTGGGTTCTACGGTCTGTGTGCGTTCGGCGTGCTGACGAAAGGCCCGGTCGGGCTCTTCTTGCCTGGGCTCGTCGTACTTGTGTACGGGCTCGTCAACCGCAGGCACGTGGGCGGCGGTGGGTGGGTGCATGTGGCAGGGGTGGCTGTGTTCCTGACACTGGTCGCAGCTTGGCTGGTGCCGGCTCTCACTGTGGGCGGACAAGCATACCGGAATGAAATACTTTTCAGTCAGACGCTCGACCGGGTGGTCAAATCCTCCAGCCACCAGAAGCCCTTCTACTATTTCCTTGGGCGGTTCCCGATGGACTTTTTCCCGTGGTCACTGTTGTTCCTTCTTGCGGTCGCTCACTGTGTCCGGTGCTGGAAACGAGGGCTCAGCGAAGTGGCGCGATTCGCCATATTCTGGTTTGCTGCGATTTTCATATTTCATTCCGCCATCTCGTGCAAGCGGCACGGTTACCTCATCCCGCTCATTCCGGCGGTAGGGCTGATACTCGGAGAATATATCTCAAGTGGCCTGAAGGACGGGTTTCGGTGGCCGAGGTGGCACCGCGCGCTGCTCCGGACCACGTTCGCGCTCTGCGGGCTGGCCGGTCTGGCGGTCGGCGTGACTATATTTTTTCTGCCCTGGCTGTTTGCGCATTCCTCTAAATTACGCCACGTGCAGGATGAAGTCGCGGCGATGCTGACGCCGGGGGTTTTGGCCCTTGGTGTCATTGCTGGGGCGCTTATCCTTTTGCTTTCGGCCTGCGGATTCCGAGCGACGGGCCGGGAACGGCATCTGGCGGCCGTGGGCTGGCTGATTGCGGTCATGGTCGCTACCTCGCTGATTGCCGACCTCTACGTAGCGCCCAGGCTCAACCAGATGAAATCCGCAGTACCATTCTGCGGACAGGCCAAGCCCTATCTGGACCGTGCCGACAGGGTGTATTTGCTGCGCAACGACAAGGACGGGCTCTATAACTTGTACACGGGGAGGATATCAATGCCCGTTTTGCGAGAAGACGCCGACCTTCGCCAAGCCATCTCCAACGACTCGAAGGTGGCCGTCATTGCTCAGCGCGAATGGTGGGACACAATGGTCGGGCGGAGCTCTGGCGGCACGGACGTGGTGATTGACAGATGGGTCGGCAGTGACCGGATGATCCTGGCCATCAACTGGAATCCCGAAACTGGCGAGCTACTTCATACTTTGCGTTCCCACCAACCCCAACACGCTCCACCACGCACGCGTTCCCCTAGCCAATTCTCACAGTGCGACAACAATCGGTTGCCTCTAAGAAGGGCCCGTGACGTCTCAACGTGAGCTCCATGCGCCCTGTCCGACATTACAATTTTGTAACGCGCCCGTCATCTTGGCGCAAGGTCCGTTTGCTTAGACTATTTACGTGTTGGGCGCATATCGATCGCCATGAACGCTTGCCGGCAAAAGCGGATTGGTGCTGTTGCAGTGGCTCTGAGCAAGGAAAGGCAGGATTCAGAAAGTTGCGTTCGCCACTAACCAGGATACATAAGTTTTTCAACAACCCGGCGCTGCGGTCTCTTCTGACGAAATACCGTATCCCGATGGGACTGCTTTCTCCACAATCACGGTCACATCAACCTGCTGGTCATGGCGGTGTTCTACGCGCTGTGCTGGTGCCTCGTGTGTGCATGCTGAGGTAATAATGTTTGCATGCTTCTGCGCGTTTAGGTAGGATATTAGGGCACATTGAGGAGTCACCTTTATGGGTCTTGGCATACTCGCTACATTTCTTCTGATTGACTTGCTGTTCGTTCTGCACTGCGAACACGGCGCTCAGAGGAATCGCTACAAGTGAACAGAGATACTCCCGCATCAGCGGCGGGAGCTCGCTGGGCCGCGCCGTGGGATGAGACCTGACGGCTCCGGGTCAAGAGGGAGAGCTGCTGGAAACATCGCCGCCGCACCCGCCGCTCACGATTTCACATCAGATTCGAAATGAGCAACTATCTCGTCTGGCAGTTTGGGTACGTCAGTTGGCACGCCGCCGTTGCGGAGCGAATGCGTGGCCATGCACCCCGCGGCGACGCTGTACCATGCGGCAACCGGTGAGGTTGCAATCTTTCCCCCCTGGCGCACGTAGCGTATGAACTCGTGGACTATCTTGGTGTCCGCGCCGCCGTGCCCGCCGGTCTCCGCCGGGACGAAATACTGGATGTCGCCGTACGGATTATAGTATTGCTTCCGGTCCCACAACTTGATCACGCTTTCGCCGGGCGTATCGCCGAAGTTCTCGATGCGCCCCTCCGTGCCGATGATGGTGTAGTTGCGGACGGCGTCGGGCGTGTAGTGGCACTGCTGATACGACGCGAACACCCCGTTGTCGAGGTGCATCAGCATCATATTGATATCCTCGACGTCGATGACGGGGTTCATCTGCTTCATCGAGAGCGGCGGCCATTCGCTCACACCACAGTCGGCGCGGCCGTACTCTTCGGGCGAGTGGCGGTCGGCGATCTGGTCGTAGAGCGTCAGGCCGCCCATGGCGTTCACGCGGTCGGTGTAGCCGCCGCAGAGCCAGTGGAGGACGTCGATGTCGTGGGCGCCTTTTTGCAGCAGGAGGCCGGTGGAATACTTGCGCTCGGCGTGCCAGTCCTTGAAGTAAGCCCCGCCGCCATAACTGACGAAATGCCGGCACCAGCCAGCCTTCACCTCGCCAATGGCGCCCCGGTCGATGAGCTCCTTCATTTTCTGCATCACCGCGAAGTGGCGCATGTTGTGGCCGAGGTAAAGTTTGGTGTTCGCCTTGACTGCGGCCATGAGTATGCGGGTGCAGCCGTCGATGGTGATGGCCATCGGTTTCTCCAGATAGACGTCCTTGCCCGCCTCCAGCGCCGCCACCGCGTGCTCTTCGTGAAGGTAGTCGGGCGAGGTGACGAAAACCACGTCCACGTCGGCCTTCTCCAGAAGTTCGGCATAATCTCCGGTGGTGAAAGTGTCCGGGCCATAGTAGTCCCTGAAACCCGCCAGCGCCTCGTCGCGGACATCCGCGCCGGCGACCACACGCACGCCTTCATCCGGCGCATGCGCGGCCGTAGCGAGGCCACCGCGCCCGCCCACACCAATTACGCCGATTCTCAACTCGTCGCGTCCCATCCGTAGCACTCCTCATTCGGGTTTTGATTGTTGTCAGGATGTTGCCATTTGTATCTTCATCGCGCCTTGCGGATTGTCGAGCAACTTCACGGCCTGCTCGAACTTTTCCAGTGGGAGCCGATGGGAGACCAGCCTGCTGACCTCCACGCGGCCGCTGCGAAGAAGCTCGAGCGCCTGGACTGAATTCCGCACCGACGTATAACTCGAGTATATGTGCAGTCCCTTGCGGAAAATGTCGAACGGCTTGATACGTGCAACTGCTTCTCTTGGAACCACCCCGAAGAGCAATATCCTGCCGCCTTGCCGGGCCAGCCCGATGGTCTGCTCGACCACCGCCGGAGCGCCTGTCGCCTCGATTACCGCATCGTATCCGCCCGGCATCAGCTCCGTGGCAGGCCCGAACCCACCGCCCGTGTCCACTGTGTTGTCCGCGACCAGTTCGCGGGCCAGTTCCAGCCTCGACTCGACCCGGTCGGCCATTACAATCCTCGCTGCGCCGCTGTCGCGGGCCACCTGCGCCAGCAGCATCCCCACGGGGCCTGCGCCGATGCCCAGCACGGTCTCGCCGTACCGCAGGTCCAGTTTCTCCATCCCGTGCAGCACGCACGACAGCGGCTCCATGAACGCAGCCGTCTCGAACCGCAGCTCACCAATCCTGAACGCGGCGCTCGCCGGCACCGCCACATATTCCGCCATCGCGCCCGGCAGGGTTACGCCGATGGCCTGCCAGTTCTCGCAGAAGTTCTGCTCATTCAGCCGGCAGAACCGGCACTTACCGCAGCTGATGTTCGGCTCAACCGCCACCCTGTCACCACGCTCAAAGTCCTCCACGCCGGCGCCGACCTCCGCCACCTCGCCAGCGAACTCATGGCCGGGAATGACCGGGTATTGCCCGAGATATTCGCCCTTGTAAATGTGCACGTCGGTCCCGCACACCCCGCAGGTATGTACCCGCACCAAGACTTCCCCCTCACCAGCCGAAGGCTCCGTAATGTCAGCAACCCGGACATCCCCCGGATTTTCAATCACCACCGCTCGCATCGTTCATCCTACTTTGTCGGATTCTTCGGGAGCGGGGAGCAAATTTCTGATGCTCCGCGCCGCGCCCTCGACGTCGTCGGCACCAATGATTGCACTGCACACCGCCACCCGGCTCGCACCCGCCTCGAGCACCGACGGCACGGTGTCTGCGTTTATGCCGCCGATTGCATAGAAAGGTATCTCCATCTCAGATGCCAGAGCACGGATATACTCTAGCCCGGCCAGCCGTTCAGGCACTTTGGTCTGTGTGTGGAAGACGGCGCCGGCGCCAACGTAGTCGGCGCCGTCAGAGGCGGCGCCCCGTGCTTCGCCCATCTCGTGGGTCGAGACGCCAATGACAGCGTTCGCTCCGAGCAGTTTGCGCGCCTCGGTGCAGGGCAGATCGGTCTGCCCCAGGTGGACGCCGTCGGCGCCGGAAGCCGCGGCAATGTCCACCCTGTCGTTCACAATCAACAACGCCGCCTGTTCAGCCGTCACCCGGCGCAGCCGCTTCGCAAGTGCCAGGAACTCAGCACCGTCCATTTCTTTTTCCCGGAGTTGTATCATCCCGGCCCCGCCCCGAATGGCGGCCTGAGTCACTTCGGCAACGTCGCGTCCGCGACATAGTTTCGTTGTGACGACCACGCAGAGCCGTGCGTGCCTCAGCCGGTTCCGGGGAGAGAGCAGCCCCGACTCGACGGCGTAAGCCTCGTAGCGGAGTTTTTCAGCAACTGCGGCTGCCTCCGAATGTTCGATCTTGGCGTATTCTTCGACCACGCGCAGTGCCTCTTGGAGCCGTTTCAGCGAGGCGATTGCGACCTCGGACGCGCCGCCGCGCTGCTTTTCGGCGGGCGTGCTGAGCTCCCTTCCGACATCGCCGGGGGTATCCCGCGCCGCCGCCAGTCGGCCGGAGCCAGCGTCAAGCATCGCCGCCAGTTCGCGAAGTTTGTGGCGGACCTGCTTCAGTCGCCCGGCGTATTCCGCCGAGTCGAGCGCGAAGCGCGCGTATTCCTCGGCCACGCGGGCCGCCTCCCGCGCCCGATTCAGGTTTGCGTCAATTATCCGCAGGGTGCGGCTCCATCGAATCGCCAAGCGGCCCTCCTTTCTCTAATATTGTCATTATCGGTGCGGCGGCCAGCAAGTCAACCGCGGTGGAAACGTGCTCCGCCACCACAGGCCGGATTCACGCTCCAACCACCTCAGGGAAGGAGAACACCCTCCCACAACAAGACCGCGGGGTTCTTGAAACGCTTATGGGAAATTCCGTGACAGCAGCAACCGAGCCAGATAAACTATCGTTCGGAGATTGGCATGTAATTTGCGCCAGGGGGCAACCACAGAAGGAGGTGCCGAAATGAGACAGTCTATTTGCAGGTGGACGTTCAATCCGGGCAAAGGGGGATTCGTGCCGGCGGACATAAGGCCGAAATGGGAAGACCTGACCACACCGGGCTTCGTCGAACTGGTTGCCTCGAAAATCAAGCCGCGAGTTCCCAAAACAGTTGAACTCGGCGTCGAGCTGCACTACGACAACGAGGTCGATGAGTCCAACGCGGCGGAAACAGTCAAAGCGCTGAAAAGAAACCGCCTCTCACTGGCGATGGTCACCCCGGGCGCCCATGTCCACTGGGCCTATGGCGGCATCGCATCGCTCGACCCGAAGGAACGAGCCGCCGCATCGGCCTTCGGCACCAGGACGATCGATCTGGCCTACGGGCCGCTGCGCGAAGCATGGAACCCCGAGGCACCTCCCTCAGTGGTCCTGTGGAACGGCTCCTGGGGCTACGACGTGCCGGGCCCCTGGCTCGCCAACATGCTGAGCAATCTGGAAGAAGAGATGCTGCGGCTAATCAAGTATGAGCAGAAGAAGGGCGGCGAGCTCTATATCGTCGTCGAGCCCAAGCCGAACGAAGGGCACCCGAAGATGCTGCTGCCGACCGTGGCCAGCGCGCTCCTTATGAGGAGGAAACTGGCCGACAAGGGACTGGACGTTTCGAAGGTGGGCACCAACAAAGAGTTCGGCCACTCCGAAATGATCGGCCTCGACGCCGCATACGACACCGCCGAGGAGCTCCGCGAAGGCGCACTCATGCACGTCCACGCCAACAGCCAGGGCTACGACGGCATCCGCCAGGGCGGCCCCGGAATGTACGACGTGGACCACGGAGCCGCCATCACCGGCCCCAACATCGCCATCGCGCGGCTTATGCTCGCCGCAGGATACGACCGGTGGGTGGGGCACGACATGCAGCCGCGGCCCTACGACAACGAGGAACAGGCGATAGACCGCGTCATACGGAGCGTCATCAACTGGGAGGCAATGGTGAAGACCGCCAGCGAGCTCGACACCCGTCGGGCGCTCGAGCACCTCGCCGCGAGGGAGGTAGCAAAAGTCGAGGATATCGTCGGCGACGCCATCAGCACCGCACGCAATTACGCGCGGGAGATGTACCAGGCCTGAGAATCCGAGCAGCGCTCTCAAAGAGCGTCACCACGGCCACTCGGCCCTAATGCATCTCGGCGTCGGCAGCCTGCTCTGCAAGCGCTACTACGAAAACCGAGGACTTGACGTGGTGACACTGGTGAGTGACAATACTGGCGAGGCTCCGCTCACTGTCCGCCGTGATGCGGTCGCCGAAATCTACAAACTGGCTGGAGTCTTTTTTTAGGAAAGGACCGAAGCATACCCCATCATCGGGGTGTTGTTTTAGGGCAACGCCGCATGGCTGACCATGACGAGCCGAGCAGTAAGCAAATGGCGTTTCTTGAACGCCTCAAGCACCCCGGGCCCATGCCAAAAACAAAAGCGGAGGCATCCACGCTAATTGACCACATCCTCGTGGTCCACAAAGACAAGAAGGAGCGCAAAAAGAATCCAAGGGCTGGCTCCCAACATGAGAAAGAATGGCAACGCCAACACGACCGTGCACAGAAGGCATGGATACGCGAGTGTCGTCAGGATGTGCGCGCACAAATTCGAGAAGACCAACAGGGCCAGCGGCAATTACAACGCGACCTCCGCCGATGTGGTAGCCTTAACCGCGAAGACCTGTTCGCTGGCTGGTTGGTCCATATCGGGCCGCACTGCGACGCGAAGGAACTGGATGGTCTCCTCATCACCGTCGAGGACGGCGAGCAGGACCTAGACTTCTTTCCACCGTATGACGGTTGTAAATACGAAACGTGTGAATGCGAGGTCGAGCCAGTCACAGTTGGGGAAGTGCCCAAAGGGACCCGCATTGCTGAGCGCGTGGCTGCCGAGCTCAACACGAAACCACAAGACTCATCTGTAAAGACCCGACGCGTAATTGCCGACGCTCAAACCGCTCGTCGGCGGCGCGCGCGGACCGCCAAAAAGCAAGATGACACATGGGCGACAGCGGTGGCGATAATCATCTTGGTCGTGTTCTGTTTTGTCCTCTGGAAATTCCTGTTCTAAAACAAAGGAGCCGAAACATGAAAGCTGCAGTTACAACCGCCGCGCTGGTTTGTCATCTGGTTGTTTGCGCCACCACAGCTGTTGGCCAAAACATTGATTTCTATAAGAGCCACCTCAGACAGAAAACCGAACTGGTAGAGAAGCTCCGCCGTGAGAACGCTCAGCTAAGCGCCAAAATTAAGCATCTCCAAGCCGAAAATGCGGAACTACGTGACCAACTGCAAGCGCTGGATAACCGCACCGATCCTGCCGCCGCACCGTGGCCCAAGGAGCAGGGAGCACCTCCCCTCACAGTCGTTGACGTCGCTGGAATGATTCGGAAAGCCTACGACTTCAAACCTGACATGACCGAGCTCCAAAGGTCTCAGCAGCTGATGAGATTGCAGAGCGCGGTCGTCGGCAAACAGGCCGCATTCAAGGCCAGCATCGTCAGCGTGAAGCCGACAATGCTTGCAGGCAAAGCGCACATTACACTCCAACGCGTGAGTAAAGCGACCATAAAGGGATCCTCCAGTGGCTGGCGCGGCGGCGGCGGAGAGGTTCCAAGAAGTAAGGTAGAAATCTACACGTTCATGAATGTTGAACAAGCCGCAAAGCTTCACACCGGAATGCTCGTGACCGCTCGGGGACGCATAAGGACGCTTCGCGTTCATCGCGCCTCAGCCAAACTAGAGCTGCACTTCAGCATACACCTCGACTTTCCGGGCATTCAGGTAATTCAGTGATGGTGACAGCTGAGGGCCACACCTGGCATCGGCGAGGCGGGTGGCACGCAAAGTAGCGGTGGTCAGTGAGCTATGAAACGTAAAAGTCTGCTACTTATAGTCCCACTATTGGCTGGCGCTCTGGTCATAATCGCGCTACTCGGCCAAGCTCAAGAGCCACGGCTTGACCCTGACGCCGTTTATGAGGTTTCGTGGGTTGCCGATGGTGATACGCTAACTGCGGGAAAATTGACCGTCCGCCTGTGGGGAGTCGACTGCCCGGAGCTAGCGCAGCCGTATGGTCGCGCCGCCAAAGTCCTCACCAGCTATCTGGCTGAAGACAAGAAAGTTTGGCTCCGAGTTCGTGGTCAAGACAAAAAGGGCAGAACGCTCGCCGAGGTAATCCTACCGGACGGCAAAAACCTCAGTGAAGAGCTGCTGAAGGCAGGGGTTGCCTGGCACTACCGCGCCTATGTGAAGTCGTCCGCACTGGCGAAGCTAGAAAAAGAAGCGCGGCAAAAAAAGCGCGGCCTCTGGAGCTTGGCAGCGCCAGTGGCTCCTTGGGTCTTTCGGCATAGGCCGAAGCCAAGCAAGCCAGCCTCCCAACCGCGCCTTGGGGCTGACCACCAACATGAAATAACTGTTTATGTTACTAAGAGGGGCCAGTGCTACCACAGGGCAGGTTGTTCCCACCTTTCCAAGAGCTGTATCCCTCTTAGCCTGAAAAGCGCGAAAGGACTGGGTTACAGACCTTGTTCCGTCTGCAAACCGCCACGGCGACCGACAAAGGGCACATCTGGCATCGGCGTGGGCGACGGCTCCACAAATTGGAGTGGGGTGTCTGGGAGGATTTAGACCGCCCCGGGTCGTTTTTCCTCTGCCCATGGAGGGCCTCAGAGTAGTACGACGGGGAGGCTGATATTTAGAACGTCTTCTGGAGCGTTGCGATCCAGCGGGGGTAAAGTTCTTCGTAGGCCTTTTTCAGCGTGCGGTCGGGCGATACGGTTTTCACAGGTTTCAGCCCGACGAATGCATCTGCGGGTTTGGCATATTTTCCGCTCCCTATCCCCGCCCCCCTTGCGGCGCCCTGCGAGCCGTCGGTGTCCATCAGTTCGACTTTCACCCCGATGGTGCTGGCGAAGATTCTGGTAAACAGGTCGCTGAGGAACATGTTCGCCCTGCCGGCGCGGACCTTGCTTATGCTGACGCCCATCTCGCTCATGACGTCCGTGCCCTGTTTCAATGCGAAGACGATTCCCTCCTGTGCCGCGCGGGTCAAGTGTTCCTTCCCGTGCCGGTTCAGGTCGGCGTAGTGCACGCTCATTCCGGTGTTGCGCCCGCTCTGAGTCCGTTCGGGCCCGTTGCCGTAGGGGATGATGACCAGTCCGTCGGCGCCCGGCGGGACCTTTTCCGCCGCCGCGTTCATCTTCTCGTAGTCGCCGGCCAACACGTCCCGCAGCCATCTGTAGAGCGAGCCGGTCCCGTTGATGCACGCCAATACGCCGTATCTGTTCCTGCGGCCGGGCTGGTGGTTCACGTGGACGAAGACGTTGACTCGTGACTGCCGGTCGAGCGCTTCTGTGTTCGTCACCGCGTAGACGACGCCGGACGTTCCCGCGGTCGCTGCCACCTCGCCCGGCGCCCGCACGCCGAGCGCCAGTGCGTTGTTCGGCTGGTCACCGGCGCGGTAGGCGATGGGTGTGCCCCTGCTGAAGCCGGTCTGCCGCGCCGCGGCGGCGGTAACCTCGCCCTGGACGGAGAACGTCGGCCTCACGTCGGCCAACAGTTCGCGGCGGATACCGTAGTGCTTGAGCAACGGCTCCAGCAGGCCCTGTTCCCTGAAGTCCCACAGGATTCCCTCGGACAGGCCCGAGGGGGTGGTGCATATCTCGCCGGTCAGTTTCGCAGCGAGGTAATCGCCGGGCAGGATTGCTTTGTATGCCTGCTTGTATATTGCCGGCTCGTTCTGCTTGACCCAGGCGATCTTGCTGGCGGTGAAGTTGCCCGGATAGTTCAGGGCGCGGTTGAGGAATTTGCTGCCGAGTTCCTGCGCCGCCTTGTCACTGATCTCCTGCGTCCTGCCGTCGCACCATATAATCGCCGGCCGCAGCGGCTTGCCTTTTTTGTCTATCAGCACCAGCCCGTGCATTTGGTAGGAAATGCCGATGCTTTCGACGTCTTTCGGGTTCACCCTTTTGATGAGCGTTCTGGACACGCGGCAGAAGTGCTTCCACCACGTCTGCGGGTTCTGCTCGGCCCAGCCCGGATGCGGGGCGTCCATCCTCAGTTCCGTCTGCGGCGAGGTGCAACTCACCACCACCCTTCCTGAATCAGCATCAATCAGTGTCCCCTTGACCGACGAGCTTCCGGCGTCGAAACCTGCGAGATACTTCATCCCTTCACCTCCGTTGAGCAATTCTACGCACGATAATAGAACAGAAAACCGCTGAGGGTTCAAATGGAAAATCAGCGCTTCACAACACAGCAGCATGGGAATTGAGCATTTGACCCGCTTGGGCGCGGTGCTATATAATTCGAGCAACGCGGACTTCGGTTGGAGATTGTCTTGGCAAGGGCGAAGACGAATTACGTCTGCCAGCAGTGCGGGGCGCGGTCGCCCCGGTGGATGGGCCGGTGCTCCACCTGCGGCGAATGGAATTCGATGATGGAGGAACTCGAGCAGCCCGAGCCGACATCGGCCCGGCCGTCGCTGAACAGCGGGAAGCCCAGGCCGGTATCAGAACTCGGGCTGGCCGACCACGCCCGTACCGAAACGGGTATCTCGGAGTTTGACCGCATCCTCGGCGGCGGGTTCGTGCCCGGCTCCGTGGTGCTGGTCGGCGGGGACCCCGGCATCGGCAAATCCACCCTCATGCTCCAGGTGTGTGACCGAGTGGCGCGAGCGGGCCAAGTGGCCCTATACGTCAGCGGCGAGGAATCCCTTGGCCAGACCAGCCTGCGGGCACGGCGGCTCGGGGTGGAGTCCGACCGGCTGCTGGTCGCAGCTCAGACCGAGCTCAGCTCGGTGATTGCGAACGCCAGGAAACTGGAGCCGGGCCTGGTGGTCATCGATACCATCCAGATGATGCACAAGCCCGAGCTCGGCAGTGCTCCCGGCAGCGTGTCGCAGGTCAGGGAATGCGCCGCTGAGCTTGTGTGCCTGGCAAAGCAGACCGGCATGCCAGTCGTCCTGGTGGGCCACGTCACAAAGGGCGGGGCCATCGCCGGCCCGAAGGTGCTGGAGCACATGGTCGATACTGTCCTGTATTTCGAGGGCGACTTTCAGCACGCCTACCGGGTGCTTCGGGCGGTCAAGAACCGTTTCGGCTCAACCAACGAGATCGGGGTGTTCGAGATGCGGTCGGACGGGCTGCGTGAAGTGGCGAACCCGTCTGAGCTTTTCATCTCCGGCTACGGCGGCGGGGTCGGCTCGGCGGTGGTGCCCTGCATCGAGGGAACCCGGCCAGTGCTCGTCGAGGTTCAGGCGCTGGTAACTCGTGCGACCTACGGCACGCCGGAGCGGAAGGTGTCAGGGGTGGACCGGAATCGCGTGCCCATGCTGCTGGCGGTGCTCGACCGGCGCGGCGGGCTCCAGCTGGGGGCGCAGAATGTGTTCGTCAACGCTGCGGGCGGGGTGCGGGTTGACGAACCTGCTGCTGACTTGGGCATTGGGCTGGCAATTGCGTCGAGTTTCATCGACAGGCCGCTCGTCCAGCGCGCCGTATTTGTCGGGGAGGTGGGGCTCGGCGGCGAGATCCGCACAGTGAACCAGGCCGAGTCCAGGGTCGCAGAGGCTGCGCGGCTGGGCTTCAAGAAGGCCTTTGTGCCCAGAGACGGTGCCACCGACTTGACCGGCAGGAAGGGGCTGGACATCGTTCCAGTTTCCAATATCATAGAAGCCCTTGACGGATGTGCAGAGGAAAGGACAAGCAAATAATGAGAAATCCCCGGCGCCAAACACCGGCGGCCCGAAAAATGGTCCGGCTGCTGGTGGTCACGTGTTCTCTGGCGGGGGTGTTGATACTGGCCCAGGCAGGCTGCAGCAGCGTTCCGCCCGGATACAGGAGCGTCGAAGCCTTGCTGGAGCCAGACGGCCGCCCAATCGCCATTGTTCCGTTCACCAACACCAGAGGGGCATCGGTCAGCTTGGTGGATAGAGTAAAGCTGGCCGAACTGACGGCGATTCAGTTGAGGGCTGCCATACCCGATCTGCGGGTGGTCGGCCCCAGCGGAATGCAGGAACTGCTGAAGCGCGGCCTCAACGAGAGCCGATGGGCGGAGATCGGGCGCGAGATGGGCGTTGAACTGCTCGTCGTCGGAGAGATAACGTTCCTCGAAATCTATCACGACGAGCTGCTCCAGTCGAGGGAGGGCGTGATTGGGGTAACATTCCGCGTGTTGGATGTCTCCGGATTCCCTCCGAGAACCGCCGCCCGAGCAAACGACCTCCGGTTCAGTTTCCCGCAGGACATCGGCGAGAAGTTCGACACGCAGTACGTAGTAATGAATGATCGGACATTCCACCACGAACTCCTCAGGTCCGGAGCGCAGCGGATCGCTCGTCTGTTCTACGATCACTTGGAAAAGGAACGGCCAATCAGCAAGCTGGACATCCAATTACGGGTCGAGTGACCCGGGTGCATCTGGCGGCGGCTGGTTTTTTGGGGGTTTGAAAAATGGCAAAAAAGCGACTTCTTAGTTACGAACTGGAGACGGCGGGCAAGGCTCTGGGCGACGCGTTCACGGCCAGGGTGCTGGCCTGGCAGTTGGGCGGCACGATGGTCGGGGCGCTGTGTTTCGCAGTGGCCCACGGGCTGTCGAAGCAGACGAGCAGGCCGGTCGCGTTCCTACTGGGCAGCATAGGTTTTATCGCTGCCTATGTGATTGTCTGCGCGGTCGGCTGCATTGTAGCCAGGGTCATCCAGAGCTCAGCCGAGGACAAGGGTGAAGAAGGCGTAGCGCCTCTGCATTTCCTGATTGACAACATCGGCTCTGCGACGCTGCCGCCGCTGATTGCCTCGGCCGGTGCGGTATTGCTTGCAGCCGTGTTCTGCGCTCCAGCGGCCCTGTGGTATTCGGGCGCGTGGCAGGCGATTTTGGTGGTTCCTGCGGTTGTCGTTTTCGTCGTGGCGGCGGTCACAGTCGCTGATCTCTTCGTGCTCCTTTTCATTGTCCCCTCGATGACTGTAACGGAGCAGCCGCCGCTGGCCTACGCGCTCCGGCGCATCGTGCGGCTGTTCTGGTTGCGCAAGATGGAAATCTCGAAGATATTCGGAGTCGGGATAATGGTTGCCGTGCTGGTCGCTACGCCCGCCTTGCTGTTGGTGTTCACCGCGTCGACGCTCTGTCAATGGGTCTATGGACTGGCATCCGGCGAACCCTTTACTCCCTTTGTAGCGTTCATCCTTCAGCTCCTCACTGTCGTGCTGATCGTGGCGCCAATTCTGACCGTGCCGCTGGCTTTCCTTAACGCCCTGTCACTTGGCGTGTACGGCGAACTGGCCGAAGGGCTGGACGTTGAGGAGGAAGAGGAAGCAGAAGAACAGGGAACGGCGCCCAGCGAAGGTGAGGACATCGACCTGAAGGTGCAGGACGAGGAGCCGCCCGAGGAACAGGAGGGGCCAACGACGGAACCGCGGCCGACCGAATAACGTGAACTCTGGGGTAAGTATGAACCTTATACAACGGATCGAAAACCGCAAGGTGAAAGTCGGTGGCTTAGGGATGGGATACGTCGGCCTGCCGCTGGTGCGCGAATTCTGCAAGGCCGGCCTCAATGTCATTGGCTTCGACATTGACCGGGCAAAGGTCGAACAACTTAGCGCAGGCCGGAGCTACATCGAGCACATCCCTTCGGAGACCATCGGGCCGCTGGTGAGGTCGGGCCTGTTGGAGGCAACGGCCGATTTCACCAGGCTCGCCGAGACAGACGCCATCATCATGTGTGTGCCGACACCGCTGGACAACTTGCGCCAGCCGGACCTCACCGCCGTGCGCGACACCACCAAGACCATCGCGGCAAACCTGCGCCGAGGGCAGCTGGTGATACTGGAGAGCACCACTTACCCGGGCACGACAGAAGAGGAATGTCGCCCCATCCTCGAGGCCTCGGGCCACAAGTGCGGGGTGGATTTCTTCCTCGCCTTCTCGCCTGAACGTGAAGACCCCGGCACCCCGCAATACTCCGCCGGCAACATCCCCAAGGTCGTCGGCGGGTGCGACCCGGAAAGCACCCGCGTCGCCGCGGCACTCTACCGCCAAGTCCTCGTCGAAGGCGGCGAGGTCTCATCCAGTCAGGTGGCCGCGGCGTGCAAGATCCTGGAGAACATTTATCGCTGCGTCAACATCGCGTTGGTGAACGAACTAAAACTGTTGTTCGACAAGATGGGCATCGACATCTGGGAGGTCATCCGCGCCGCCTCCACCAAGCCGTTCGGGTTCCAGGCGTTCTATCCCGGCCCGGGGCTGGGCGGCCACTGCATCCCCATTGACCCCTTCTACCTCTCGTGGAAGGCGCGGGAATACGGCCAGCCGACACGGTTCATCGAACTGGCGGGCGAGGTGAACGCCGCCATGCCTGAGTATGTCGTCAGCCGGTTGACTGCGGCGCTGAACAAACAGAGGAAACCGCTGAACGGCTCGAAAATCTGCATCGCAGGAATGGCCTACAAGAAAGACGTGGACGACATCCGTGAATCGCCAGCCGTCGCCCTGGCAAATCTGCTGCACCAGGCCGGCGCGGCGGTCACATACAACGACCCGCACATTCCCAGGGTGAAAACACGCCACTCAACCCTCGAACTCCAATCGGTCGAACTGACCGAACAGTTCCTCCAGGAGCAAGACTGTCTGCTCATTGCGACTGACCACTCGGCTTACGACTACGCCCGGCTGGTCAGGCACTCACAACTCGTGGTGGACACGCGGGACGCCACAAAGAACGTCACAGAAGGCCGGGAAAAAATCGTCAAGGGGTGAACCCAACCGCCAGGTAACCCAGCCAAGGTGCAATTAGACGTGGGCAGTAGCTCCTCACTTGAGAACGACAGCCTCAAGGCCGACATCACCGTCGAGCCGACGGTAAAAATCTGCGTGACCGACAAGCGGAACGGATTTGTCTGGGATTGTCCCACAGCGCCCTTTGCATTGCATTACTGGCATGCTCCCCACTTCACCGTCAGGTCCTGCCCGGTTGACCGCGAGCATGGATGGGAATTCCGCCTGCTGCCCGGCGAGGACAGCGCCACGGTGCAGTGCACGTGGCCCCGCGCCGCCTGTAGCTTCAGGGCGACGGTGGAGCTCGACGGCCCGGCGCTCAACATCCTGCTGCCCGGCAAGAGACTGGTCGAAAATCGGTCGTCCGAGGTCAGGCAGATGGCCATCTGCGTCCTGCCCGGCCTCGGCGGCGCCAGGACCGGGGAAGAGGGCTTCCTGTTTATCCCCCGCGGGTGTGGGGCGCTGTGCAGATTCGACAAGGCCGACGAGCGCGAGACCTCGCTGCTGTTCCACGCAGACGGCGGACGCGGCCTGACCGCGCCCGTCTTCGGCATCAGCCGCGGCCGGGCCGGATATCTCGGCATCGCCGCCGAGGGCGAGTTCAATACCGAACTTGTCGTCGCAGCCAACCGCGGGCCCGACCACAACCTCAACTACGCCCACCACCGGGTGAAGATACGGTTCCATCCCGGCGACATGGTGGACGAAAATGCCGAATACCAGTTGAAATACATCTTCCTCACCGGCAGTGACGTCTCGTATGCCGGCATGGCCAGGGCGTACAGGAAGTATCTGACCGAGAGCCGCAATTACCCCGGGCTGCGAGAGCGGAAAGAGCTCCGGCCACACCTTGCCGAAGTGACCGGCGCGGCGACCGTCCACGTGCAACTTGCTGAGAAGCGCTGCAAAACACGGATGACCGGCGACGGCGAACTCGTGGTCAAGACCACATTCGACCAGGTCACACAGATTGCCAAGAAAATCAAGAAAGCCGGCATCGAAAACGCGCTCATTACCCTGGTCGGCTGGAACTGCGAAGGCAGGGACGGGCTTTACCCCACCAGGTTCCCGGTCGAAAACGCTGTGGGTGGGGCCGACGCCATGAGCCGGGCGGTCGAAACCGTCCGGTCCCTGGGGTTCCACGTGGGCGCCCTCGACAACTACACTGACATGTATCACCGCTCACCCGTGTTCGACGTGGAGCTCAGCGCCAAGCAGCTCGGCGGCGGGCCCTGGCGTGGCGGAATATGGCCGGGCGGACAGTCATACGTCATCTGCCCACAGCAAGCCGCCGACCGATACGCCCGGCGCGACATGCGGCGCTTGTGCGACCTCGGACTACACGGGATGCTGTTCCTCGACCACTGCCCCGGCCCCGGCGTGCTGAGATGCTACGACCACCAGCACCCCCTCACGCGCGCGGAGTACGCCCGACAGGTGCAGAACATCATCAGCGCTGCACAGTCCACCTTCGGTTTGTGTCGAATATCGGGCTGCAACGTGTTTGCTGCGCTCCACGCGGACTCCTGCATGTGCCCAGCCCTGGAAACGACGGCCATCGACGACGTGGAGGAGGAATGGTTCGCCGACGAGCCGGTCCCTTTCCTGCCGATGGTTCTGCACGGACTGGTTCTTCTTGCGATGGAGGCCGACGAAGACCTGCTCCGGGTCGTGCAGTACGGCGCGGCGCCGGTGTACAACGTGTCGGCGGGCAATCTGGGCCACGTGCTTGAGCGAATGGCAAAATTCTGGCCACGCTATGCCGCAGAGCTGGCGCCGCTGGCGGACGAGTTCATCGAATCGCAAGAAACGCCTGCCGACGGCCTGGTGAAGGTGTGCTACTCGAACGGCGCCGAGGTGCTGGTCAATCGCACGGATGAACCCGTTGAGATCAGCGGAGTCGCGGTAGGACCAAGCGACTTCCAAGTCAAGCGATGAACCTCCACGAAATCCTGAAACGCAGAGAACGCGTTATTGACGCTGTCCGCGCGTTCTTCAAGCGCGAGGGTTTCACTGAGGTGGAAACGCCGATGCTGGTCCCGTCGCCCGGCCTGGAACCGCACCTCGATCCCTTCGAGATACGTGTGGCGGCGGCCCGCCCGCTCAGGTATCTGCCCACCTCGCCGGAATACGCGATGAAAAAACTGCTGGCCGCAGGCTCGGGCAGTATCTTTCAAGTCTGTAAAGCGTTTCGGGACGAACCGCCAACTGAAAACCACCTCCCTGAGTTCACCATGCTGGAATGGTATCGGATAGGTGCTGATTACGTGCGTGTGATGGACGACTGCGAGCGGATGTGCGCGTTCGCTGCGGAGGCGGTGTGCGGCACCACGAAGGTTAACTGGCAGGGCTCCCTGCTGGACCTCTCCCCGCCGTACGAGCGTATCGCGCTGCGTCAGGCGTTCCGTCAGCACGGGAGCATTGAAGTCACCTTCGCCGAATCGCTCGAAGAACTACGAGAGACTGCACAACGAGCCGGCTGCACCGACATCGCAGCCGACGACGACTGGGACGAAGTGTTTTTCAAGATGTTTCTTCGGCACGTCGAGCCCCGCATCGGCGGCCGCAGGCCGACTATCCTCTACGATTATCCGGCGCGGATGGCTGCCCTCGCCCGCATCAAGCCCGACGAGCCGGCCCTGTGCGAGAGGTTCGAACTCTACGCTGCCGGGCTCGAACTGGCCAACGCGTTCACCGAACTGACCGACCCCGCCGAGCACCACGGGCGGTTCGCGGCGGATAATGCGGAACGCCGGCGTCTCGGCAAGCCGGAACTCTCCTTAGACCCTGCTCTCCTCGCGACCATCGACCGCGGCCTGCCGGAATGTGCCGGCGTCGCTCTGGGTCTCGACCGCCTTATCATGCTGCTGACCGACACGCCCGACATACGTCAGGTCGCCGCGCGGGCGGACTAACCGGCCTCGCCTACGTCTTCAGCCCGAGTTCCTTGAGCTGCTCGGGCGATATGGAGCACGGGGCGCCGGTCATCAGGTCCTGTCCGCGCTGGGTTTTGGGGAATGCGATTACGTCGCGGATGGTGCTCCGCCCCAGCAGCAGCATCACCAGCCGGTCGATGCCCAGCGCGATGCCGCCGTGCGGCGGGGCGCCGTATTGGAGCGCCTCGAGCAGGAAGCCGAACTTGTTTTGCGCCTCCTCCTCGTCGATGTGGATGAGGCTAAACACCCGCTGCTGGATGTCCCGGCGGTGGATTCTGATGCTGCCTCCGCCGAGTTCAACGCCGTTGAGGACGACGTCGTATGCCTTTGCCCGGACTTCGAGCGGTTCGGCCTCCAGCCTGGCGAGGTCTTCATCAACTGGTGAGGTGAAGGGGTGGTGGAGCGGATCGGGGCGCTGCTCCTCCTCGTTCCAGCCGAACATTGGGAAATCCACTACCCAGCAGAAGCAGATTTCGCCGGGGTCATACAGTTCAAGTTCCGTTCCCAGCCGCACGCGCAACTGCCCCAGGGCTTGGCTTACCACAGGTTCAGTGTCTGCGACGAACAAGAGCAGGTCGCCGTCTTTAGCGTCGAGCCGCTCAATGATCTCGTCGTGTTGTGCTGTGGAGAAGAACTTAGCGATGGACGAAGTAAGTTTTCCGCCTTCGAGTTTCATCCAGGCAAGCCCTTTGGCGCCGAACCGGGCGACGTAGTCGGTCAAGTCGGATTCGATTTGGCGGCGGGTGTATCTGCCGCCGCCGGGCGCGCAGATGCCGCGCACAATGCCGCCCTTTTCAACTACGTTGCGGAAGACCTTGAACTCCGCCTCGGCGGCGATGTCGGTAATGTCGGCGAGCTGCATCGCGAACCTCAGGTCCGGCTTGTCGGTTCCATACAGCCGCATCGCGTCGTGCCACGCAATCCGCCGGAACGGCGTATGGATTTCCCTGCCCAATTCCGCCTTGCAGATTTTTTGCAGGACTTCTTCGAGTAATTCCATGATGTCGTCGGGATCGACGAATGACATTTCGAGGTCGAGTTGGGTGTGTTCGACTTGGCGGTCGGCGCGCGGGTCTTCGTCGCGGTAGCAGCGTGCGATCTGGAAATACCTGTCGAACCCTGCGACCATCAGGAGCTGTTTGAACAGTTGCGGCGACTGGGGCAGGGCGTAGAACGAGCCGTGGTATATTCGGCTTGGCACGACGAAGTCACGGGCGCCTTCGGGGGTACTTTTTGTGAGGCAGGGGGTCTCCACCTCGATGAACCCTTGCTGGCTGAAGTAGTCGCGTATGGATTTTACGATGCGGTGGCGGCTCATAAGGTGTCGGCGCATAGCCGGCCTGCGGAGGTCGAGGTATCGGTATCTCAGGCGCACCTCCTCGGCGACCTCGGTCCGGTCTTCGATTTCGAACGGCGGGGTGAGCGAGGGGTTGAGCACCTCGATCTCAGCGGCGTCGAGTTCGATCTCGCCCGTGGCCAGTTCTTTGTTCACCGTGCCTTTCGGGCGCGCGTTGACCTTACCGCGGACGGCGATGACGTATTCTGTGCGAAGTGTCGCGGCGGTCTTGTGGGCTTCGGCGGCGCGTTCCGGGCTGAAGACGAGTTGGGTCAGGCCGTACCTGTCGCGAAGGTCGATGAAGATAAGCCCGCCGTGGTCCCTCCACGATGCGACCCAGCCGGCAAGGGCGACGTCCTGCCCCACATGCTCTGCCCTGAGTTCACCGCAGGTGTGGGTCCTTTTGAATTTCATTGCCGGTTCAGCTTTGCAGGGTTTTCAGTTTCTGTTTTGCCTGATCGACGAGCTCCGGGATGCCGAAGTTCCGGATGATCTCATCGAGCAGCCCCTCGGCCTGGGCCCGCTTGTTCTCCTCCATCAGCTGGTCGACTTCGCTCATTATCTTTTTGAGCTTTTCCCGCGCGAGCCGATTGATTTCTGTGACGCCGATGTTGGCTGCCTCCTTTGCTTTTTCGGATTCTGACCACTCTTCCTCGTACTTCCGCGCCATGGTTAACGCATTTCCGAACTGCATCCTTCTGCAGTAACCTGAAATACTCGTGAGCACGCTAGTGTTCCAGTCATGTATCGCAGCGCGGGTGTAGCGGGTGTGGATGTTTTTTATGCGCACTTTTTCCTGTTGCTCGACCAGTGGGAAGTCGGGAATGATGCGTTCGAGCTTTTCGCGCGCCGCTTTTATGGCGGCGATGGCCTGAGCAGACTGTCGCGGTTTGTCCCTATACTTCTCCCCAGCCGCGCTATACAGGTCGTTTAGAATAAGATTCTTGGTCTCTGCGACGACTCTTTTGCTCTTTGCATACTCTCCGCGGGTGGTATCGCCGTATTCCGTGACCAGCTTCTTGAAGGTGTCC
Source organism: Candidatus Brocadiia bacterium (assembly GCA_030605345.1). Classification (GTDB taxonomy): domain Bacteria; phylum Planctomycetota; class PUPC01; order PUPC01; family PUPC01; genus JAUWIN01. The sequence continues at coordinate 26,304 of JAUWIN010000011.1, forward strand.
AGAGCGTTGATGCGTGTCTCGGCCTTCTGTTGTTGAGCGCAGCCTTGGTTCCAGAGCTCTATGGCGCTGGCCTCGTCTTTCTTCGACCGAGCGCTTGTGAGCGCAAAAAAGATCACCGCGGCGGCTAACCCGGCAACACCCAAAATAGCGATAAGGATTGTCTTTGTCGGCAGTTCGCTGCGCCGCGCTTTGTGCAACCTGCGCGGCGCCACGCCACCTGGCCCTGAGGTGTTCACGGTGCTGCGCCGCTGGGCGCCCTCGGAGAGTTTCTCCATTTCGGCGGCAAATTCGCCCACGTTGCCATACGCACTGTGCCCCTCTTTCAACAATTTGCTGACGGCGTTGTTTAGCTTAGTCCCCAGCGCGTCGGGCGCGGCGGGAATGGATACAGAATCCGGTGCCCCGGGTGGAAGCCCCTTTCCGGTCAGGATCATGTACATCAGCTGCGCCATGGCGCTCATTATCGTATGTGGCGAACCGCCCTCCAGCGGAGCCTCGGCGCCGACGCGGCCTACGCGGACCTCACCCTTCCCCGTCAACAAGACGTCTTCAGGTCCCAGCCAGACCTTCTGTATTCCTTCCGACTCGGCGTAGGCCAGGGCCCGCACGATCTCTGTCATGATGGAGAGTCTGCGCTTGGAGGATATTTTTTCCTGCCGCTTGAGGAACTGTGGCAGCGTCCCGCCGTCCGCGAATTCGGTAGTGAAGAAGCAAACTCCACCCTCTTCAGCCATGTCGAAGACCGAGAGGAGATTGGGGTGGTTCAGCCGTGCGGCGCCGCGGGCCTCAGCGAAGAATCGACTCTTTGCTGACTCGTCTGCGGCGTATTTCGGCCGCAGAACATTCAGCAGCACACTCCTGCTCATCGAGCTCTGCGAGGCCTTGTACAACTCGGTGGTCTCGGAACCGCCGACGTATTCGGTAATCCTATGACCGGCCACCACTGTATTTGGTGACAGGCTGGGGGGCGGAGGACTTTCCGGGCGCGCCCTCCGCTGGGCAGGAGCAGCCGCTGGAGCGCCGGACTTAATCCTGGAGGTAACTCCGCATTTGGGGCACTTGACCGTGCCGCTTTTCGGCAGCTTGACGACGCGAAACCGCGCCTTACAAGCCGGACAGATAAACACAGGAATGTCCCTGCTTCAAGTGTGGAACCAGCTAGCATTTTACGCCACAGACACTGACCGCCTGCATTATAGCCTCACGCGGCGGTCCGTGCAAGCATCAGAACCGCCGGCTGCTGCCCCCGAATTTTTTGCAGTCAGGGTTGACAATCGTTTTTTTTTTGCTATCGTCCACAGAACTTGTATTTTGATTTCCTTTAGTTGTGTGTGCCGGGGCGTAGAGGCAAACCAGTTTTTGTGACATAGGGCATCAGATACCAGGAGATTGCATGGCGCCCAAGTTTGTGTCCAGGGACACGTTTGCGCGGTTCATTGCGGGGGTTACCGGGGGACATGAACTCTACGGGCATCAGACGCAAGAGGGCGGGCCGCCTCATATTGTTCGCACCAGCCCGGGTGACATCACCCTGGGCACGGCGCGGGCGGTTGAGCCGGTGAAGGCTTTCGTATGTCCTCCCCGTGAAGACCTGGGCGAGTGTTTCGACGGAGAGCCGGTGCCGGACACGCCACTACTCGCTCTCGTCGGGCTCACAAACTGCGACCTCCAGGCGCTCAAGGTGCTGGACGAAGTATTCCTCGGCGGCGATGTGAAGGATCCATACTACGAGAAGAGACGCCAGAACCTCCTCATTATCTCGATGGACTGCACTGAGCCGCGCGATGTCTGCTTCTGCACCTTCTTTGGCGAGCAGCCATATCCGGAAGACGGGTATGACCTCAACCTCTCGCCGCTATCGAACGGTGAACAGGGCTATCTGGTGGAGGCTGGTTCCGACAAGGGGCGGGAGCTTCTCGCCGCGCAGCAGGGCCTGGCGGACGCGACCGACGCCCAGCTGAGACAGCGCCAGCAACAGCGCACCCAGGCGACCAGGAAGGTTGACCAGCAAGCCGCCGAGGCTGGGCTTGGCAACATCGAGGAAATCGCTGAAAAGCTTAGAAAGAGCAAGGAAGAGGACGCGGAGTTCTGGCACACCCACGCGAACAAGTGTGTCGAGTGCGGCGCTTGTAACTTCATTTGTCCTGCATGCCACTGCTTCCTGCGGGTCGACGCCGCGGAGCGGGGGGAATTCAAGCGATTCAAGAACTGGGACTCGTGCCAGTATCCCGCGTTCGCCCGCGTGGCGGGCGGAGCCAACCCGCGTAGCCGCCGGACGGAGCGGCTGCAGAACCGGTTTGAAAAGAAGTTCGACTTCCTGCCATCCACCATAAACCGCTGGGGCTGCACCGGTTGCGGTCGATGTACCGAGGCGTGCGCCGGTGACATCGACATCCGCGAGGTACTGAAGGATATTCTGCTGAGTTAGTTCACGGAACGGAACACATGAGCGACCCGTACCGGCCGATAAAGACAAGGGTCGAAAAAGTTATCACCGAATCGCCCACCATCAAGACTTTTGTCTTGCGGCCCGAACAGCCGATTGAGTTCCAGACGGGCCAGTTCGTCGAAATGACCGTGCCCGGCATCGGCGAGGCTCCTTTTACTCCTTCGTCATCGCCCCAAATCCAGGAGCAGATGGACGTGACGATTATGAACGCCGGGCGCGTCACGTCGCTGGTCCACCAGCTCGAGCCGGGTGCCACTGTCGGCGTGCGCGGCCCGTATGGGAAGGGCTATCCGCTCGATAAGTTCGACGGCAAGGACATCCTCATTCTGGGCGGCGGGGTCGGCTTGGCTCCGCTCCGGTCACTTCTGTATGCACTTTACGCCGGGCCTGACCGGTTCAAACGTATCGTGCTGTGCTACGGGGCAAAGACACCGGCGGAGATTATTTACAAAAAGCAGCTGGACGAGTGGCGCCGGATGGAGCAGGTCGAGCTGCACCAGTCGGTTGACAAGGCGGCCGAGGGTTGGCAATACACCGAAGGTGTGGTGACGGTGCTGGTGGACGACGTGGAGATCGACCCTGCGAAATCGGTGGGCGTGGTCTGCGGCCCGCCAATTATGATGAAGTTCGGCACGCAGAAACTGCTCGGTCTGGGCTATGCGGACGAAGATATTTATCTGTCGATGGAAAAAAACATGAGTTGCGGCGTGGGGAAATGCGGGCACTGCCGCCTCGGCCCGTTCTACGTGTGCAAGGACGGCCCGGTGTTCACCTATGCGCAGCTCAAAGACATAGATAAGATTTGGGACTGACCTGACTATGGCGCACAGGATCGTCGTCAACCTCGACATTCTCCGCGAGAGCCCCGACTGCGGAGCGGAGTGCAGCTATCCGTTCCGGAAGCCTGGGACACTGGCGGGGCCGTCGTGGCTGAAGCAGAAAGCCGCGTTCGAGGTCTTGTGTCGGCGGTGCGACGACCATCCCTGCGTGGACGCCTGCCCGTTCGAGGCTCTGGTGCGCCTCGAAGACGGCAGGATCAAGCGGCTGAACTTCCGCTGTACGGGATGTAACTCCTGCATGGTCGCCTGCCCGTTCGGCACCATCGTTCCGGCGTCGCTGGTGTATCGGGATGCAATGTGCGACCTGTGCGTCGGCCGCGACGACCCGGAGCCGCTCTGCTGCCAGACGTGCGAATGTGGGGCGTTTTCCTGGCAGGAGGTAGCCGACAGTCCGGAGGAGCCGGATCTCTGCGTGGTCAACGAGCGTTTAGCGGTCCGAACCAAGGCGTTCACCAAGGTGGAACCGCCACTCGGGAAGAAGAAATGAAGATCCTGACGGATTTATGGGCTTTTTTGATCTTTCCGGGATTTGTGTTCATGGCCGTCCTCGGCATGCTGGTCAGTTGGATTGACCGGAAAGTGACAGCCCGGGTGCAGTATCGTGTCGGCCCGCCTCTCCTTCAGCCGCTGTGGGATCTCCTCAAACTGTTGGGGAAGGAGACGGTGGTGCCGCGGGGTGCTTCGAGGCTGGCGTTTTTCGGCGCCCCCTTAATCGGCCTGGCCGGCGCGGTGTTTGTGGGGACGATGGTGGGCGTGGCGATGTTCTTCGGCGAGGGCTTCTACGGCGACCTCATCGTGGCCATCTACATGCTGGTTCTCCCGTCGCTCGCCATTATCATGGGCGGGATCGCATCGAAGAACCCACTCGCTTCGGTGGGCGCCAGCCGCGAGATGAAGCTGATCGTTGGCTACGAACTGCCCTTCATCCTGGCGCTCCTCGTGCCGGTCATCCAGTCCGGCGGCCAGCTCCGGCTGACGGGGCTGCTCGAACATCAATATGCTAACGGCTCTTTTGCTGCGAGCATCTCCGGAGTGATTGCCCTGGTTGTCGTGATCCTTTGCATGCAGGCCAAGATGGGGTTGGTCCCTTTCGACCAGGCCGAGGCGGAGACCGAGTTGACCGGCGGCGCGCTGATTGAATACTCCGGCCCCGCACTCGCCATATATAAGTTGACCAAGATGCTGATGTTTTACGCAGTCCCGATGTTTGTGGTGGCGGTGCTGTGGGGAGGATTCGGAGGGTTGACCGCCTGGGGAATTGCCCTGGGGGTGGTGAAATACCTCGTGCTGGTGGTGCTGATGACGCTGATCCGCAACACCAATCCCCGCCTCCGCATCGAGCACGCTGTAAAGTTCTTCTGGGGCGTGGTGAGTGTTCTGGCGGTGTGCTCCGTCGTCTTAGCCGCCATCGGGACATACCTGGGCATCGAATGGATGTGAGGGGCAAGTAATGGGTGTCACGGTCAAAGCATTGATGAAGTCGCCTTGGGTGTTCCACGTGAGCGCCGGCGGATGTAACGGTTGCGACATTGAGGTTCTCGATTGTCTCACCCCCCGGTTTGACATCGAGCGGTTCGGGGCGGTTCTGGTGGGGAGTGTCCGCCACGCGGATGCGCTGCTGGTCACCGGGGCGATGAACCGGAAGTCGGCCTACCGACTGAAGGAGTTGTACCGGCAGGCGGCGAAGCCGTGCCTGGTCATAGCGATTGGGGCCTGCGCCTGCGGGCAGGGTATCTTCCGCGGCAGTTACGCGATGGTGCAGCCGCTTGACGAACTCCTCCCGCCGGGAGTGGTCACTGCTTATATCCCCGGCTGCCCGCCCAAGCCTGAGGCGATGATTGCCGGCCTGGGCTAAGCATTGCACAGCCTCCGCGCCCCCCAAAAGACGGCGGAGGCAAAAAAGGGAGCTTAGATGAACGGCGAACAGGTACTCGAACAACTGAACGCTTCGCTCGGGGAGAAAATCAAGGATGCGTTCATCAAGAACCCCCGCCGGGTTTACATCGAGATTGACCCCGCGGACGTGGTCGAAGTCACTCGCGCCGTCCACAAAGACCTCGGAGCGCGCTTCTGCACCGCGTCCGGGGTAGATATGGTGGCTGATTTCGAAATTCTCTATCACTTCGCGTTTGAGCACGAGCCGCCGAACGGAGTGCTGGCTACCGTTCGCATCCATCTCGACCACGAGAGCCCGGCGGTCGATTCGATAACCCCCGGTGTACCCGCGGCCGCCTGGATCGAGCGCGAGATGCACGAACTGCTCGGCATTGAGTTCCGGGACCATCCTGACATGAGACCGCTGCTCCTGGCTGAGGACTGGCCGGAAGACGTGCGCCCGCTTCGCCACGGCAAGCCGTGGGAAGGAAAAGTGAACAGGCAAATATGAGCAACAACACACCCCCAAAAACCAGGAGCGTCATCCCTATCGGCCCGTTCCATCCGCTCCAGGAGGAGCCGGAGCTGTTCCGCCTGCACGTCGAAGGCGAGACCGTGGTGGACGTGGACGTGGAGATCGGCTGGAACCACCGCGGTATCGAGAAACTGGCCGAGGACCGCACGTGGGACCAGGTCACGTTCCTCATCGAGCGCATCTGCGGCATCTGCTCGACCTCACATCCCATCGCCTATGTCCAGGCCGTTGAAGACTGCTGCGGCGGCGTTGACGTGCCCGAACGCGCACTCTACATCCGCACCGTCATCGCCGAACTCGAAAGGCTGCACAGCCACCTGCTGTGGACCGGCCTCGCAGGCCACTTCCTCGGCTACAATACCATCTTCATGTGGGGCTGGAAATACCGCGAGCCTGTGCTCGACATCTGCGAAGAACTGACAGGCAACCGCAACCACTACGCGATGATCAAACCCGGCGGGGTGCGCCGCGACCTCGACCCCTCGCTGTTCCCCAGCGTGCACAAACGGCTGGACGAACTCAAAAAACAGGTAGAACTTCTCATCGGCGCCGTGACCGACGACCCGGTGCTGCACGCGCGCCTCAAGGGTATCGGCGTCCTCACCAAGGAAGATGCCATTGACTACTGCGCCCTCGGGCCGGTTTCCAGAGCTTCAGGCGTCCCGGCCGACGTCCGCCGCAACCATCCTTATGCCGCGTATGACCGCGTGGACTGGGACGTAATCACCGCCGAGAAGGGCGACGTGTACGACAAGACGATAGTGCGCCTGCTCGAGTGCCTGGAGTCCATCAAGATTATCCACCAGTGCCTCGACAACATGCCAGAAGGCGAAATCGACGCAAAAATCGAGGAGGTCCCGCCCGGCGAAGGGATAGGACACGGTGAAGCCCCCCGCGGCGAAACCATCCATTACGTCCGCTCAGACGGCACAAACAGCCCCATCCGGCACAAGGTGCGGGCACCGACCTACATGAACCTGCCGACTTGCAAGGCGACGGTGATCGGCGAATCCATCACCGACGCCACCATCATCCTCGCCGCCATCGACCCGTGCTACTGTTGCACCGAACGGACCGCGGCAATTGACGCAGGCAGCAAGAAAACAATAATGACAGGCAAAGACCTTATCCGACTTTCGCAGGAGAAGACCCTGCGCCTGCGGAAGGAACTGGGGCTGTGAGTGTTTTTATGAGTCTGCTGATCTGGCCTATCGCGCTGCCAATTATTGTAGGCGCCTTGGTGTTCTGCGCCCCGCGGGGCCTGGCGAAGTATCTGAAATGGTTCTCGGTCGTCGCCGCCGCGACGACCTTCGGCCTGTGTATTACGTGCGTGGCCGAAGCTCCGCCCAGTTGGACGGTCAATGGCGAGGTGTTGCTGGCGCTGGACGGATTGGGCTCGCTCGTCCTGCTGGGAGTCGGGTTTTTCTCCCTCCTGATGACCCTGTATTCCGCAGGGTTCTTCAAGCCGGGCGACATATCGGAGAGTTACTACTACGGTAATATCCTCCTTTCGGTTGGCGCCGCGTGCGGCGTCGCAGTTGCCAGCAACCTCATCCTCCTGGCGCTGTTCTGGGGGCTGCTGGGGATACCGCTGTACCTTCTCATCAACACAGGTTCCGAGCGGGGCAATACGGTCGCCAAGAAAACACTACTCATCCTGGGCGGGACGGACTCGGTGCTTCTGCTCGGCATCGCCGCGTTCTTCGTCTCGACGGGCAGCTTCGACATGCTGGTTAAATCTCAGGTTCCCGTGGTGAGCGTCGCGGCTTGGTTCGGCGTCATTTGCATCATCATCGCCGCGCTGGCCAAGGCGGGGGCGATGCCGTTCCACACCTGGGTGCCCGACGCGAGCGAAACTGCGCCCGTTCCCGCAGTCGCCATGCTGCCGGCATCGCTGGACAAACTGCTGGGGATTTACCTGCTCGCTCGCGTGTTCCTGACAATGTACCATATACCCAACAGTGTCAAAATCGCCTGTATGCTCATCGGCGCTGGCACCATTGTGTTCGCCGTGATGGCCGCGATGATGCAGCACAACCTGCGGCGTCTGCTTGGCTTCCACGCCGTCAGCCAGGTCGGATACATGGTCCTGGGGATTGCCACCGGCACGGCCATCGGTGTGGTTGGCGGGCTGTTTCACATGCTGAACCACGCCATCTACAAGAGCTGCCTTTTCCTCGCCGCCGGCGCGGCGGAGAAGAGGACGGGCGAGACCGAACTCGCCAGGATGGGCGGCCTGGCAAAGGTCATGCCGCTGACGTTCGTCGCCGCGGTGGTGGCGGCATTCGCCATTTCAGGTATCCCGCCGCTCAACGGCTTCGCTTCCAAGTGGATGGTTTACAACGGTATCATCGCGGCTAAGGACATGGGCTTTGTGTGGGTGATTGTGCTCGTTGCCGCGATGTTCGGCAGCGCCCTCACACTTGCCAGTTTCGTAAAGGTTCTTCATTCCGTCTTCCTCGGGCAGCCGAAAGAGCCAAGGCAGGCGGGTAAGCAGCCGGGCATTCTGATGCTGGTTCCCATGCTCGTCCTGTCGGGCTTGTGCATTCTGCTGGGCATCTTTGCAGTCCGGTTGGGGGTGAACAAGATTATCCTGCCGGCGCTGGCGGGCATCGAGGGCATTGACGAGGCGGCATTCAACCAGACCCTCGCCGGCTCGTGGGGTTCTGGCACGGCGACAATCCTACTGATCGCGGCGCTCATCGTCGGTCTCATCATCTATCTGTTCAGCACCTTCACCAGGGCCAGGGAGGACGAATCCTACGTCGGCGGCGAGGTGGGCACCCGCGCCGAGATGTACAACTTCGAAGGGGTCGAGTTCTACAAAACCGTCGGCGAAATGCCGCTCCTGAAAAACCTCTACAAACAGGCCGACGCGAAATGGTACGACCTGTATGAACAGCTCCGGCGGACCACGTTCTACATAACTGGCTGGCTCCGCAAACTGCACGACGGCGTGTTGCACACCTACGTCACCTGGTGCGTAGTGGGGCTGGTGGTGATTCTGTGGTGGCTGTTGTACTCGTATAAGATACTTGGCCGCGCCTTCTGACGAGGGATTTACGCAGATGTTGATGAACCTGATTGTCGTGCTCCTGATGTTCGTGGCCATCGGCGCGGTGATTGCCATCTGGACGCGCGACCTCCTTTCCGCGGTGATTGCAATCGGCGTGCTGGGGTTCACCTGCGCTGTGGTCTTGCTGCTCCTCCGCGCCCCGGATGTCGCCATTACGCGGATCGTTGTCGAGGTGCTATTGCTAATTATACTGATCCGGAGTGTTCTGCGGCGGGGGGTGCGCACGGTCGAGAGCTCGCGCAGCGTCCCGGGCATGGCGCTGGCCGGGGCGTTTGTGGCCGTGCTGCTCGTGTTGGGGGTCATCGCTATCCGCGAACTGCCGCCCTTTGGCGAGCCGGTCGCTCTGATGGGGCTGAATGAGCCAGCCCCGACGCAGCCGCTGGAAGCCGGCGGGCCGAAGCAAGAAATCCCGCCCCCATCGCAGACCTACATAAAACAGGGCCTGGAAAAGACCCACAGCGGGAACATCGTCACTGCGGTACTCCTCGATTACCGCGCTTACGACACCCTGGGCGAAGCGGCGGTGCTATTCACCGCCGTTGTCGGTGCGATTGCTCTGCTGAGACGCAAAAGCAGGAAGCCGCCTTCGCCCGCGGAAATGGCGGCCGGCGTAGGAGGCTCGGAGGACAGATGAAGAAACTGGCGACCGAGGAACGCGACGGAATGAGCACTATCGTGCGCACGGTGACTCGCTGGGTCAGCGCGTTCATCATTCTCTACGGGCTCTACATTGTGGCATACGGCCACCTGACGCCCGGCGGCGGATTCCCCGGCGGCGTCATTATGGCGGGCGGCTTCGTGCTGCTCATGCTGGCGTTCGGGAAGAAAAGGTTGACGGCTCTGCTCCCCGTGGCCAGGGCGTCGGCGCTCGACTGTCTCGGCGCACTGGGCTTCTGGCTGCTCGCAGTTGCGGGGCTGGTGTTCGGCGGTGGCGTATTTTTCAGAAACTTCCTCCCCCACGGCCTGCGGCTCCGGCTGTGGAGCGCAGGCATCATTCCGCTGTGCAACGTGGCCATCGCCCTGAAAGTAACGGCCTCGCTTGTGCTGATGCTGGTGGCCCTCTCGGTGCTGCGGGTGAAGGCGGGCGGAACGGACGAGGATTTCGTCTCGGACATAGAAGAAGAGTAGCTGTTTCAGGGCAACGGAGGAGAACAAGGTGGTTTATCTGCTCTGCCTAGTTCTATTTCTCATAGGAATATACGGGGTGCTGACTCAGCGCAACCTGATTAAAATCATCCTCAGCCTGGCGGTGGTAGAATCTTCGGTGAGCCTTTTTCTCATTTTGCTGGGCTATCGCGTCGGCGGCATCGCGCCCATAGAGACGGCCGCGCGGCCGCACGAGTCGTTTATCGGCATGTCCGTTGACCCGCTGCCGCAGGCGATGGTGCTGACGGCAATCGTAATCAGTCTCGGCGTGCTCGCTTTGTCGATAGCTATCGCCATGCGGCTGTACCAAAGATACGGCACTTACGACGTCACGCAAATAAGGAATCTGCGAGGATAGCAGATGGACCTTCTGCCCCTGATTGTTGCAGTACCGCTGCTGGCGGGATTTGTCCTGCCCCTGGTGCCCAAGCGCGCCGAACGGTTGGCGGACGGCCTCGCCCTCCTGACGGCAGCGGTGCTGGCTGCCCTGTCCATCGTGGCGCTCCGCATGCCTGACTGTATCTATGCCATTGGGGGATGGAACCCGCCCATCGGCATCAACTTCGTGCTCGACGGCGCCAGCAAACTGATGCTGTTGGTGGTCTGCGTGATAACCTTCGTTATCACCCTTTACTCGCCGGCATACATGGTTCGTTTCACCGGCAAGAGAAAGTTCTATGCCCTGTTCTTCCTGATGGTCGCAGGGATGAACGGCGTGGTGCTGACCGGCGACATGTTCAACCTGTTCGTGTTCATCGAAATCGCCTCGATTGCCTCGTACGCGCTGGTCGGGTTCGGCTGCCAGAAGGAAGAACTCGAGGCGTCGTTCCGTTATCTCGTGCTCGGCTCGGTGGCGTCGTCCATGATTCTTCTCGGCATCGCCTTGTTATATGCTAAGATGGGCACAGTCAACATGGCGCACCTGAGCGACAAGATCGCCGCGGCTGGCGGCCTGGGCGGTGCGGGCCCGACAACACCCGAGGGCAAGGCGTCCGCATTGCTCATCTTTGCCACAGTGCTGTTCATCTGCGGCCTGGGCCTGAAGGCCGCTCTTGTCCCGTTCCACGCCTGGCTGCCCGACGCACATCCCTCGGCACCCACGCCCATCTCCGCGATGCTCTCCGGGCTGCTAATCAAGACCGTCGGAGTGTACGCACTTGCTCGAGTCCTGTTCAGCGTCATCGGCATCACCCCGGTGGTCTCAAATGTCCTCATGATTCTCGGGGCACTGTCGATGGTCGTGGGGGTCTTCGTTGCTATCGGGCAATGGGATTTCAAGAGGCTGCTGGCGTATCACAGCATCTCGCAGATGGGCTACATAGTGCTTGCCATCGGCCTGGCTACACCGCTCGGCGTCGTCGCCGGGCTCTTCCACCTTGTGAATCACGCGATTTTCAAGCCCCTGCTCTTCCTCACTGCCGGCTCAGTCGAATACAGGACCGGCACACGTCAGCTGGACCAGATGGGCGGGCTGAACAAGAAAATGCCCGTGACCGGCACGACCTCTTTCATCGCCTCGATGTCGATTGCCGGCGTGCCGCCGTTCAATGGCTTCTTCAGCAAACTACTCATTATCATTGCGTGCTTCCAGGCCGGGCGCTACGGCTTCGCAATCGCGGCCGTTGTCGTGAGCATTCTCACATTGGCATCATTCACGAAGGTGCAGAAATACGCATTCTTCGGCCCGCTCAAACAAAAATGGGGGCGTATCACCGAGGTCCCGGCAACGATGGCCGCCGCCATGGCCCTGCTCGCCGTGCTCTGCCTCGCCAGCAGCGCCCTGATGCTCAAAGGCCCCAGAGAGTTCCTGCTGGGCAACGCCCAAAGGAGTCTGACGGAACGCCAGGAATACGTCGAACGGGTTCTCGGCAATAAGCACGCCGGTGGTGACGAGAGCCTCAAAAGTTTTTAGCGGACGGGTTTAGAAATGGGACGCAGAATCGGGACGTTCGTCGCCTCGTTTATTGTCTGGTGTCTCCTCGCATATCCGTGGAGCGAGGCAGGCGGGTGGGACTGGCAAAGTATCATCGTCGGGCTGGGCGCCGCTGCTCTGGTGGCGGTAATTCTCAGCGACGCCCTGGCGCTCCGGCCCGCAAAATTCCTCAACCCGGTCCGCTGGTTCTGGGCGGCCGTATATCTCCCGGTGTTTATCTACTACTGCATCGTCGCAAACCTCCACGTGATGTACCTGGTCCTTCATCCCGACCTGCCAATCAAGCCCGGGGTGGTCAAGGTCAAGACGCGCCTCGTAAGCAACGCCGCGCGCACCGCTCTGGCAAACTCAATCACCCTGACGCCGGGAACCCTTACCGTGGACGTGACCGACGACGGATACCTTTACGTGCACTGGCTGGTGGTGGAGAGCGCCGAAATGAAAGCCGCTACCGAAAAGATTGTCGAACGGTTTGAAGGCTGGCTCGAAAGAATTATCGAATAGAGGCCGAGATGGTTACGCTGGTTTACATTGCCTTCGGCGTCCTCACCCTTAGCGCCCTCCTGTGCCTGTTCCGGATTGCCATGGGCCCGACCGCCCCCGCCCGCACCGTGGCCATCGACACCCTCGGGACGCTCCTGGTGGGGTTCTGCGCCATGGTGGCGCTCCAGGACGCCAGCGACTTCTACCTCAACGTCGCCATCGCCTGGGCACTCCTCAGCTTCATCGGCTCCATCGCGCTGGCAAAATTTCTCGAAGGGAAGGGCTTCGATGAATGAAGTCATCGGGTTCATCATAATCGCTGTCGGGCTGGTGTTCGACCTGTTCGGCTGCATCGGCCTTGTCAGGATGCCTAACGTCTATACCAGGCTCCAGGCGGCAACAAAGTGCGTCACCCTGGGCACCTGCTCGATACTCTTCGGCGTGTTGTGCATCACCGGCTTCGGCCCCACGGGCGTCAAGGCCCTCGTCTGCCTGGTCTTCGTCGCCATCACCTCGCCCACCGCAGCGCACGCCATCGCACGCGGGTCACACAAGTTCGGCATCCACGTCCACAAGGACGCCGTCACTGACAAATACGCCGAAGAAATCGACGACCCTTCGGTCGTGAGCTCAGGGTCGAACGACCAGGAAGAAGGCGAGACTCTCTAATGACCATACCGCTGCCAAAACTTCGCGAACTGAAGGAAGCGGTGCTGGCGCTTATCCGCGGCCCCTACACCACCAAGTTCCCGGCTGAAGAACCCAAGATACCCGACGCCTACCGCGGCTTCCCCGACTACCACGAAGAAGACTGCATTGGCTGCGGCGCCTGCTGCAACGTCTGCCCCTCCAACGCCATCGAGATGACCGACGACCCGAACGCCGCCGTCCGCAAACTCACCATCTGCATCGACCGATGCATCACCTGCGGCCAGTGCCAGGCGAACTGCCCTACTGAGAAAGGCATCCTCCTGGGGCACGAATACGACCTCACTACCTACGACCGCGCCGACCTCCGGCAGCGCTCCGTCGAAAAGGAACTCATCACCTGCGAAGCCTGCGGCCAAATCATAGGAGCGAAAGACCACATCATCTGGACTGCCCGACGCCTCGGGCCGCTCGCATACTCCCACCCCACCCTGATGCTCGCCGCCCTCCAGGGCACGGCCGCCGCTCCCCGCAAACCGCGCGGCGAGAAGGAACTCACCCGCGGCGACACGGTGCGCATCCTTTGCCCCAGATGTCGCCAGGAAGTCTCCTTCCTCGCCTGAGCGGGATGTCTTCCAAAATCCCATCGCTCCCGATGACCGGCTCACGTGCCCGCCTTCCCCGCGTGCAGTTCGCCCGCCCGCCGGTTCAGTTCTTGGTATTCCCGACGCAGCGGTGTAATTCGCTCGGAAAGATACCGCTCGATCCACACGTTGTCGATCAGCCCCGCCAGCGCCCGGCGGACCTCGTGGGCGACCGCATCGGCTCGGTCGAGGAGTTGGCCGAACGACGCCATCGAGCGGCTGACCGAGACCGGCCGCCGCTGGTCCTCTGTCGCCACTACAAGCTCCTCAGAAATCTCGCGCACCCTCGACCAGCCGCCGTCGGTGACACTCGTGAGTTTGGATAGCGCGTCTCGCGCCGCCTCGAAACGTTCCCTCTCGCCGACGGCCTCAAGCGCCCGCAGGCAGTCCTGGCGCCCTCCGGCGGGCGGGCGGCCGTCGTGGAGGATGATGCCGACATTCGCGAGACTGTCCAGCGCCCCCGCAATCGGCTCGCATTGGACCAGCGCGGTGTTGTATCGGCTCCAGGCGGTGGCGATGACGCCCTTCATGCTGTATTCGGCGGCGAACTCCGCCCAGCCCACGGCGTTGGCTTGGCGGTTCTCGAAGTTCGGGAGATTCACGTTATGGCCGTCGGCCCCCTTATAGGCCGTGGCACCCCAGAGCTCCACGCCGTGCTCAACGAATCGTTGGACGACCTCGCGGTTGACGTGGCCGCCCATCTCGGCCGGATGGCCGGTGTAGCCCCAGACGACCAGGTCGGCTTTTTGGCCCAGGCGTCGGAGTGCGGCGGCGTCCCAATCGCGCATCATATCGTGCCACAGGAGCGGCCGGACGCCACGCGCCACGAGCATGTCGAGGATAGGCTCGACGTGCCGCAGATACAGCGCCCCCTTGCCGTGCTTTTCGACGTAGGCGCGGGTGTCCGGGTGGGTGCCGAACGTCCACACCTCATCCCCACCGAGATGGAAGTAGTTCGTCCCCGGCAGCAGCGCCAA
>JAUWIN010000052.1 GCA_030605345.1 Candidatus Brocadiia bacterium
ACGTCATAGAGCTGCCGCACGGCTCCCCCGCGGCCTGCCCGCCGGATGCGACCGGGGAGCTGGTGCTGGTCAACATCCTGGCGCCGGTGATCCTGAGGCTATTCGAGGAGGGCCTGGCCGGCCGGCTGGCGCCTGGAGGCCTGCTGTTGCTGGCGGGGATGATCGAAGGACAGGCGCCAGAGGTGATGATCGCTGCTGCGGCGCACGGCTTGGTGCTGGAAGAGCGACGTCTGGTGAAGGATTGGGTGACGCTCTGCTACCAACGCCCTGGCCGGAACGCAGAACCGCCGCCCGAGCCGAGCAACCGCCCGCCTCACTTTCACGAAAACGCGCGAAACCGTCAGAAACAGACCCACAGACGCCGAGTCCGTCGGCGCACACATCCGAATCGATATCAAGGAAGGCGGCCGCTACGTGGTCCAGAGCGTCTCATTCCAGGGCATCACCAAAAACATCTTCGAACAACACATTCGCGACCGACTCAAGATGAAGAAGGGCTCGCTGTTCACCCGACGCGACCTCGCAGCCGACGTTCAGACCATCCGCACCGTATATTTGGAGAAAGGTTACGCCGACGTCCAGGTGAGATTCGACCAGGCACACATGGCGCCGGAACCGGGGCAGAAAATCTATGACCTCAACTACATGGTCAACGAAGGTCCGCTGTACCACATCGACCTCATCCGGCCCAGAGGTAACGACAAGACCAAGCCGGCGGTCATCACCCGGGAGATGGCCATCAGCCCCGGCGACCGATACGACATCCGCAAAATCAAGCAGAGCATTCAGCGCCTCCGCAAGCTGGGATACTTTAGCAAGGTCGAGGTCAGGGCGGTCGGCAGCAGGAGGGTGGAGCCGGGCAAAAAATACAAGGAATTATACGTCCATGTAGAGGAGAAGGGAACCAGCCGCCTGATGCTCGGCGTGGGGGGCAGTTCCACAGGAGGCGTCTTCGGAGACCTCCGATTCCGGGACACAAACTTCGACCTGAGCGACACGCCCAGGAGCTGGAGCGATTTTGTTTCCGGAAGCGCCTTCGCAGGAGGCGGCCAGACCCTCGCTGTCTTCCTTCAGCCGGGCACCGAAACCAGCCGGTTCGGTTTCCGCTGGTGTGAGCCCTGGCTCAACCAGAGGCCGGTAGAACTCGGCCTCTCCGCCGCATACTCCTCACGGGAATGGGATGAATATACCGTCGATAAGCTCGGCGGCAGTGTCACCCTCGGCAAGCGCTACCCGCCCACCCTCACTGGCTTCGTGGGCCTGCGCATACATGAAGTGGACGTGACCGATGTTGACAGCGACGCGCCGCCGGATGTACGGGACGACAAGGGTACACACGAGATGCTTGGCGTTTCTGTCGGCGTCACCCGCAACACCCTGGACAAGCTCACCCTGCCCACCAGCGGAAAGAAATACACCCTGAGTGCGGAGCTAGTGGGCGACGCGGGCCTCGATGCGCTCAAGCTCATCGCCGAGGGCCGCAAATATAAGACCGTACACGAGGCGCCGGACAAATCCAAGCACGTCGTGTCGCTGTGGGGCCGCACCAGCGTCATTGCGGGGTCCGACCTACCCGTCTTCGAGCGGTTCTACGCCGGCGGGCTGGGCTCCGTGCGCGGCTTCGCCGCCCACGGGATCAGCCCAACGTATAACGGCGACCCCATCGGCGGGGAGTTCAAGATTGAAGGCGGCGTGGAGTACCTCTTCCCCTTCATTAAGGATACCGCGCGGGGTGTTGTATTCCTCGACGCCGGCTCGGTTGCCGACGACTCATTCGACATCGGCGATGCGCTGTCGGACATGCGAGCGTCCACAGGGGTGGGCCTGGAGCTCGTGCTGCCGGCCGCGGGCGGGGTGCCGCTGGCGATGTATCTGGGGGTCCCGCTAAAGAAAGAGAGCGGAGATGAAACCGAAGCATTCACTTTCAGCCTCGGCATTTTCTTGCCGTAGGTTGTGCCC
Source organism: Candidatus Brocadiia bacterium (assembly GCA_030605345.1). Lineage (GTDB taxonomy): Bacteria > Planctomycetota > PUPC01 > PUPC01 > PUPC01 > JAUWIN01. Next base: position 1,960 of record JAUWIN010000052.1, read on the forward strand.
TATTTTCAGCGTTGCTGTGGCGGTTATTTTGTCTGCCTTCCCGGCTGCCGCGGGACAGAACACGGTAAAAATCGGCATCGTAGACCTCAGCAAAGTCGTCGAGAATCTCCACAGTTGGCGGGACACCAAGACCTCGCTCAGCGCACAAGATGAAAAGGCAGAGAAACTTCTCGCCGAGCAAAAAAAAGAACTCCAGCGGATTCAGGACGAACTCGACTACTTCAAGCCCGGTTCAACCGGCCACCAGAAGCGGAGGAGCGAACTCGCCGCCCGACGTCGGGAATTGGCCGAACTTAGCAGTCGTCTTCGCCAGAGCTTGGTTGACCTGGCGGAAGGATCCCTGGAGGACGCTCGAAAGAACGTGGAAAAGGCAGTGCGAGATTACGCCGCCGCAAATGACTTCGACGTGGTGGTCGATGCCCGTGCGGTGTTGTATGTGGCGGGCGGGCGCGATATCAGCCTGAAGGTTGCGCAGGAAATGAACAACAGGTATAAAGAAGTCCAGGCGAAGGACAAATCGGAACGCCCGAAGGGCAAATGATGGCAGGTGAGAAGCGACTCAACAAAACCAACGGAGTGGAGATAGCCGCCGGAGACCTTGCGGAGGCGCTCGGCGGCGTCCTGGCGAAGGGGGATTCCGCAGTGAACATCAGCGGTATCGCCGGCCTTCGCGGCGCCGGGCCTGGCGAACTTAGTTTTGTGTCCGACAAAAAACACGCCCACATCGCCGCCGAGACCCGCGCCTCCGCATTGATTGTGCCACAGCACGTTCACCTCCCCACCGGCTGCACCACGCCAGTCCTCATCCGCGTGCCGCATATAGAAGCCGCGCTGGACCGAGCCACCGCATTGTTTGCACCGCCCGAACCGCCGCCGGCCGAAGGGGTCCATCCCAGCGCCCAGGTCGGCCGGCACGTCGTGCTCGGCGAAAATGTGTCCATCGGCCCGTGCGCCGTCGTCGAGGACCATGTGCACATCGGCGACAACACCACCATCGGCGCTCAAGTATTCCTCGGGTACCGCTCAATCGTAGGCAGCAACACCCGCCTGTGCGCCGGGGTGAAGATCCGCCACCGCTGTAGGGTCGGCGACCGGGTAGTCATTCATCCAGGGGTTGTGCTCGGCGGCGACGGGTTCGGGTACACCCTCCAGGGCCGGGAGCATAAAAAAATCCCCCAGATCGGTATAGTGGTCATCGAGGACGACGTCGAGATTGGCAGCAACACGACCATCGACCGGGCGCGGTTCGGCGCCACGCGCATCGGGCGCGGGACCAAGATAGACAACCTGGTGATGATCGCCCACAACGTCCAGGTGGGCCAGCACTGCATCATCACCGGCCAGTGCGGTATCGCGGGCAGCACCGAACTTGGCGATTACGTGATGCTGGGCGCTCAGGCCGGGCTTATCGGGCACATACGTATCGGCGATAAGGCCATGGTGGGGGCCCGCTCCGGCGTGGCCAAGGACGTTCCTCCCGGGGCCGCGGTGATGGGCGCGCTGGCGGAACCCCGCCAGAACGCTGCTCGCTCCATGATAGCTGCGAAAAAACTGCCCAACCTGATCCGAACAGTGCGCGCGCTCGGAAAGAAAGTGAACCAGCTTGCCCAGGCGGCAGAGGCGGGGTCACTGAAGCCTCACAAAAAGGATGACCGCGGTTGAAAAGACTGCAAAGGACAATTGAGAACCCCATCAAGTTGAGCGGCGTCGGCGTCAACACCGGTGAAGCGGTGAACGTGTGGCTCAAGCCGGCACCACCCGGAAGGGGCCTCCGGTTCGTGAGGACAGACCTGCCCGGCAAGCCGGAAGTCCCCGCCACCCAGGAGTATGCTACCAGCAGGCTTCGGAGAACCGCACTCCAGAACGGCGACCCTCAGGCCGGCGGCGCCGAGATCCAACTGGTCGAGCACGCCCTCGCCGCAATGTACGCGCTGCGCGTCGATAACCTCCTGCTCGAAGTCGACGCAGTCGAGATGCCAGTGGGCGACGGCAGCTCCAACATCTACGTGGACGCCCTGGAGGAGGCGAAGATCATCGAGCAGGACAAACCCCGGCGCGAAGTCATCATCTCCGAACCGATTTCCATCTCCGCCAAAGACGCCAGCATCGTCGCACTCCCCTTTGAAGACGGGCTTAGAGTGTCCTTCACCCTCGACTGCCGGCCGACGTTCCCGCCGCAATACACCTCCTGGCTGATCGAGCCTGATGTGTTTCGCGACGAGCTAGGCCCCGCACGCTCGTTCTGCCTGGAGGACGAGATCGAGGAACTCAAATCGAGGAATTTGGGCAAGGGCGCCTCATACCTCAACACCCTGGTCATCGGGAAGGAGGGAGTGATTGAAAATACCCTCCGGTTCGAAGATGAGCCCTGCCGCCACAAGGTCGCAGACGTTGTCGGTGACTTGTGCCTGGCGGGCGTGGACATCAGCGCGCACGTCATCTGCGTCAAGTCCGGCCACGCTCTGAACGTTCGGCTGGCGGAAAAGATCCGCCGGATCGCCCTCGAGCGAGCGGCGCCGGCAAAAGCAGCCGTGCTCGACGTTCGAGCCATCCGCAGCGTGCTGCCGCACCGGTACCCGTTCTTACTGGTGGACAGGCTGGTCGAACTCGTCCACAACCGCCGCGCTGTCGGGATCAAAAACGTTACCATTAATGAGGAATTTTTCCAGGGGCACTGGCCCGACCAGCCAATCATGCCCGGAGTGCTTCAGGTGGAGGCGATGGCCCAGGTGGGCGGCCTGATATTTGCCAAACGGTGCCGCGAAACCCACAAGATCGTCGTCCTTCTGTCGTTCGACAAGGTGAAGTTCCGCCGAACAGTGGTCCCCGGCGACCAGTTAAGGCTGGAGGTCGAGGCCGTCAGAAGCCGCTCGCGAACCGTACAGGTCCACGGCCGGGCGATGGTCGGAGCGCTGGTGGCGTGCGAGGCGGATATCTCTTACATGTTAGTGGCCAAGCCACCCGCGACAGGCGAACGGCCTCCGCTGGTGTAGAAGAACGACGGTACTTATCAGGTGAGGGAAAACGTGAGCAACGTACATCCTACTGCGATTGTGCATCCCAAGGCCCAGGCCGCCGACAGCTGCAAGATCGGCCCCTATTGCTTCGTCGGCGAACACGTCACCATTGGCGAGCACACCGAAATCGGCCACGGCTGCCACCTCGTCGGCAAGGTCACCATCGGCAAAAACAACGTCCTCTACCCCTATTGCTCCATCGGCACGCCTCCACAGGACATCGCATACGCAGGCGGGATCTTCTCCGTGAACATCGGCGACAACAACATCCTGCGCGAGTTCTGCACCATCAACACCGGAACCACCAAGGACCGGAAACTGACCGCCATCGGGAGCGGCAACTACTTCATGGCCTACGTACACGTCGGCCACGATTGTGAAGTGGGCAACAATATCGTTTTCATCAACAACGTTGGCCTCTCCGGCCACACCAAAGTCGAAGACCACGCCATCGTCAGCGGCCTTACCGGCGTCCACCACTACGTGACCATCGGCCGCTACGCGTTCATCGGCGGCATGTCACGGATCATCCACGACGTCCCACCGTATATGGTCGTCGAAGGTAACCCCGCCAGGGTCCACCGGGTCAACGTCGTCGGCCTGCGGCGCCACAGCTTCTCCCAGGAGAGCATCGATGCGCTCAAGAGGGCGCACCGCATCTTCTACCGCTCCAAACTGACGCGGGTCGAGGGGTTCAAAATCTTCGAAGCAGCCGGGCAAGAGCTTACGCCGGAGGGCGAATACCTCATCGACTTCCTCAAGCGACAGATGGCCGGCAGGCAGGGGAGGCAGCGGGAGGTGCTCCGCGCAAGGGCGGGCATTGACCAGTGAACCGGACATCAGCGCGGCCGTGGTAGGGCTCTGACACTCCTTGCCCTGCGGGAAGCAGGGCGTTAAATAAGAGCGCTCCATCCGGGCGCGAGCGAGGAGACATGGGACAGGAAAAGGTCCTGATGACGGGCAACGAGGCAATCGGTGAGGCCGCCATCCGCGCCGGCGTCCAAGCTTACTACGGCTATCCTATTACCCCTCAAAACGAACTTACCGCCTACATGTCGCGGCGGATGCTCGAAGAGGGCCGCGTCTTCATCCAGTCGGAAAGCGAACTCGCCGCCATCAGCATGGTCACCGGAAGTTCCGTCTCGGGGAAACGGGCCATGACCTCATCCTCCAGCCCCGGCATCAGTCTCAAGCAGGAAGGCATTTCGTACATGGCGGGAATGGAACTGCCCGGCGTAATAGTGAATGTCATGCGCGGCGGGCCGGGCTTGGGCAACATCGGGCCCGCCCAGAGCGACTACTGGCAGGCGACCCGCGGCGGCGGACACGGCGACTACCGAACCATCTGCCTCGCCCCCAGCACCGTGCAGGAATGCGCAGACCTGGTATACCTGGCATTTGACCTGGCCGACAAGCACCGCAACCCCGTCCTGGTGCTCGCCGACGGGCGCCTGGGCCAGATGATGGAGCCGGTTACATTCGCCCACCTGCCGGACGCACAGCCGCCCGAAAAACCCTGGGCATTGACCGGCGCCAAGGGCCGCCAACCACAGCGAATCGTATCCCTCCACCTCAACCTGGACGAACTTGAACAGCATAACATCAAACTGGGGAAGAAATACGCCAAAATCGAAAAGGACGAGGTCCGCTTCGAGGAAATTCAGATGGACGACGCCGAAGCCTGCATCGTGGCTTATGGGACCTCGGCCCGAGTAGCGAAGGAAAGCCTGAAGCGCGCCAGACAACAGGGGCTCAAGGTCGGAATGATCCGCCCGATTACACTGTGGCCATATCCGTATGAGCCGGTCCGCGCCGCGGCCGACCGGGTGCGGTTCTTCCTCGTGCCCGAGATGAGCCTCGGCCAGATGATCGAGGACGTCCGCCTCGGAGTCGAAGGCAAAAAACCTGTCTATCACACAGGAAGGTGCGGCGGGAACGTGTCCACCGCCCAGGAGATACTTGATGAGCTCCACCACTGCTGCCAAAAAACCCAAACGGCCACACGGGTATAGGCGGCCCGACACGCTCACCGATGCCCCGACGCACTTCTGCCCCGGATGCGGCCACGGCATCGTGCACCGCCTCGTAGCCGAGGTCATCGACGAGATGGGCCTGAGGGAGTCCGCTATTGCCGTGGCGCCCGTCGGCTGCGGGGTTCTGGCCTATGATTATTGGAAGATCGACGTGAGCGAGGCCGCGCACGGCAGAACCCCCGCCGTCGCCACAGGAATCAAGCGTGTTCAGCCCGACAAACTGGTGTTGAGCTATCAAGGGGACGGCGACCTCGCCGCCATCGGCACCGCCGAGATCATACACACAGCAAACCGCGGCGAAAACATCACCGTGCTCTTCATCAACAACGCCATCTACGGCATGACCGGCGGCCAGATGGCGCCCACCACCATGCTCCAACAGAAGACCGCCACCACGCAGGCCGGCAGGGAAGCGCGCGTTCACGGCAATCCGATTCACGTCTGTGAATTGCTCGCCACCCTCGACGGCTCGGCATACCTCGAACGTGTCTCCCTCAGTTCCCCAAGTAACGTCAGAAAAGGGAAAAAGGCGATAAAAAAAGCCTTCGAAACCCAACTGGCCGGCCTGGGGTTCTCCTTGGTCGAGTTCCTCTCACCGTGCCCAACCTACTGGCGGATGAACCCGGTCGAGGCACTCAAACATATCGACCAGGCACTCTCGAAGGTCTTTCCTCCGGGCGTGGTCAAGGATAAGACCCGTGAAGAGGGCAAGGATGCGTGATGCGAGTATCCAAGCGAAAGGGCCAGCGTCGGGCCTGCTGATTGTTGACGACGAAACAGAGCCACGCCAGGCATTGGCCGCCTTGCTCGCCAGCGCCGGCTTCGACGTGCGACAGGCGGCAGACGCACAGCAAGCCGAGGAACACCTTACCGCCGGAGACGTGGCCATCGTGGTGGTCGACAGCGACATGCCCGACGTCAACGGTTTCCAGCTTTGCCGGCGCATACGAGAAGTATACGGGTCGCAGCCCTACCTCATACTCCGCACCACCAAGGACCAACTGTTCTCCCGCGAGTTAGACGTTGACGAGGGGGCCGATGATTTCCTCATCGAACCCCTGTCGAACAAGGAAGTGCTGGCCCGCGTCGAAACCGGCCGCAAGATGAAACAGCTGCAGGAAAAACTCGAAGAAACAAACAAATCCCTCGCCCTCCTCGAGGTCACAGACCCCCTGACCGGGGCGTTCAACAAGCGGCGGACCGACTCCGAGGTCAAACGCGAGATGGCGCGCGCGCGCCGCTACGGTCACCCGGTATCAGTTGTGATGCTCGACATCGACGGCCTCAGGTTTTTGAACCACAGGCTCGGCCGCGATACCGGCGACAGAGCACTGGCGGAAATCGCCAGAATCCTCAAATTATCGACCCGCGCCGCCGACACCGTCGGCAGGTATGGCGGCGAGGAATTCGCCGTGCTCCTCCCGGAAACCAGCAAGCACGAAGCTTTCGAGGTGGCCGAGAAAATCAGGAAAATCATCGAGCAGACCGCCGTCGCAGCCGGGGACAAGGCGGTGCACGTTACCGTCAGCGGCGGGGTGGCTACGTTTCAAAACGACAATTTCGCCTCCGCGGCGGACCTGGTCGCGGCGGCGAACACCGCACTGGAAAAAGCGAAAGCCGGCGGCCGAAACCGGTCCGAGCCAGTTGACAAGAACGAAACTTGACACAGGCAGCCGGGCCGGCGTTCGCCTGTGTACCTTTGTCCGGAAATCAGGGATATCAACATGCTTGAGCGGGCCATTATCGCGGGATTCGGCGGCCAGGGCTTGATGTTCATGGGAAAACTCACCACGAAAATAATGATGCACGAAGGCCTCCACGTCACCTACTTCCCATCCTATGGGGCCGAGGTGCGCGGCGGTACGGCAAACTGCCACGTGATAGTCTCGTCCGACGAAATCGCCTCGCCCGTGGTCGAGGAAGCGGATACTCTGGTGACGATGAACCAGCCCTCATACGAGCGGTTCAAGACAGTGCTGGCGCCCCACGGGGCGATGCTGGCGAATACCTCGCTTATCCGGATGACCGATCCACCAAAGGCGAAAACCACCCTCGAGGTGCCGGCGACGCAGATGGCGTCGGACCTGGGCGACGTCCGCGCGGCCAATATGATTATGATGGGCGCCTATAACGCAGTGCGGGAGTTCGTCCCTTTCGACAACCTGGTGGAACAGATGAAGGCCGCCTTCGGAGAACGCAAGGCCGCGGTCTGGGAGCTCAACACCCGGGCGATCGCGGCCGGCCGGAAATTTACGCAGGAACAACTGCGGAAATGATAGATGATCCCCCCGCCACGACCATGTGATCACCTCTTGCCCATGCAGCAGTTCTTATACTTCTTGCCGCTGCCGCAGGGACAGGGGGCGTTGCGCCGGGGCTGTTTTTCGGCTCTAACGGGTGTTGGGCCCTCTGCCCTTTGACCCTGCAGCGAGCCGGCGGCCTCCTGCTGGGCCTGCTGGAACGCGCTGACGGAGCCGTGAACCAAGCTCATCTCCCCTTGTTCTTCCTGCACCTCGGTCCCGAGGTCGATCTCGACCTTTAGCAGCATGTCGCTCACCTCTTCCTGGACTGCGGCAATCATCGCCTCGAACGCCTCGTAGCCTTCTTTCTTATACGCTATCTTCGGATCGACCTGGGCATAGCCGCGAAGCCCAATCCCGCCCTTCAGGCTGTCCATCACCGCAAGGTGGTCCTTCCACCGGCTGTCGATAGCCTGGAGGATGAGCACTCTTGCGATCCAGTGGAGCCGCCGCCGCCCGACCTCTTCCGCCCGTTTCTCCAGTGATTCGAACGCCCGCCGGTCGGCCAGTTCCCGCACCGTTGCCGGGGTGAGCTTGCTCAGGTCGAACGCGTCGAGGTACAGGTTGAACTTCCGGTTCATCTTGTCGGCGAGCCCCGCGAAGTTGCGACCCTCCGCCGCGAGGTCCGCCTCGAGGAATGCCTCAACCGCGTGGAACACCGCATCGGCCGCCACCGCGGCAGGGGCACGTTCCCCGTACCCGCGCACGGCTGCGTCTACAAACACCCCGGCCATGTCGGCGCGGACGTCCTCAACCAGTTTATAGGTGTCGAAGTACCCGTCGGAGTCAGCACTCTTCAGCCATTCCTCCAGTTCGACGACCCCCCATGTATCGGGGAAAGTTTCGGGCGGCATGAAGCAGCTCAGTGCGGCGCTCAAGGTGTCGGTTACGATGCGCTCCGGTTTTTGCCTTGCCAGAGCCTTCTGTGCCCGTTCGCAGACGAATTTGGTGATTGTGCGTTCGTCGATGTCCAGCATCTCCTGCATGCTCGCTACTGGGGCAGAGACGTGGAGCTTGGAGTTGACCCACCGTGCGAGCGGCTGAAGATCAATCGCCTCCGCCGCCGTGTGGGTCATAAAGTATGCACGGAGCGCAGCACCGACCATCCGGTCAACAATCTCCGGCCGTTCTGGTCCCTCGGCTTCGACCTCCTTTTGCACTTTTTCAATTAACTGCTGTTTCGCCTGGCTGCACCGGGCGTCAATCTTCCGTGGGAGTGCGGTCTCGATTTTGACTGGCGAACTTGCAAAGCTGAAACGGGCGCGTGCCCAAGCCGCAAGATGTGCGTAGGAACGGTCCTGGGCGAACGATTCGCTGGACAGGAAGTGCTCCACCGAGGAACTGACGCACAGCCGGGCGAATTCGAGCGCCTTGTCCCCGGGCAGTTCGCGTAGCCGCCGGGCAAGCGTGATCGCAAGTTCGCGCCGCGAGGCAGCGAGCCATTCGTCGCGCGATATCTCGAGACCCAGCGCCTCCGCCCAGTTCGACAACGGCGCAAGGTTGCGCTCCTCCGGGACCTGTTCAGCGCTGACCGCTTCGTCCACGGCCCGGTCGATCACGTTCTGGAAGGTCTGGGACACGATAGCGTCTAGCCCGCGGCAATAGATGCTGGGAGCCGATGAATCCTTGATGGCTTCCGCAATCGCTGACTGGAGCTCTTCACCGCCCAACTTACTGAGGTCAAACGGGTCCAGAGCGACCAGCAAGTCCTGTTGCAGCCTGTTACAAAGCCCGATGAAATCCCGGCCCTCAGCACCAAGTGTCTTCCTCACCGCAGCAGCAATAGCTGGGAAGTGCCAGTAGAGGGCCACGCCGTCCTCGGCGTCGAGTTGTTCGGCCTTGGCGGGCGCTGATGCCTCCGCCATACGCCAGGCCGCAGCCCCCGCCAGCTCCTCGATCTCTTCCGGGCGGACCTTGACGCCGAACCTGTAATCCGCCCACAGGCTGACTCTCAGTGCTGACGGCCTGCGGCGGAACGCCTCAGAACCGAGATAAAGGTTGACCGACCGACCGACCAGCGCCGCGATTATCCGACCGGCGCTCAGCGAGCCGAACCCCTCCGCGAGGTGGTCGGCGCCCACCGGCTCGATGTTCTCGGGCCGAGCCAACAGCGGCGGCCATTCAGCGCCGCCAACCTCGCACGGCAGCTCACCGATCCACTTCGCGTACGCTGCATAGTCCCATCGCTCAGCGGGAAGCAGCGGCAGGTCCGCGACCAAGCCCCGGCGGACCCAGTCGCGCACAATGACCTCTTTCGCCGCCGGTTCGACCGCCTCCGAAAGCTTGGCGGCGAGCAGGTCCGCAAATTCGTCGGGCCAGGGTTTGCGGATTTCAAAGCCCAGTCGCCTGGCCTGAGCACACTGCTGGTCCGGCGACCATCGCGCCGGACTGTCGAACTCGCCCAGCACTTCGGAGACGGCGCGGGCCGTTGCTGCGGTGATTTCGTCTTCCGGGGGGTGTTGGATCGCCGCGGTCTCTGCTGCGTGTTCGCAGAACTCGCGAAAGCGGCGCGCGCGCCAGTCTTTCTCAGATACGTCCGCCCCCGAAGCCGCCTTGACAGCGGCCTTGGCCGGCTGGAACGAGCGATGCAGTTCGACCCCGCCTCGCTCGAGCGCCTCGGGTGCGATAAACTCGGCTATGACATCCTGTGCTACTTCCCCCGGCGGTCGCTCGCGGAAGGCGTCGAGCACGGCCTGTCGCTCGCCATACACCAGCTTCCGTTGTTCGTCCATTACCTCATCGTATTCGAGCAGGTGCTTGCGGATGCTGAAGTTCTGTTCCTCCACTTTCTTCTGCGCCCGCTGGATGGCGCGGGTGACCATGCCGGATTCGATCGGTTGGCCGTCGCGCAGGCCAGCCTTGTTCATGAACCGGCGGACCCACTGGCCCATGAAGATGCGCATCAGGTCATCTTCAAGCGAGAGGAAGAACCTGGAGGTGCCGGGGTCACCCTGCCTTCCCGCACGTCCCCGCAGCTGGTTATCGATCCGGCGTGCCTCGTGGCGCTCGGTGCCGACGATGTGCAGGCCGCCGACTGCGACAACCTTGTCGTGGTCGCCGTCGGCATGTTCCTCCATCTGGTCGAAGCGGGCGAGGAGCTTCTCCGCGTCCTCGGGCGAAACCTCGATGTCCATGGCGGCGGCAATCCGCTCGACGTTTTCACCTGCTGCGAGCGCAGGGTCCCAGACCGCGTGTTCACCAAGTCGGAGGCCGGGCAACTCCATCTCGACCCGTCGGTCGGGCTTTTGCTGGACCAGCTTCTGGGCGTTGCGGAAGACGTTGATTAGGTCTTTGGCCTCGGTTTCCGTCTTGCCCCACTGTGCTTCCAGTTCGGCTTGCAGTCCGAGGGTTGCGTTTCCGCCGAGGACGATGTCGGTGCCTCGGCCGGCCATGTTGGTCGCCAGGGTCACCGCCCCGGATTCACCCGCCTGGGCCACGATGGCCGATTCCTTTTTGTGGTACTTCGCGTTCAGCACGACGTGCTTGATGCCGCGCTGCTTGAGCCGTTCGGAGAGCAACTCGGACCGTTCGACCGAGACGGTTCCGACGAGGACCGGCCTGCCGGCGGCGTGGGTTTCGGCGATTTCGTCGATGATGGCGGCGACTTTCTCCTCGTCCGTGGCGTAGATGACATCGGGGTGGGCGAAGCGCCGGAGCGGCTTGTTTGGCGGGATGGGGACGACCTCGAGGTCGTAGATTTTCGCAAACTCTCCCGCCTCGGTGAGCGCCGTGCCGGTCATGCCGCTGAGTTTGTCATACAGGCGGAAGAAGTTCTGGAAGGTGATGGTGGCAAGGGTCTGGTTCTCTTCCTGGACGCGGAGGTTCTCCTTGGCCTCGATGGCTTGGTGGAGGCCATCGCTCCATCTGCGCCCCGGCATCAGCCGGCCGGTGAATTCGTCGACAATCAGGACTTGTCCCTCGCGCACGACGTATTCGTGGTCGCGCTGGAACAGTTCCTTTGCCTTGAGCGCGTTGTCGATATAGTGGGGCCAATCGACATTTTTGCCGGAGTAAAAACTGGTCACTCCGACCAGTTTTTGCGCCACCAGAATTCCTTCCTCGGTCAGCACGCAGGTCCGTTCTTTTTCCTTGAGCTCGTAGTGGGGGCCCTTGTCGAGCCGCTGGGCGGCGTGGTTTGCAACGTGGTACTTCTCCGTCGTCCCTTCCGGCATGCCGGAGATAATCAGCGGGGTCCTGGCCTCGTCAATCAGGGCGCTGTCCACCTCGTCGATGATGGCGTAGTGCAGTTCGTGCTGAACCTGGTCTTCGACCCGGATTTTCATGTTGTCGCGAAGGTAGTCGAACCCGAACTCGTTGTTGGTGCCGTAAACCACGTCACAGGCATAGATAGGCTGGCGCTGTTCGGGGTCCATGTCCGACTGTATGGCGCCGACGGATAGGCGGAGGAATTCGTAGATGGGCTTCATCCAGGCGGCGTCGCGGCGGGCCAGGTAGTCGTTGACGGTGATAATGTGGACGCTCCTGCCCCCGAGCGCGTTTAGGTAGGCGGTCAGCGTGGCCACCAGTGTTTTCCCTTCGCCGGTAATCATCTCTGCGATCTTGCCCTGGTGGAGGACGATTCCGCCGACGAGTTGCACGTCGTAGTGACGCTTGGGGTACGGATGCCCTTCGAGCCTTCTGGCGGTCTCGCGCACCACCGCGAACGCTTCCACCAGCAAGGCGTCCAGCGTTTCGCCCTCGGTCAGGCGGTTCTTGAACTCGCCTGTCTTCGCACTGAGGGCCTCGTCCGAGAGCTTCATCATCTCCGGCTCGAGCGCGTTGATGGCATCGAGTGTCGGCTGGAGGTCGCGTACTATCCTCTCCACTGCCGAACCGCCGAGGATCATCTTGAAGGCGCTGTTAAGAAATCTGCCGACATAGACCGGCACTACCTCCCCGATTTCGATCAGTTTGTCCAGGGTCTTTCGGTCCTGTGTGCCCGGATCGCTCATTTATGCCTTCTGCTGGTGTGGACGAAACTCATCCCCATTCCGGCACATCGCGGCCCGGAGCGTCGCCCAGAGGGGCCGGATGTGGTCGCAGCATGGGCGGTCGTTCCGGCCAGCGGCAAACCCGTAAGAAGAAGACTTTCCCCCACGATAATTCTTCCAAACAAAACCTCTTCTCCTCCATATAATATGCTACCAGAACCCCCTCCGGCAGTCAAACTGACCGAAACTGTAGATAAACGCTTGCGCCTGCTTGACGTTCAGCCTGGGTGTTGTTACTTTTACGCAACAATTCTGTCCCGATTTGGTAGGGTTGAGGAGGATGTGGTTGTGCCCGTTCCTACCCTGTTTGTTACCGGCACAGACACCGGAATCGGAAAGACTGCGGTGGCCTCGGCGCTTGCGGCGGTGTTGAAGGAGCGTGGCCGGAACGTCGGGGTGATGAAGCCGGTGGCGAGCGGATGTTCTGGAGTGGACGGAGAACTTGTGTCGGCGGACGGGGTTTGTCTGGCGCGGGCTGCGGGCACGAGTGATTCACACGAACTGGTGTGCCCGGTGCGCCTGAGGCCTCCGCTGGCGCCGATGGCGGCCGCGGAGATGGAAAGGCGTCGGCTCGACCTGTCGGCCGTATGGGAGGCGGCGGAGATCCTGGCGGGGCGGCACGACTGCCTGGTTGTGGAGG
>JAUWIN010000132.1 GCA_030605345.1 Candidatus Brocadiia bacterium
CCTGGTGATAGCCATAGACGGCCCGGTGGGCGCGGGGAAAAGTGTGGTGGCGCGAACTCTCGCGGCGCGGTTGGGGTTCCGCTATCTCGACACCGGTGCGATGTATCGGGCGGTGACCCTCAGGGCGCTCCGCGAGCGGGTCGATATGGGGGACCAACAGGCGCTCACGCGCGTGGCGAAGTCGTGCAGGATCGAGCTGTGCGGCACGCCGGAGCAGCCCAGGGTGCTGCTGGACGGCGAGGACGTGAGTTCGGCCATCCGCTCAGCTGAGGTAACGAACAACACGTTCCACCCGTCGCAGGCGGTGGGGGTGAGGAGGAGAATGGTGGAACTGCAGCGTCTGGCGGCGTCGAGCGGGCCGCTGGTGGCGGAGGGGCGCGACATGGGGACGGTGGTTTTTCCGGACTCGCCGGCGAAGTTTTATCTCGACGCCTCCGTGGGTGAACGCGCCGGGCGGAGGCACGCGGAACTGGTCGCCAGAGGGGAGCGGATTTCGCTGGAGCAAGTCGAGCAGCAGATTATCCTGCGCGATAAGCGCGACTCGGAACGCCGGATTTCCCCGCTCAAAAAGGCGAACGACGCCACATACATTGATTCCTCGCAGATGAGCATCGACGAAGTTGTGAGTCACATCATCTCCGTTCTGTCCGCGAAGGGGATATGGGGTGGGTAGTAGTTCGTCGCCGGTTGTCTACGATTGCTGCAAGGGCCTTGCCCGCATATTTTGCGGTTTCTTCTTTCGCCTGCGCGCCTACGGCCAGGATAACCTGCCGGAACGCGGCGGGGCGCTGCTGCTGTCGAACCACCAAAGCTACCTAGACCCCCCCATCGTTGGCATTGTGGTGAGGCGTCGGGTGGCCTACATGGCGCGTGACACGCTTTTCAGGAATCTGATGTTCGGCGGACTGCTCCGCCTGCTGAATGTGTTCCCGGTAAAACGTGGAAGGCCCGACCATGCGTCAATCCGCCTGGCGATAGACTACCTCAGGTCGGGTCAGGTGGTAGTGATGTTCCCCGAGGCCACGCGCACGCGAGACGGCGCCTTGCAGCAGGTGAAGGGCGGGTTCAGGCTGCTGGTGGAGCGGGCGAACGTGCCGGTGATACCGGTCGCCATTGATGGCGCTTTTCGGGCGTGGCCTCGTGACCGACTGCTGCCGAGGCCGCGCCGGGTCCGGGTTATGTATGGCCGGGCGATACCACAGGTGGAACTGGAGGGGCTGTCGGACGACGAAGCCGCGGCCCGCGCATTCCGCGAGATTTCTTCACTGCTCGAGAAGTTGCGACGCTTGCCTTAGTCGTAACGTATAACTATAATAAAGTGTTGGGTCCAGTTCGGAGTCCGGGCGGTTCGTCGGGCGCCCGGAAACAAAGGGAGCCTAATGGGCGAGAAAAAGCGGCGTGTTGACCAGTGCGTGGCTGCGGTGAGGCGACGCTGGGAGGGCGAGGTCGGCATCGGCATCATCCTGGGTACCGGGCTGGGCGCTCTATCGGAGCAGATCGAGGCTGAAGCGGTCATCCCGTATAGCGACATTCCAACCATGCCGGAGACGACCCTCGAAACGCACGCTGGGAGGCTCGTCCTGGGGAAGCTGGCTGGCAGGCCGGTCGCCGCGATGGACGGCCGTGTCCACCTGTACGAGGGTTTTTCGCCGCTTGACGTCACCCTGCCCGTCCGCATCCTGCGTGCCCTTGGGGCTGAGGTGCTGGTGGTGTCGAACGTCGCCGGCGGGCTCAGCGCGTCACATGAAGTTGGCGACGTCTCCCTGATCGAGGACCACATCAACCTGATGGGGATGAACCCGCTGGCTGGCGCGAACGACGAGGCGCTGGGGCCGCGCTTCCCCGACATGATTGAGCCTTACGACCACGGATTGATTCGGCAGGCGGAGGCGGTCGCGCTGGAGAACGGGATCAAACTTCACCGCGGGGTGTACGCGGGGGTTTTGGGGCCGTGTCTCGAAACTCGTGCGGAGTACCGTTACCTGAGGACGATAGGTGCCGACCTGGTCGGGATGTCCACTGTGCCCGAGGTGATCGTAGCGGTTCACTCCGGAATGAGGACCCTGGGCATCTCGGTGGTGTCCGACCGCTGTTTGCCCGACGCGCTGGAGCCTGTTAGTATCGAGACAATAATACGCGCCGGCCGCGAGGCCGAGCCGAAACTGAAAACCATTGTGATGGGCGTGGTGGAAAAACTGTAGCACCACGCCTGCTGTGGCGGACGAATGATTTCGGCAGAAAAAAGGTTCAGTTGGTCTGTGTCCGCTGTTGCCTGCGCCGCACTGGCGCTGCTCAGCGCCAGTTCCTTGCTTGGGGCCGAGCCGCCGGCAAAACCACCTGTCCTTTGCAATCTCATTCCAAATCCAGACTTCGAAGCCGACACCGACAGGAACGGCGTTCCCGATGGATGGTTCCACTCCGAGCCGCAGTACTGGTGCGGTCCGGCGGAGGGCAGCGCCAGTTGGGAGCGGCTGCGCGAGTTGTGGGTCAAAACAGGCGCAGTGCCTGCCAGGATTCCATTCCGACCACCTGATACGCTCGAGGGAGGCGCCTACAGATACGAAGTCGGCGGCTGCGGCAGCGCACACTGCGTCTCTATTGACGAAATAACTGAGCGCAAGTGGGGCGAGTGGGACACCGTGGACAAGGGCATCAAGCCCCAGACGAACTACGTCATCACCGGGTGGCGCAAGCAAAGCGCGCCCGCATGGCGCAGAGGCGAAGCGCCTTGGATGAAGGTGGCGGTGTTCGGAAAGATGACCCCGGTCAGGGGAACCATCCACAGGGATTCGTGGGTTCCCTTTGTCGTACCGGTCAACTCCGGCCAGTTCGAGGGTGACTGCGGCGTCGGCTTCGTTGTAGAGCAGTCGCCGACGAAGGTGTGGATCGATAAGGTGGCGATGTTCGAAGGCACCGTTACTGATATTCCCAGGTTCAGGAACGGCCTGAAGGGGGCAACGCTCGAATATCCCTTCCACCATGCGGCGTATGCGTCGCCCGACATGCAGTGCCCGCTGTTTTTCGATTTGTCTTGGTCGCTGCAGGATGCCAACGCGGAGCCGGGCCTCCAAATCGTTGTCGAACTGCCTGAGGGGCTCGACCTGACCTGGAGCGAGCGCGAAACGGGAGTCAGGCTCAGTGCCCGTGACCCAGAACGGATAACCATCGAGGGCCGGCCCTACGTGCGCAGACCGTTCAGCGTTCTGGCTGCTAAGGAACGGAGCGAGTTCGACTCGGCAGGCAGGCGGGCCGTTCGTCTGTGGCTGAAGACCAAGCCCGAACTGATGGGAGGCACGTTGGAGGCGTTCTACCACGCCAGGTGGCGAGGCGGGAGGCAGCCTGACCAGCCGCTGAAGGTCAAGATAATACGGATTGAGAAGGCCCAGCAGCCGGCAGCACTGGTCGTCGGGCTGGGCAGCTTCTCCGCTGAATTGGTGAGTTCGCGGGCCGACATACTGGCCACGGACCTTTCGCGAATAGGCATCAACTATATCGTGGTCGACGGCGGGGTGCCGCCTGAGGTCGCCGAGCCGCTGGAGAAGGCGGGAATATGTGTGGCCGCGTGGTTCAGTCTCGGCGTGGGCACATTGCCCGA
>JAUWIN010000004.1 GCA_030605345.1 Candidatus Brocadiia bacterium
GATTGTCGTTGTCGACCCAGCGACAGGGCGGGTGTTGTGGAAGACTAAGCCGGGCGGGGAGGTCCGCCGCCTTTTGTGCACCGAGGACAGGGTTTTCATTGCGCACGAACTTGACGACTGTTCAGTGGTATGCGAGAGGCTGAAGGACGGCAGGCGGATGTGGGCTACGGTGGTCGCCGAGAACAGCCGCTACCGCCCCGGCGGCGACCCGGTACCGTTCATGGATATCGTTGGCGGCCGACTGATCACCGTGCAACATCTGAAAGGCAGGCCGGGCCGGAACCGAGCCCCGCTCATTGCGGCAATCAGGGTCTCGTACGGCATGTTACTGAGGTGCATTGGCCTGAAGCCGACTAGCGGTTATAATGTGTTAGGGGCCAAGGCTGGCGGCGGCATTATCGCCCTGATTACCGAGTCTGGCTTGATTGGCATATCGGCTGTCGGAGAATAGCCCGCAGGTTTGGCCGCCACATACCACACACAGGCCTGTGGCGCGGGACGAACAATTGGAGGAATGGAATGGGCGTGGAAGAAGATGTGCGAGGCTCCCCGGAAGCGGCGGAGGCCACGGAACAGAAGGAAGTTACACAGACCGACATCGAGACCGTCCAGCAGTTTCAGGAGAGTTTCGGCCGGATCAGGCAGGAGTTGCACAAGGTCATCGTGGGGCAGGAAAGGGTGATGGAAGAGCTGCTGATTGCCATGTTCTCCCGCGGGCACTGCCTGCTGGTGGGCGTGCCGGGCCTGGCCAAGACCATGATGATAAGCACGCTGGCCGACGCCTTGTCGCTTTCGTTCAATCGCATTCAGTTTACCCCCGACCTTATGCCGAGCGACATCACCGGGACGGAGGTGATTCAGGTGGACCAGGCGACCGGTCAGCGGCACTTTAAGTTCCTGCCGGGACCACTTTTTTCGAACGTGATCCTGGCCGACGAGATCAACCGCACCCCGCCGAAGACCCAGGCAGCGCTGCTCGAGGCGATGCAAGAGCGGCAGGTGACCATCGGCGGCAAGAAAAACACCCTCGCCGACCCGTTCTTCGTCCTCGCCACCCAGAACCCCATCGAGCAGGAAGGCACGTATCCGCTGCCCGAGGCACAGCTGGACCGGTTCATGTTCGAAATCTTCGTGGATTATCCTGAAGAAGAAGAGGAGTTCGAGATTTTGCGGTCGACCACGGCGCAGTTCCCGGAGAAGGTGGATGAGGTTTTGAGCGGCGAGGACATCCTGAAACTCCAGTCCATCGTCCGCCGGGTGCCCATAGCCGAGCACGTCATCCGCTACGCGATGGAGATTGTACGGAAAACCCGAGTGCACAAGGGCAACGTGCCCGAGTTCATCAAGGAGTGGGTCACGTGGGGAGCAGGGCCGCGAGCAGGCCAGTATCTTATCCTCGGCGGAAAGGCACGGGCCATACTGCGTGGGCGCTACTACGTCTCGTGCGACGACATCAAATACGTCGCACATCCGGTGCTGCGGCATCGAATCATCACCAACTTCAACGCAGAAGCCGAGGGAATCAAGCCGGACCACATTGCGGACAAACTCCTGGAGGACACCCCCACCGACGAGAGTGCGCTTGTCCGCGATAAAAGGCTGCCAGAGATGCTGGACAAACAAACAAGCACCGAATGAAAAACACGATTTATCTGGCCGACAACATGGAGGTCCTGCCGACCATCGCCGACCGGTCGGTGAACCTCATTTATGTCGACCCGCCGTTCAACACTGGCAAGGTGCAGTAGCGCACGAGGATGAAAGCTGTCCACATAACTGACGATGCGGGGCCTCTCAAGCGGTTTGAGCACGCCTGGCAGCAATACGGCCTCGAGAGCGAGGGTTGACTTCGTGGCGCAGGTTGAAACGAACGAGGATTACAAGAAGTACCTCGACCCGAAGGTCCTTTCTCGGATTTCGCGGCTGGACATCAAGGCGCGGCTGATAGTTGAAGGCTATGTGTCGGGCCTGCACAAGAGCCCTTTCCACGGCTTCAGCGTCGAGTTCGCCCAGCACCGGGAGTATTCGCCGGGTGACGACCTGAAGCACCTCGACTGGAAGGTCTTCGGCAAGACCGACCGGTTCTACGTCAAGCAGTACGAGGAGGAGACCAACCTCCGCGGCTGGATTCTGCTCGACATCTCCGAGTCGATGGACTACCGGTCGGGAGAGGTGTCGAAGCTGGAATACGGCTCGTACATCGCCGCATCGCTCGCTTTCCTGATGCTCCAGCAGCAGGACTCCGCCGGGTTAGTATTGTTCGACGACCAGATTCGCACCCTTCTCAAGCCGTCGGGGCAGCCGTCGCACCTGAAACTGATTACCCGCGAACTCGCCGAGGCGAAGCCTACCGGCCGCTCGAAGGTGGGAACAATCTTCAACGACCTCGCCGAGCGGCTCAAACACCGCGGGCTAATCATCCTCATCTCCGACCTGTTCGTCGATCCCGGGGAACTCGCTGTGGGACTGCAACACTTCCGGCACAAGCGTCACGAAGTCGTCCTGTTCCACGTCCTCGACGATTACGAGCGGACGTTCCCGTTCAGGGACCTCACCATGTTCAAGGGGCTTGAAGGATACGAAGACGTTTTCGCCGAGCCGCGGTCGCTGCGGGATGGCTACATCGCCGAGATGGAGAACTTCGTCAAGCACGTGAAGCGGACGTGTCGGCAGCACAAGATCGACTACGTGCCGATGACCACCAGTGACTCGCTGGAGGCGGCCCTCAGCGCCTATCTGGCTGGCCGCCTGGCGATGAGAGGGAAATAACGGCCGACACGATGAATCTCGCGAAGGCGGTTCAGCTCATGCCCGCGATTGGAGTGACACCAGGCGCTGCGACGGATGTCGTGTAGGTGCTTTCGACTTCCAGATGACGAATAAAGGCGAGAGGTGTTTGAACTGATCAACGGATGGATGGCGCTGGGTGCGCTCGGCGCGTCCATCCCCGTCATCATCCACCTGCTGAACCGGCGGCGGTTCAAAATCACCCGCTGGGCGGCAATGGAGTTCCTGCTGGCCTCGCTGCGGAAGAACTACAAGCGGGTGCGGATGGAGAATCTCCTGCTCCTGCTGCTGCGGGTCCTGATGTTCATCCTGATTGCGCTCGCCCTTGCAAGGCCCAGGGTGACGGAATCAGGCGCGCTGGGCGCTCTGGGGACCGAAAGCCGCCACGCCATCATCGTCCTCGACAATTCCTTCAGCATGGGTTACCGCGAAGGCTCCGACACTTGCTTCGACCGGGCGAAAGATGTGGCTCAGCAGATACTGAATTCGCTCGACACGGGCGACGTGATTTCGCTTCTGGCAATGTCCGACGTGACCCGGCCGGTGATTAAGCAGGCGACGCTCGACGTCGGCCTGGTGAGGCAGGAGGTCAAGCGGATACGTCGTGGATGGGGTGCGACCGACGTGCGGGCGGCGCTGGTCGCCGCCGCCGGCTTGCTCGACTCGACCAAAAAGCCGCGGAAGGAGATATTCATCATCACCGACATGCAAGCGCTCGGATGGGGCAACAAAGGGGCGGAGCCAAGTTCCGAACTCGAATCTGCCCTCGAACACATCCGAAAACAGGCCAAAGTGTTCGTAGTCGATGTGGGGAGCGCCGAGCCGGAAAACCTGGCCGTCACCAAGCTGGCACCGGTCTCCAGTATCATCGGGACTGGGACTCAGTCGGAATTTGAGGGGGAGGGGTCCAACTTCGGCAGGACGCAGAAATCCGGCGTCCAGCTCAGGTGCCTGGTGGACAAGTTCAACCAGGGCGTCAAGACGCTCGACATTCCGCCCGGCAAGAGCAAAACCACAACGCTCACCCACTCATTCCATACCAAGGGGATGCACGTTATCCAGGTTCAATTGGGGGAGGATAGGCTCCCGCCGGACAACGTCCGGCACCTGGCCGTCAACGTGGAGGAATTCGTCCGCACCCTGCTGGTCAACGGCGAGACCTCCACTGAGCCGGACGAAAACGAGACCTACTTCATCGAACGGGCGCTCAGTCCACCGACAGAACAGGTCGGCCTGAAAGTCTCACACGTCAAACCCACGACAATAACCGAGTTTGGTATATCGGGGGCCGACTTCGCAAAATACCGCCTGGTGGTGCTGGCCAACCTGGCTTCGCTGGCGGCGGAGAAGCCCGTGCTGCGGCTGGAAGACTACGTGAAACGCGGCGGGGCGCTGGTGGTGTTCCTTGGCGACCGGGTCGATGCGGCGTTTTACAACCAACGGCTCTTCAAGGACGGCAATGGGCTGCTCCCGGCTCGGCTCGGTTCGGAAATGGGCACCACCGGACCCAACCGGAAGGGTACGCACATCGAGTTGCTCAAGCCCGTTCATCCGGCGTTCCGGCGCTTCACCGGGGAAAAGGCGTTCTTCATCAGCCGCTCGGTCCTGTTCTATAAATACTACGAACTCCACCTGCCGAAGCAGCTCGAGGATGTCCGGGTTGTGGCGCAGTTCCACGGCGGCGGGCCAGCCATCGTTGAAAAGACGTTCGGCCGCGGCCGCGTGATGCTGTTTGCCTCCTCCTGCGACGCGGAGTGGAACAACTTTCCCACCTCCGCAGCGTATCTGGTTGTCGTGCACGACCTCCTCAGACACCTGGCGAGCGGGGAGTTCGAGCAAAGGAACGTCATCGTCCACCAGCCATACCGGCGCACCTTCGCACCTGCCGAACTCATCGACACGGTGAAGGTCCGCCGGCCTGACGGCGCCGAAAAAGAACTCCGCCCATACCTCATACGCCCTGCCGGGCGCCGCGCCTCTGAAGAAAGCGAGAACGCAACCCTGACGCTGACACAAATCCGCTTTCTGGAAACCGACGTGGCAGGACAATACAAACTCGAACTCCGGCGGAAAGACGGGAGCCGACCCCCAATAGAATATTTCGCGGTGAACGTTCCTCCGCAGGAGAGCGACCTCCGGCGTTACGCGCCTGATGACGCCAAGGCGGCCGTCAAGGGCATTCAATTCGAATATGCCACGAGCCTGGCGGAATTGAAGCTGGCGGTGCGGCAGAGCAGGGCCGGGCGGGAGTTTGCCCGGCCGCTCTTGCTGGCGCTGCTTGCGGTCACGTGCGTCGAACTCATCCTCGGGCAGAGGTTCGGAAGATGAGGGACTTGCTGCTCAAACTCTTCAACCTGGACCGGGCGGATTTCAGCGCCGCCGAGGGGTGGAAACTGCGCCTGATGAGCGAATGGGCACCCGCTGTGGTAGTCTTCGCCTGCCTGGCGCTGGTCGTGTTGGTGTGGCAGATATACAAACGCGAGAAGGGCACCGCCTCGGCCAGGTTCAAACTAATGCTCGCCCTGCTCAGGCTGCTCGCCCTGGCGGTTCTGGTCTTCGTCCTCCTCGCTCCGGCCGTAGTCATCGTCCGGTCCGAACTCAAGGAATCATACGTGGTCATTCTGGCGGACAAATCTGACAGCATGAATCTGGAAGACAAGTATCGCGACGACGAGACGCTCGCCCGCCTGGCTTATGCGGTTGGCCTGAGGGAGAAGCTGGCCCCCTCGGAGCCGGTCGAGCTGGAGGTCGCCGAAGAGATCCGCGCCATGTCCCGCGCCGAAATCGCAAACCGGGCGCTGGCAAACCCGAAGCTCGACTTAGTTGGCCGGATTGCACAGAACGCGAAGGTCCGACAGTTTGTGTTCGCGTCAACCATCTCGCCAGCGCCGGTGGCCGGGCCTGAGAGCAGACCTGAAGGGAGCGGGCCGGAATCGAAACCGACGCAACAGACCGTCCGCCCGCTGGTCATCAAGCCAGACGGGCCGGTGACGCAGATCGGCGAGAGCATCCGCGACGCGGTTGCCGAGCTGCGAGGCCAGCGCATCGCTGCCATGGTCGTCCTCTCGGACTGGTGCTCCAACAGCGGCCTCCCGCCCACCGAGGCCACCCGGTACGCCCTCGACGCCAAGTCGGCATTTCCCATCTTCACCGTGGGCGTCGGCGACCCGGCAGGGCAGCGCGACATCGTCGTCTCCAGCGTCTCCGCAAACACCGTCGCCTTCCTCAACGACCCGCTGATGTTCAACGTCGCCATCGAGCAGTCCGGCTACGACGGCGCGGTGGTCCCGCTTGAACTCCGCCTGGGCGAGAAAATTGTGGCCACCAGGAACATCACCCTGGTGCCCGGCTACAAGTATTACACCATCTCGCACAAACCCTCGAAGAAGGGAGTGTGCAAATATCGGGTCTCCGTCCCGGCGCGGGACGACGAGCTTTCAGCCCGGAACAACGTCACCGAGCACACAGTAACGGTGAAGGATGACAAGATCAGGGTGCTGCTCATCGCCGCCGCCCCGAGCTGGGAGTGGCGCTTCCTCAAGGCGGCGCTTGTCCGCGACAAGTCGGTTCGTCTCTGCGCCTGGCTTCAGTCCGCTGACCGCCACTGGACAATGGCGGGGGGCAAGCAGCTCGACCACCTTCCTCTGAACAAGAAGGAACTGGTGGACAACTACGACGTGGTCTTCATGCTGGGGGCGTCTCCCGACACCTTCTCCGAAGAGCAGCTCGACAACATCAGGTCGTTCGTGGGTGATTTCGGCGGCGGCCTCATCTTCTCCGCCGGAGCCGGTGCGCTGTGTGAGGGGTTTGCGAACACCGCTCTGGCGAAGTGCCTGCCTGTGTCGCTCGAATCGCCCACCGATTTCCGGTTCACCCGCGCGCCGATGTATTCCTTCGAATTGCACGTCACGCCCGAAGGATGGGCGCACCCGGCGATGAAACTAGCCCAAGACGCGCACCAGAACCGTGAACTGTGGGAGCACCTGCCAAAATTGTTCTGGTTCCACCCGATCGAAAAAGTCAAGCCCGGTGCGCGGGTGCTGGCGACCCATTCGGAAGAGAAAAGCGAGCGCGGCTTGTTCCCCATCTTCGTCGAGCAGCGCTACGGCGCCGGGAAGGTGTTCTTTTCCGCCACCGACGAAACCTGGCGCTGGCGGTTTATCATCGGGGACAAATATTTCTATCAGTTCTGGCGGCAGACCATCGGGCTTATCGCAGCCAACAAACTGCTCGGCAGCGCAAAGCGCCTTACCATCTCTGTGGCCAGGAACAAATATAGTATCGGACAGAAGGTCGAAATCGAGGCCAGGGTGCTCGACCAGATGCTCCGGCCGTCCGGCGAGAAATCACTAATGGCCACCCTCGCCCTCCCCGGCGGAAGCACCAGAAAACTCGACCTGGCCCTCGTCGCGCCGAACCAGGGGCTCTATCGCGGCTCCTTCATCCCGCGCAAGATCGGCAGCTACGCCGCCCGGGTGCGTCCCAGCCCGACCGAAGAGGCCGAAACCGTCCCCTTCAGCGTGACGATGTCCACCCTCGAAAGCGAGAGCCGCCGGCTCGACCTGGAAACTATGAAGGCCGTCGCCAAAAAGACCTCCGCCGCCTGGTTCACCATCGACCAGATTGGCCGAATACCGGAAAAGATAAAGAGCGAATCAACGAACATCACCACCGAACACCCGACGGAAATCTGGGATTCGTGGGGCTGCCTGCTGCTGTTCACAATCCCGCTCGCCTGCGAATGGTGGCTGCGAAAACGCAGACTGCTGACCTGACCCCGCACCGAAGTCGCCGCGTATTTTCTTTTTCTGCCGCCGTGAATAGACAGCTCAAGGGACGTCAAATTCCGCCGCCAGGAAAGTGTGGTCGGAAGACTTGGGAAGCCTCCGTGGGTCGAGGTCAATCAGGGCGTCAGTTGACCTATTCGCAAGCGGTCTGGTCGCCAGGATATGGTCCACCCGCCAACCCTTCCCCTCCTTGACCGCATTGCGGGAGCGGTAGTCGAAAAACGTGTACTGGCCGGACTCGGGGTGGTGCTTTCTGAACACGTCCACAAAGCCCCACTCGACAACGCTCTGAAACGCTGCCTGCACCTCCGGATTAAAGCACACGTGCCCCAGGAGCCGCTTGGGGTCGTGAACGTCGATGTCCGTGGGCGCTACGTTCAGGTCACCACACCACAACACCTTTTCCTTCGACGCATAATGTTTCTGGAAGAACTTCGCCAAGCGCGAGAACCACTCCAACTTGTATTTGTAAACCGGCAGTTTGACGTCCCTGCCCTGCGGGACGTATGTGTTCACGATGTGCACGCCCTCGTAGGTCCCGCGGACGAGCCGTGTCTCGTCGCGCGGGCCGCCGTCGTCGAGGCCGTACGAAACGTCCTTCAGTTCGCCGGAACTGATAATCGCCACCCCGTTGTACGACTTCTCGCCCTTGAACACCACCTGGTAACCGGCCTGCTCGAAATCGCCCGCCGGGAAGGAGTCGTCCGGCACCTTTGTCTCTTGCACGCACAGCACGTCCGGCTGGTGTTTCGCAAGCCAATCCAACAGGATCGGCATCCGCGCACGAATAGAATTGGCATTAAACGTCGCGACCTTCATCGGAATCCTACCGCGCCCGGACCGGCGTAATTAGAGCCACTCTCCGGTTTGCCCCTCTACAATGCCGACGGTCGGCTCGGAGCGCCGATTTCAGACATTATTCAGAAGATGCCCAAGTCTGGCCGTCTTCGTCTTGAGATACTTCATGTTCGTTTCCCTGGGCGAGACTTCAATCGGCACCCGCTCCACAATCTCGATGCCGTAGCCGGACAAGGCCGCATACTTCCTCGGGTTGTTCGTCAACAGCCGGATTCGGCTGAGGCCAAGGTCGCGAAGTATCTGCGCGCCGATCCCGTAGTCGCGCCCGTCGGGCTGATAGCCGAGTTTTTCGTTGGCCTCCACCGTGTCCATGCCGTCGTCCTGTAAGTTGTATGCGTGCAGTTTATCCTCCAGGCCGATGCCGCGGCCCTCCTGCCGCATATAAAGGAGCACTCCGCATCCCTCCTCCGCGATCATCTGCTGAGCTTTTTCGAGTTGCTCGCCGCAGTCGCACCGGACGGAATGGAAAATATCGCCCGTCAGGCATTCGGAATGCACCCGCACAAGTACCGGCTGCTCCTGCGTAACTCCCGGCTTGATGCCACCGATACAAAGCGCCAGGTGAATATAGTCGTCGATGTCCGAGCGGTAACAATGCAGCTCGAATTTGCCGAGCGTGGTGGGCAGGCGCACCGCCGTAATGTGGCTGATGAGCCTCTCCTCACTCCTACGGTAGAAAATCAAATCCTTGATGGTGCACATCTTCAGGCCGTGCTTCCGGCAGTACACCTCCAGTTGCGGCACCCTGGCCATAGTTCCGTCGTCGTTCATAATCTCGCAGATTACCCCCGCCGACTGGAGGCCCGCCAGCCGCGCCAGGTCCACCGCCGCCTCGGTATGGCCGGCGCGGACCAGCACACCGCCGTCGCGCGCCCGCAGCGGGAACACATGTCCGGGCCGGCGGAGGTCCTCCGGTCTCGCGTCAGGGCGCACCGCCGTGCGGATGGTCTTTGCTCTGTCCGCGGCCGAGATACCTGTGGTGGTGCCTTCCCTGGCTCCGATGGAGATGGTGAAGGCGCAGAGGTTCTTGGGCCTGTCTCCGGGCAGGAGTTGAAGTTTGAGTCTGTCGCAGGTCTCACCCGTAAGCGGCAGGCAGACCAGGCCGCCGCCGAACTTTCGCATGAAGTTAACTGTCTCCGGCGTGACCTTCTCCGCCGCCATAACAAGGTCGCCCTCATTCTCACGACTTTCGTCGTCCACCACCCCCACCATCTTGCCCGCGGCGATGTCCGCCAGAACGTCGGGAATTGACGAAAACCCCATTACTCCTCCTCGCAGGTTATTTCCCCTGCGCCGGATTATAACCCGGCGTGCCGGGCCAGTCAATCCTGTCGGAAGGCGCCGGACTCATCGCTCGCCGCCCGCCCGGGCGTATTGACTTGGCCGATGTTCACTGCTATACTTTGGGAGGTAATACAAGTGGGGCCGTAGCTCAACTTGGTTAGAGTACCAGACTGTCGATCTGGGGGTTGCGGGTTCGAGTCCCGTCGGCCTCGCCAGTTCATCCTCGTACCTTACCCTACCTGCAGAAGTGCATGCGGCCGGGTGCCAGTGGCACCCGGTCCGTGGTGCACTGCGGCTACAAGTCACTGTCGGTTCTTTTTTTAGCTACAGCGACCCGCCGGGGCAAAAATTATCCTTTAGCTGTGGGAGCTCAATGAGTAAAATCCGCGTACACGGGCTTGCGAGGTAGGTGCAGGCGTTGCGGACAGCGCCGGCCAACTGGTAATTTTCAGGCGGTCAATCCATGATCGAGATTGACGGTAGCTCGCTGACCATCCAAGCGGTGGTGAGCGTCAGCAAGGCCCGCGAGCGCGTCGCTCTGGCCGAGCGGGCGCTTCGGGCAATCCAGGAATCGCGTGACTTTGTCGAGAAGCTCTCCAAAGAGGGGCGCGCCGTCTATGGCGTTACCACTGGGGTAGGCGAACTCGCGCAGCGGGTGGTTTCCACGTCTGATCTTGAAAGACTTCAACTCAATCTTGTTCGCAGCCATGCGACGGGCGTGGGCGAGCCGCTCGACGAGGACATCGTCCGGGCGACCATGCTTCTCCGTGCCAACGCGCTGGCCAAGGGGTATTCGGGGGGGCGGCAAGAGCTGATTACCTTCCTGCTGGAGCTTCTCAACCGGGGGGTTTATCCCTACATCCCATCGCGGGGGTCCGTCGGTGCCAGCGGTGATTTGGTACCCCTGGCTCACCTTGCCCTGGTCATCGTGGGCGAGGGAGAGTGCCTGCGGGACGGCAAACGCCAGCCCTCCTCGGCCGCGCTCGAGGCGGTCGGCCTGGCGCCGATGACGTTGGCCTCCAAGGAGGGACTTGCCCTGACCAACGGGACCCAGGTAATGGCGGCCTCCGGTTGCCTTCTGGCAGCGCAGTCAAACGTGTTGGTCCGAAGCGCTCAAATCGCCGGCGCCATGAGTTTGGAGGCCCTGAGGGGCACAGACCAGGTGTTCGACGCCAGGATTCACCTCAGCCGGCCACACCCGGGTCAAATTCGTTGCGCCGCAAACATGCGTCGGCTGGTGGCGGACAGCGGCATCATCGCGTCACACAAGGAGTGCGATAAGGTTCAGGATGCATACACGCTGCGCTGCATCCCGCAGGTCTACGGTGCGGTTCTGGACACAATCTCTCACGTGGAAAAGGTGTTCTCGGTCGAGATTAACTCGGCCACGGACAACCCGCTCGTCTTCGCGGACGAGGGCGAAGTGCTCTCCTGCGGGAACTTCCATGGCGAGCCGCTGGCGTTCGCCGCGGACTTTCTGGGGATCGCGCTGGCCGAAATCGCGAACATAGCCGAGCGCACCATCGACCGGCTGGTCAACCCACACCTCAGCGGCCTGCCGCCGTTCCTGGTGGCGAAGAGCGGCCTGAACACCGGCTTCATGATCTCGCAGTACACGGCGGCGGCGCTCGTGTCCGAAAACAAGGTGCTGGCGCATCCGGCCAGCGTTGACTCCATCCCCACGTCCGCGGGTCAGGAAGACCACGTCAGCATGGGCACGACCAGTGCGTGGCACGCGTGGATGATTCTGAAAAACGTAGAAAACGTCATCGCCATCGAACTCCTCTGCGCGGCACAGGCTATCGATTTCCATGAGCAAGCGGCGGGCGCGGGGCCCCGCGCGGCCCACGACCTGATTCGACAGCACGTGAAACATCTGGACGATGACCGCGCCCTTTATCGCGATATCGAGACGGTTCGGGACCTCGTGGCGTCGGGCGTGGTCGTCCAGGCCGTGGAAGAGCAGATTGGCGCTCTGGAATGAAAGGACTTACGGGCGAAACGGGTCGGGATTAGTCGTAGTGGCGCCCAACATTTGATTAGCGAGGTCTTCTATGCCGGGACGGCCGATGTACATGGAGCAAAAGCCCTCCGGGCCCATTCGAGCAGCGCGCGGTGCCCTGTTGCGCTGCAAGACCTGGGAGGCCGCGGCGGCTCTCCGGATGCTGGAGAACAATCTCGATCCGGAGGTGGCGCTCTTGCCGGATCAACTCATCGTCTACGGCGGCTCCGGCCGGGCCTGTCGGAACTGGCGAGAATATCACCGCATCGTAGCGGCGCTGAAGGAACTGGAGGAAGACCAGACCCTGCTGGTGCAGTCGGGAAAGGCCGTCGGTGTGCTCCAGACCTACCCGCACAGTCCATCCGTCCTCATCGCAAACAGCAACATCGTGCCCGCCTGGTCAACCCAGGAAAACTTCGACCGATACGATGCCATCGGCCTGACGATGTACGGCCAGATGACCGCGGGCAGTTGGATCTACATCGCCACGCAGGGCAGCCTTCAGGGCACCTTTCAGACACTTGCCACGCTGGCGGAACAGCATTTCGGCGGGACGCTCGAAGGAAAGTTCGTCTTGACCGGCGGACTGGGTGCGATGAGCGGCGCGCAGCCGCTGGCGGTGACGATGAACGACGGCGTGCTCCTCGCGGTGGAGGTAGATGGCGAGCGCATCGCTCGACGGGTGAAGGAAGGCTACTGCAACCGGATGACGGCCGACCTGGACGAGGCGTTGGGCTGGGTGACAGAAGCCGTCCGGGCAAAAGCGCCGCTGTCGGTTGGGCTGGTCGGCAACTGTGCCTCGGTTTGCCCCGAGTTGGTGCGTCGAGGCGTGACGCCCGACGTGGTCACTGATCAGACCTCTGCCCACGACCTCATGGATTACGTCCCCACCGGCGACCTGGCGGGCGTGCGCCGGCTTCGTTCGGCCGATCCGGAGGAATATCGGAAACGCTCGTTGGAGTCCATTGTCCGCCATACCGAGGCGATTCTGGAGATGCTGGAACGCGGCGCCATTGTGTTCGACTACGGGAACAATCTGCGCGGTCAGGCGGAGAAAGGCGGGCTGACCGTTCGCAATGAGGACGGGGATTTTCTGTATCCCGGCTTTGTGCCTGCGTTCATTCGCCCGCTCTTTTGCGAAGGGCGGGGGCCCTTCCGATGGGCGGCGCTTTCGGGAGAGATATCAGACATCCAGAAAATCGACGAGGTAGTCCTGAAGCTTTTTCCGGACGACGACATCCTCCGCCGGTGGATTCATCTTGCTCAGAAACAGGTCCCGCAGCTTGGGCTTCCGGCGCGCATCTGCTGGCTCGGTCTGGGCGAGCGGGCGAAGCTCGGGGTCCGGATCAACGAGATGGTCGCACGGGGCGAGCTCGCCGGGCCAGTCGTCATCGGTCGAGACCACCTCGACTGTGGCTCAGTGGCCTCACCCAACCGCGAAACGGAGGGCATGAACGACGGGAGTGACGCCATCGCCGACTGGCCGCTCCTGAACGCGCTGGCCAACGCGGTCTGCGGCGCAGATTGGGTCTCTATCCACAATGGCGGCGGCGTTGGTATCGGCAATTCGACGCACGCCGGCCAAGTGATTGTCGCCACCGGAAAGAAGGAAAAACGCATTCGGCTGGAACGGGTCCTGACCGCCGATCCGATGACGGGGATCTTTCGCCACGCCGACGCCGGATACGAGGAAGCTATCGACTTTGCGAAGGCCAGACAGGTCAATATCCCCGGCCTGAAAGAAAATTAGACGGAAATGCTCAATGCAGAAAACTGTCGCCTGCGTGCCCAACTTCAGCGAAGGTTCCGACGAGAAGATAATCCGCCGGATTGCCGATGAGATTAGAGCGACGAAAGGGGTGCAGCTCCTGGACGTCGATCCGGGCAAGGATACAAACCGAACGGTGATCACTTTCGCCGGTGAGCCCGAGGCCGCCCGGACCGCAGCCTTCAGGGCCATTCGGACGGCTGCTGAACTGATCGACATGAGCAGCCATCACGGCACCCACCCGCGGGTGGGGGCGACGGACGTCTGTCCGTTTATCCCTGTGGCTGAAGTGTCGGTCGAGGAATGTATCAGTCTCGCCAAAGTCCTGGCCCGGCAGGTGGGACGGGAGCTCCGCATTCCTGTGTATTTATACGGCTATGCTGCGGCGAGGCCAGAACGCGAAAAACTTCCAGACATCAGGAAGGGCGAATACGAAGCTCTGCCGGAAAAACTGAAGTCCCCGGACTTCAAGCCCGACTTCGGCCCACAGGAGTTCAACGCTCGCTCCGGAGCGACTGTCATCGGGGTGCGGGATTTCATGCTCGCCTACAACATCAACCTGAACACGAAGGACGTGGCTCCGGCCCGCGAGATAGCGAGGAATATCCGAGAAACCGGACGGCCTGCCCGCGCCGAAAACGGGCACATCATCAGAAGAAAAGACGGTACGCCGGTCAGGGTGCCCGGCAAACTAAAATACTGCCAGGCCATTGGATGGTATGTAGTGAAGTATGACCGCGCTCAGGTATCAACGAATCTTCACAATTACAAGGTCACCGGCCTGCACACGGCATTTGAAACCGTCCGCCAGGAGGCAGCTACACGCGGAGTGGAAGTGACCGGCAGCGAACTCATTGGCCTCGCGCCCAAACAGGCAATACTGGATGCCGGCAAGTTCTATCTGACACAACGTGGGCGCGACATCAATGTTGCCGAGCAGACTATAATTGATACAGCGGTTCGCTCCCTCGGGCTAAATGATGTGGTCCCCTTCAACCCGGCGGAAAAAATTATCGAATACCGAATCAGCCACCAGGTTGAGCAATGAAACCGGAACGGACGAAAGATCCAGCCGACCTGCTCGTGTTTAACGCTTCGAAGGTGTTGACCCTGGCAGGCCCCGACCGGCCTCGCTCGGGCGAGGAAATGCAGGACCTGGGCGCAATCCCGGGCGGGGCTGTCGCGATGCGCGGCGGCCGCATCCTGGAGACAGGCGCCTCGGCACAGCTGCGCGACCACTACGCGGATGCCAAGCGGCTCGATGCGGCAGGCGGCCTCGTCATGCCGGGGTTTGTCGATTGCCACACACATCTGGTTTACGCCGGGTCACGGGAAAATGAACTGGCCCAGCGCCTGGCCGGGGCGAGTTACCTTGACATCCTGGCAGCGGGCGGCGGTATTCACAGCACCGTCCACGCCACCCGCGCGGCGAGCTATGAAGAACTCACCCAGCTTGCATTGAAGCGGATGAACCAGATGCTTCAACACGGGACAACCACCGTGGAGATCAAAAGCGGCTACGGGCTCGACCTTGAGACCGAGAAAAAGATTCTTGAAGTCGCCGCCGCCGCGGGTCGCCGGCACCCTCTTGACGTGGTTCCCACGTTTCTGGGCGCTCATGCCGTGCCCCGAGGGACAAATCGCGCAAGATATGTGAACTGGTTGATAAAGGAAGCGCTGCCCGCGCTGCGAGGTCTGAGCGAGTTTTGCGACGTCTTCTGCGAAAAAGAAGCCTTTACCGCGAAGGAGACCGGCCGGATTCTCAGGGCGGCCAAGCGCCACGGATACGGCCTCAAGGTCCACGCCGGCCAGTTCAGCGACCTCGGCGCCGCTGGGGTGGCCGCCGGGCTTGGTGCCGTTTCTGCGGAACACCTGGAGAACGTTTCCGAGGCCCAACTCAAACAGATGCGCAACAGCGGCACTGTGGCCGTGCTGCTGCCGGGCGTCCCGTTCTTCCTGCTTTCCGAGCGTTATGCTGACGCGCGGCGGATGATCCGCCTCGGCGTGCCCGTCGCGCTGGGGACTGATTTCAATCCGGGTTCCTGCCCCTCATTCTCGATGCAAATGGGGGTCGCGCTTGCCTGCCTGAAAATGATGATGACGGTGGAGGAAGCCATCACCGCATCGACCATCAATGCGGCCTGGGCTATCCGTCGGGCCGACTGGCTGGGGTCGCTGGAACCGGGCAAACAGGGGGATTTGATTGTGCTGGATGTGCAGGATATTTCGTCGCTGCCCTGCCACTTCGGCACGAACCTTGTGCGGTCCGTCGTCAAAGCGGGGCAGATTGTCCTCCCACCTCGCCACTGAGGCGGCTTCATCAACACTTGACATTGGCGCTGCCGGACATAAAATCAGCACGCTCAGATGGACGTTGTTGCGGCCGGTGTCCGGTCACAGCTTCTAATAAGTTTTGGCAAACTCACAGAAGGAGGTCGAAGGTGGCAAAGGACAAGCTCGGATACGATGACACACCGATCATTCCCGGTCAGAACTTTAAGGTGCACGACAGCAAGCGGCCCCAGGCGCGCGTGATCACGCCCGGCACCGCAAGCACTGAGGAACAGGCCGGTGAGCCCCCGTCGGATGCCGTCGTGCTGTTCGATGGCACGGACCTGTCGAGCTGGACGGGGCGGGACGACAAGGCGCAGTGGAAGGTCGAGAACGACTACATGGAGGTCAATCCCGGCACCGGCGACATTCAGACCAAGAAAAAGTTCGGCGATTGCCAGCTGCACGTGGAATGGCAGTCTCCCCACGAAGTCTCCGGAGACAGCCAAGGACGCGGAAACAGTGGCGTTTTTCTCATGGGGCGCTACGAGATACAGGTGCTGGACTGCTACGACAACCCCACCTATGCCGACGGTGCCACAGCTGGCATCTACGGCCAGTGGCCACCCCTGGTGAACGCCTGCCGCAGGCCCGGACAGTGGCAGACCTACGACATAGTCTGGAAAGTCCCAAGGTTCCGGGGAAAGAAGGTGCTCTGTCCGGCGCGTCTCACGCTGATTCACAACGGCGTTGTTGTGCACCACGACAAGGAACTCATCGGCCCCACCACACACCGCCAAGTCCTCCCCTACGAGGCGCAT
Organism: Candidatus Brocadiia bacterium; assembly: GCA_030605345.1. Classification (GTDB taxonomy): domain Bacteria; phylum Planctomycetota; class PUPC01; order PUPC01; family PUPC01; genus JAUWIN01. The sequence goes on from JAUWIN010000004.1 coordinate 16,579, forward strand.
CCAGAGGAGGGGCCACTCTCCCTGCAGGACCACGGCGACCTGGTGCGCTACCGCAACATCTGGTACCGTTCTCTGCGCGATTACGACGAGTAGCCTGAGCGGTCTCAGCGGTCCGGACGCCTCGACGAATGAGCGGAAAGGAAATGGGTTCCCGGGTCAGCCCGGGAACCCATTTGAGACGTCCGACTTTCGCAGTCTTACTTAGCTTCTTCGGCTTCGTGGTCTTGCGGTGTTTCGCCTTGCCGTTTAAGCTTGTTCTTCATTCGGCGGCGACTGCCTCTCTCACGCATTTTCTGCGCTATATGGATTCTCTCACGCATTTTCTGCGCTAAATGTTTGGCGGCCTCATCCTTGTGGGCCTCCAACATCTCCGCCAACTGCTTGTGAAACCGGCTCTGTTCCTCGATCATCTTGATGGCGTGTGCCTCGATTTTCTTGCCGGTTTCCTCTCTGAGCGCCTCACGATCAACCCCTTCTTCCTGTTCTTTCTCCTGTTCGATAAGATTCCTGATGTCTTCCCCTATTGCCTTGCGCAGATCCCCTATGTTCTGTTTATGCTTTTCCCGGGCTGCCTGCACATCTTCGAGCTGTGCAAACCAATGCAGCTCCTTGGATGGTGCGAACATATTCGGTCGCTTCAGAGTTCTGCCGCTGGGGCCGGGACGCTGTCCGCGCACAGCCTTGTGCCCTGGTTCAGCGCGAGGAGCAGATTCCTCCGCTTTTTGCCGGCAGCATGCTGACAACTACAAAAACCGCCAGTCCGATGGTTACGAGACGTGCTGTTTTCATGGTTTTTTCCTTCCTTTCTTGGGGTTACACTAAAAACCTTATCGACGACACATCCGAACGCACTTCACCTAAATCCTCGCTGACGGATTCATGCCCGTACACCTCCTCAATATATTCCAGTGATTGAAGGTCCTGGCAAAACGCATCGACGATATCGAACAGATCGGCTTTGAGTGTGCCCGCCTCTGTTTCCGTGTAATTGTTGCCGGAAGCCGGAACGGCCACGTCCGAATCGCGTTGGTGAAGAAAATAACACACCGGCAGCACAGCCAGAAAGATACAGGCCGCGCCTGCCAGGACTGCTCTGCGAATGAGCTGCCGCCGGGGCGCAGGTCGGCGGACGCTGTTGACCATCCGTTGACGTATTTGCGTGCGCCGCGGGATATTGTGCTCTCGTGTCTGCTCGAATGTGTGGAGAACCGCCTCCATCTGTATCTTCGCCGTGCGACACGATTCGCACTCCTGCAGATGCTTCTGCAGAGAGGCCGCCTGCTCTTGGGATGCCTCACCGCTGCGCGTGAGCAGCAAAATATCCCGTGCCTGTTCGCAGGTGATTTCACGACAGGTATGCTCATTCACAGTTGCTGCCCTTTCAGTTCCTTCCGCAGGTTCTCGGTTGCGCGTCGCATATACGAGAGTGCCGTGCCGAGCGGTATATCCATAATTTCAGCAACTTCTCTAAATTTCAGTTGTGCTTCCTCCCGGAGCAGAAAAACGCTCCGTTGCGTCTCCGGCAATTTGCTCAAGGCTTGGTCGATTTTTTCTTTTGTCTCCTGCGTGTGCTGTTGTGCTTCGGGCAGAACGGATTTCCGCTCTGCCTCGCGATGCCTCCAGTATTTGCGGAATCGTTTTCGTAAATATGTTTTCTTCCTTAGCCTGTCGAGCGCAACATTCCGGGCGACCGTGAGAAGCCATTGCAGGAGGCGTTCCTGTTCCCGATATGCTTTGAGCCTGTTGGCGGCTCGAATAAACGTTTCCTGCAACACGTCCTCGGCATCAGTCGTCCCCACCAGCCGGGACAGGTACCGATAAACTGGCAGGCTGTACCGATCATAAATAACACCCAAGGCCTCCAGATCACCGGCCAGAAACCTACTTACCAGTTGCGAATCGTGCACGGTGCTTTCTCAACTTCATTATGCATAACGTGGGCCGGGACCAGTTTATTGCGCTGATTTGGAGTGGATTTTTGCGGGTACCAGAGCATCGAGACCAGGGGAGTCTGCCTTTCCCTGTCAATTCCTAACAGATAAACAACCCGTCGTGAGCCTCCCGTCGAGAGCCTCCCTTCGGGTCTGAGCCTCTGGGTCGAAGACTGGGTCGAATGACAATTGGCAAGGTTCACACTCAAGGGTAGAGCCGCCATCTTCTCCTGGCAAGTTCCAACTACCAGTCGCACGGCTTCCGATGTCAGGATGGTCCGCGTCATCGGGGCTGCTCCACGTGGTTCTCATTTGCTGCGGCGGTTCATCGAGAGCACCCAGGCGAACCCCATCAAAACGAATATCCCCCAAAAACTGATGCGGTTGCAGCGATACTGGCTTCGCAGGCCTGCCATGTCAGAATCTGAACTCGAGGATTTCCTCAAGTTGGTCGAAACTGAGGCGGACGATAGTGAGGGACCGCCCTGCGTCGTGACGCCAGGCACGGGCGGCATCCGCAAGGTCGTCGATCTCGTCCAGTTTGGCGCCTCCCCACCGCACTTGCGACGGCTTGTCGCACTCGGCCAGGGTAAGGTAGCAGGTCTCGCCGGCGTGATATCCGAGCCTGACCACTAACTGCCTCGGCGACGACCGGATGGCGAGCATGTGGGCGACGGTTGCGACACGCGCTCGCCTCTCGTGCCGGGCAACGACCTCGCAGCGCGGCTCGAGCTCCTCGCCCAGCAGATGCAGCACGTTGCGGGTGATGAACTGCGGGTTCAGACGCAGGGGGTAATATTCCCTGCCCTCGACCACGTTGTAGGCGTCAGGGTAAAAGCCAGCCAGCTCCGACCGGGCTCCGTTGTCGGTCTTCTGGAGCTGCATCCCGCACTGCGTGATAGCCCGGCCGATCCGATGCCACCGCATCGACCGGTCGTAACGCGCGATACGGAACAACTCCCTCGCGTAAACCAGCCCGTTCCACTGCGCCGCAACGCCGAACCAGGGCTTTTTATCCATCAAGGTGACTGCGAAAAAGGGAACGCTGGCGTAGCGCATGACCTCGCGGTTGTGCGCCTGCCACAGCCACACGAACGGCAGCCCTGCCCAGGCCCAGTACACGGCGCGCTCGAGCCGGGCGGGATTGCCGCTGATGAGGTAAGCATCGAGATAAGCGGCCAGGAGTTGCGCCGCCGCAAGAAGGTCGGGCGCGTTCTGATGGACGTCCCATACCCTGAGTCCGGAAGGCCTGCTGACACGGTCGAGGAACCGGACGGCCTTGATTCCAGCGTCACGGTGGCCGCGGTCGCCGGTAAGGAGCGCCGATTTGAGCAGCATGGCGGCGTGCTCGGCGGTGACACCGGGGAGCGACCTTTCGCGCTTTCGCCCAACCGCGGCGTCTTCCGCAGGCCACCCGCCGTCGCGCTGCTGCCTCCGTATCAGTTTATCCAGCCGCCCTTTCCACAGGCCAAGTTCTGTGGAGAACCCGCCGCGGAAGTACGCCAGAGACAAACCGCTGGCAGCGCCGTGCGCAGCGACGGCCTCCTCCACACAATCGCGCATGCGCTGTTTGAGCTCTTTGGCCTTCGCAAAAAGAGAACCACGCCAAAGCGCCAAGGCGACCAGTTCGCTGTAAAACGTCCACTTCTGCTCGGCCGTGCTGCTGTGCGCCCACGAAGAACGCGCCGGACTCCAGGCGCGGTCGAGGTAAGTCTCGATGTCAAGCTCGATGCTCTCTTTGTAACTGCGGGGCTTCGGCGGCGGGGGGATGAGCCCGCACAGGTTGATATACTCACCAATAGCCTCCAGCACGTTAGAAGAGTCAAGCGTGAAGAGGTTACACTCCAGCTTGATTTCACGGCCGGGCGTCATCTGGTATGGCCGTTCCGCGCACAGCGAGCCCTCGTCCACAAACTTCGGCACGGACGGCAGGAACAGGCCCATCAGGTGGGAGTCGGCCTTCTGAGTAAAATCGGGCGAAGCGAACACCGCAGCGGGATAGCGGGGTGCGGATGATTCCCTCCGCTCGCCATCCCACATCTGAAGTGGGTCCCAGGTCAGCCCGGTCACCAGGGCGCCCCGGGCCAGGGCCATCACCGGCACAGTAATCTTATACGGATGCGGCACGTGGCGGCGGTCGAACGGCGGCGGCGCAACATCCGACGAGGAAGACCGTTCCCGACCGACTACCCAGTCCAGCCCTGGGAAGATAGCCGCGGTTCTCTGCGGCCCGGCGGCATCGGCCGATACTCTCAGAAATGGACACCGAAAGGCCAACAGGTCACAGAGGCCGCTCGCCGCAAGCCGGCCAGTAATGGTGACCCTTGGGCCCCGGTCGGGCATGTAGAATTCGATACTGAGCGACCACCGCACTTCATCAGCATCATGAAACTCCGACTCCAGCCGCAGGATACAGTCGGCTCCACGTCGGTCTATCTCGTAGCTAGCAGCACTGACCTTCTCCGTCCCTGTGGTGCCGTCCCGCGCCCGGTAGACAACTACGCAGACCGGGTCCGCCGTAGCCGCCAGTTCGAACTCGTCACCCTTCCTGCCGTACACGGAGTATTTGCTGACCAGCCCGTCAACTAGGGGGAACGTCAGCCGCAGCGAGTCATTCTCGATCGCGATACCGTCGCTCAGCTCCAGTATCGTCGCCACCCTGCGCCCTCCCAGCCTGGTCGGGGGGAATTTTTCGTCAGTATTTGTACCACACCCAGGGCTGCGGCGCAAGTGCGCATGGCGCAGGCAGACATCCCGGAGCTTGACGAACGCGAGCCTTTGGGGTAAACTATATTTGGCGGCTCATTGCCAATGGGGTATTGGAGGCAAGGCGGCCGCTCGCGCAGTAGCGCGGGAGGAAAGTCCGGGCCCCAGGGATCACGGCGGTGGGTAACGCCCACCGGGCGCAAGCCTCGGGAAAGTGGAACAGAAAGCATACCGCCCCGAAGTCTGCTTCGGCGGACAAGAGGTAAGGGTGAAAAGGTGGGGTAAGAGCCCACCAGCGGCACGGTGACGTGCCGGCTCGCTAAACCCCGCCGGGGGCAAGACCAAATATGGGAAGAGAGCGATCTCCTCGCCGCCATCGCAGATGGCACATTCCCGGGTAGGTCGCTGGAGGCTGGCGGCAACGCCGGTCCCAGATGAATGGCCGCCATGCCCGGCACCGCAAGGTGTCGGGCGCACAGAACCCGGCTTACCGCCTCCAGTCCCCCGCGACTAACTTCTTTCGCATTCCTTAGGTTACTTCTTCCTGAAATTGCCTTCACTTTACAGGAGATACCTATTTTGCTTCGATAGGGCATTATCACGTTGCCTCTACACCACGTGCCGCATCCTTGCGCCGCGCTCCACCGGAGGTTAGAATGAGGCGCGCTGTGTGCTATGATGTTATGGAGAACGTCGGCGCAACCGAGTCGCGAAGGTCCTTTTAAACTATGCCGGCCGGGTTCAGGGGAGCGTCTTCGAGGGTGATCTCGACGAAACCGTCATATCGCAACCTACAAACCACCTGAGGGTCACAAAACGGGGAAGAGCTTATAGGTGATAAAATGCTGCCCGAATTCAAAAATTTTGCTTTAACAGATTTTTCAAAAGACGGAAATAAAAGGAGAATGCTTGAGGCTCTTGCCAAGGTGAGAGCCGAGTTTGGAAAGGAATATCCTATAGTTATTGGTGGTGAAAAAATTAAATCCGGGGATGTTCTAAAATCATATAATCCCTCCAACAAGGAAGACGTTGTTGGAATGGTTCAAAAAGGCACACCGGAACTTGCTCAAAAAGCCATTAGTGCTGCATGGGACGCTTTTGAGAGCTGGAGGAGGGTTTCTGCGAAAGAGCGGGCAGGGTATTTATTAAAAGCAGCGGAGCTTGTGAGACAAAGACGGTTTGAGCTTGCTGCCTTGATGGTTTATGAAACGGGGAAAAACTGGACAGAGGCCAGTGCTGACGTTGCTGAGGCGATCGACTTTTTAGAGTTTTACTCAAGAGAAGCAATAAGATGGGCCAATCCCCAACCTGTTATAGCGTCTCCCGGTGAGACGAATGAACTTGTGTACGTCCCACTTGGGGTTGGAGCAATAATCCCGCCGTGGAATTTTCCAGTAGCGATTCTTGTTGGAATGACATCTTCTGCAATAGTCGCAGGAAATACTGTCGTTTTAAAGCCGGCGAGTGATGCTTGCATATTAGGCGCCAAATTCTGTGAAATTATGGAAGAAGCAGGGTTGCCTCCTGGGGTCTTGAATCTTCTTCCAGGCAGCGGCTCAGAAGTTGGAGAGTATTTAGTCACTAATTCAGATATCAGGTTTATATCGTTTACTGGGTCAAAGCAGGTCGGCCTGAGGATCATACAGAACGCCGCTAAAACCCAGCTTGGCCAGAAGTGGACAAAAAGAGTCGTTGCAGAGATGGGCGGCAAGAACGCCATAATAGTAGATAGTGAGGCAGATGTTGAAAACGCCGTTCAGGGAATAATAGCTTCAGCTTATGGATATCAAGGACAAAAATGCTCAGCATGCTCTAGAGCCATAGTTGTAAAAGATGTTTATGACGAAGTGATTATGGCGCTGCGGGACAAAACAAAGCGCATAAAAATTGGCCCAGCAGAGAACTTTGACAATTATATGGGGCCTGTGATAAATCAGGCGGCATATGAGAAGATAAGCCGCTACATTGAGGTTGGTCGTAATGAAGGAGAACTAATTCTCGGAGGGGATGGGGATAATAGTAAGGGTTATTTTATTAAGCCGACTATTTTTACACATGTGAGTTGCGATGCCAGAATCGCTCAGGAAGAAATTTTTGGACCCGTACTTGCAGTAATAAAAGCTGAGGATTTTGACGAGGCTCTGACAATTGCAAACGGCACAGATTATGGTCTAACAGGCTCTGTCTATACAACAAACCCCGAGAAAATTAAAAAAGCAAAAGAACAATTTTTCGTCGGAAACCTGTATCTTAATCGCAAATGTACTGGCGCTCTGGTCGGCGCGCAGCCGTTCGGCGGGTTTAACATGTCTGGAACCGATTCAAAGGCTGGTGGCAAGGAGTATTTGCTGCTTTTTATCCAGGCAAAATCAATATGTGAGAGAAAGTGAATGGTCATTTATGCAGGATTTTCTGTCTTATAACAAAAGACAATATAGCCCGTTAGGCCCGAGAAGCGCTGAGTTTATTAGAAGGATTGATGCGCATAGTGCCCACAATTATGAACCTTACCCGTTCGTTGTGGAAAGGGCAAAGGGACCCTGGCTATATGATCCGGACGGAAACAAGGCACTAGATTTTTTATCAGCCTACTCTGCCATCCTAACTCATCAACACCCCGGGGTTATCGAAGCGGTGAAAAAAGAGATGGCGGCAGGTTGTGATTTAGTAAGTAGGGCGATTTATTCGGCTCCATTCGCAGATATGGTAGAGATTATTACAAGGCTCACCGGCTATGACAGGGTCATGCCGAAAAGCGATGGAGGCTCCTCAACAGATTCTGCACTCTCCGGATTGCTAATGCATGGTTATGAAAGGGGTATTAAGAATCCAGAAGTTATTGTTACTGAGAATTATTTTCATGGAAGGTCGTGGATATTTACGTCAAACGCGCTTTTTGATCCCGAACAGTCCTTCAGAAAAGTTCCAAGGGCACGTGGTGTCGTTGTGGTTAAAGATAACATAGATGCCATAAAAGCAGCAATCGATAAAAATACAGTAGGCATATTTATCGAGACACATAAGGGTGAAGCGGGGCCATTGTTTTCTACAAAAGCTCACTTTTTGGCAATAAGGCAGCTGACTAGAGAAAACGGCATTTTTTTAGGTGTTGATGAGATTCAGACAGGACTGGGAAGATGCGGTTATATCATGGCCTGGCAGGAATATGGCGAGGAGGCTAGGCCGGATTTTGTAACCCTCGGCAAGGCGTTAGGAGGAGGAATTATTCCTGTTTCAGCGGTTGTTGGAACAGAGGAATTCATGAAGATTTATACTCCAGGGTCTGATGGCAGCACCTTCGGAGGCTATCCGTTAGCATGTGTTGCAGCATGTGCTGTTCTTAACTATATTATTGAAGAAAACATTCCAGAAAAGGTAAAGGAGTTAGGACAGTATTTTGTCGGAAAATTAAGAACCATACCAGGAATTGAGGTTGAAAATAGGGGCCTATTAATAAGAGTTGAAATAAAAAACGTAGATACGGCAAAATATGCTTGCCATGAAATGTTGCTAGGTAAGAACAGAAACCCGAGAATATTCATGAAACATGGACACGCAAATCGAGAAAAAAACGTCGCATATACAAGAATTGCACCTCCACCAGGAGCAATGACAAAGGAATTAATTGATTTCGCTGTTGAAAACACAATTGCCCCTGTTTTAAGTAGGGCCAGCAAATAGAAATCTTCAGCAAAACAGCGCGTGGGCCAGGAAAGGTCGGATTATCCGATCTTAAGTGCGATGACAAGAACTCGCTTCCTTCCAGGAACACCTTCATGACCAGTTTAGCTTTCCATTTCGCGGGGAAAGTCTTTTCGAAGACCCATCCGTAGGGAACAGGAGGTCCGCTGTGCCCCAAGAAATTATCGAACTAAGAGGCCACGTGATAGACTCGTTCATCCTGCCGAAGATGCTGGATGTCATTATGGAGCACAAGGCCCGCTTCGAAATCCAGGACATCCAGGTGGGGGTCAAGCCTGACGAACCCAGTTTCGTCCGCATGCTTATTGCCCACAAGGACCCCAAGACACTGGAGGCGGTTCTGCACCTAGTCAGGCGATATGGTGCGGAGACGGTCGAGCCAAAGGAAGCCCAGCTCAGCCCCACCTCGCGGGGCGGCGTCTTTCCCGAAAACTTCTACGTCACCACGAACCTCGACACCTCAATTTACCTCCAGGGCCGCTGGGTGAAGGTGAAGAACCCGGAGATGGACTGCGGTATCCTGGTCTCAAAATCGCCGCGCGGCGCCAGGACAATCAAAATGGCCCAGGTCAAGAGGGACGACCTTATAGTGACCGGCTACGATGGGGTGCGGGTGGTGCCGGTTGAGAGCCGGCGGTCGCCGGAAGATTTTCAGTTCATGACCAGTGAAGTTTCGACAGAGAAGCCGAAGGGTTTGATGATCTCGCAGGTAGCCCGGCTGATGAAGGAAGAGCGCCAAGCCGGCCGGCCAATCCTGTGGGTCTGCGGCCCCGCAGTAGTCCACTCCGGCGCTGGCCCGCTGCTCGAGGAATTGGTGGAGACGGGATACGTCCAGATTCTTTTTGCGGGAAACGCGCTCGCTGTGCACGACATCGAGTGCGCCCTCTACGGCACCTCACTCGGCGTCTCCATGGGCGAAGAAGTCGGCACCGGCTCGGGGCACGAAAACCACCTTCGCGCCCTCAACGTCGTTCGCCGCGCAGGTGGAATCCGCCAGGCGGTCCACCAGAGGATTCTGAACAGCGGAATAATGCACGCGTGCATACGGCGCCAGGTCGATTTTGTCCTCGCCGGCTCCATCCGTGACGACGGCCCGCTGCCAGACACCATCACCGATACCGTCAAGGCCCAGGACGCTATGCGCCGGCGATGCCGGAAGACCCGCCTCGCCATCACTGTCGCAACCGTACTTCACTCCGTCGCCACCGGCAACATGCTCCCCGCCAAGACGCGCGTCGTCTCGGCCGACATCCAGCAAAGTGCGGTGACAAAACTGATGGACCGCGGCACCTTTCAGACCATCGGTATCGTGACGGACGTGCAGCCATTTCTTCGCTCCCTCTTACTCGAGCTGAAGCTCCCGTGAACATAGGAGCGATCGGGCGCCCGTTCCACCGGTTCGCCCCCGACCGCCGCCAACACAAAACGCTATTGCGCTCTGACAGAATACTGCTAATATGCTCTGGACCTCTGTCCTGAACAACTCGCACCGAACGGAGAGCACCGTGGCCTGGACCAGATACCTCGCAGTGACGCTATTGTCTTGTTGCCTGGCCGCGTCCAGCTGTTCCTCACCGCGGGTAAATCCCGGTGAAGTTGGCCCCAAGCCGCTTCCAATCACCCCGCCGAGCCGGCAATCCATCCAGGCCGCCATCGACCGCGGGGTAGCATTCCTGGTTCAAAACCAGAATAAAAACGGGTCCTGGGGCAACTCTCGCCCCAAGCTGATTAACGTGTATGTGCCCGTGCCCATGGGCTATCTGGCGATGCGGGGCGGCGTGACGGCGCTCTGCGTGATGGCGCTGGCCGAGGCCGAGTCGGACCAGCCGGGCGCGGAGGAAGCACTCCGCCGCGGCGGGAACTGGCTGCTGGAAAACCTCCCCAGGGTGCGCGTGTGCTCCAGACAAATAATGTTCAATAATTGGACGCACGCTTACGGCATCCAGGCACTCGTGCGCATGCTCGGGAGGCAGTCCCTCTGGCCCGGACGCCGCAAGGCAATTCGAGACCTGATCCGCGACCAACTCGACCGCTTGCAGGAACACCAGCAACTCGACGGTGGCTGGGGGTATTACAAAGGCACTTATTTCAAGCGGTCACCGGCCAATTCCATGACTTTCACCACGGCAACCGTCCTGATTGCCATGCACGAAGCCAGCCAGGCGGGGTTCTCGATACCCGAAAAGATAACTAAACGTGCGGTCAAAACCCTTCAGGCGACGCGCCGCCCGGACTTCGCATATTGGTATCGCCTAACAAGGCGCCCAGCCACGCTTTGGCCAATCAGCCACCCGCCCGGCAGTCTGGGCCGGTCGCAGGCCTGCAATGCCGCGACGCGCCTGTGGGGCGACAAGGCCGTCACACTCGACGTAATCAAGACCTGGCTCGACCGCCTGTTTGCACGCGATAGTTGGCTGAGCATGAGCCGCAAGCAGATATACCCTCATAACGGGTACTATCAGATCGCCGGTTACTTCTATTATTACGGGCATTACTATGCAGGGGTGTGTATCGGGCTGCTCCCACCCAAAGACCGCCCCCATTCCCAGCACCACCTCGCCCACATCCTCCTGCCCCTCCAAGAAAAGGATGGGTCGTGGTGGGACTTCCCGATATACGACTACCATCAGCAGTATGGCACCGCTTTTGCTGTCATGGCCCTCAACGCCTGCCTGCCCCCCGCGCCTCAGCATGCAAATATCCCCGTCGCGTCCAACCTGCACACCGGCCGCGGCGGATAGTACCCGAACAAATGCGCGGCTCACCTGAGCCGCAAGGTAACGCCTCCGCCAGCGCTCGAGTTCGGCCACGCCGCTGCTTGGTCGAAGGTCTCCGGGCCAAACCCCTATTCCTCCTTGATGGCCTCCTGCGGACACTCCTCAATGCAGGCCCCGCACTCGGTGCATTTTTCCTGATCGATCACGGCCTTCTCGTCAACCATCGCGATCGCCTCCCCCGGGCAGCCCTCCCCGCACCTCTCCCAGCCGACCCATTCTTCCGGGTCCACCTTTACCATTCCTTGCTCTCCTCCTTACTAACCGATGACATACGTGCTCCAGCTCAAACACCCGCAAACCTTCCGCCGAAGCAATGGGACACACTCACGCTCAAATCGTTCTCCGTACTGCGGCTCCCCGCCTCCAAGCCACAGAGCATCCAAAGCACGGATTTTATGCGCCCCGGCGCGCCCCGTCAACTACAAATATCTGCTCAAATTATATCTAATGGCACGCGAGAAACCGTCAGGGGGTAATTCAGCAGAAAATGCAGAGGGTACGACAAAGCTGTTAAGGAATTCTTACAGCGAGGGATCCGGATAGGGGCCGCCAGCGTTTACGCCTGACGGCGTAATTGGCGGGCCAACGGCCCCCGCCCCGGACGGGACACCGCTTTCGCGGCTACTTCTATATGTGCCAAACCGAACATACTATCGACGTTCACATTGTCAAACGAAAAACTCACGAGCCGCAAGTCGCGGCTGCGCAAATTCCTCGTTCATGTTGGCAGCTTCGTTGCCAACATGAACGTCAACATTATCGCTGGCCCCGCCCCCCGCCGAAGGCGATGCGCCCTCGGGCGGACCGGACGGGGGTAAATTACGTTACGTCCTCCGTCTGCGAACGAGCGGGATGAGGCCCAAACCAAGCACGCCAAGACAGGCCGGCTCGGGTACTGGAGTATCACCGGGTGCGCCCAGGCCACTGGTGCCTTCTCCGAAGTTCGCCTCCAGTTCTTGGTAGTCGGCCCAGTCAACGTCGCCGTCCCCGTCGAAGTCACCTTGGGCCCAAGTCGCTCCGGTTGTGATTCCGAAACCTACCTCCAGGGCCTGGTAGTCTGACCAGTCCACGTCACCGTCCAGGTCGCAGTCACCAGCGAGAGGTGCCGGGCCGGTGAACTTCACCAGCTGCACGTCCATGAAGTTGGTTTGCCCGCAGATATACGGGTTGTCGGACGGGTCCAGCGTGACGGAGGCGGCAGTCTCGTACATCCTCTTTCCAGCTTGTGTTACCCACAGCTGATTGCCGGACGCGTCATACTTGACGAGGAAGGCACCACCCTCGGCGGAGCCGCCGCCGACATCACCGCCCTCTCCGGCGAGAAAGGGGTTGTCGGACGAGTCCACCGCGGTAGAGAGGCCATGGTCCTGCGTACCGGCACCGTGCGTGTAGACACCGCTCACTTGGTGTAGCCACTGCTGATTGCCCGACGAGTCATACTTGGCGAGGTATGCATCCTGACCGCCGTCGGTGACCTCACCGGGGAAGGCGCCCAAAACCGACCCGCTGACATACGGGTTGCCGGACGAGTCCACCGCCACGCCCTTGGCCTCATCGTAGTTGGGCAGGCCGAATTGGGATATCCACACAGGAGCGCCGTCCGACGAGTCGAACCTGGCGACGAACGAATCCAAAGTATTGCCGGCGTTAGGCCCGCCGAAGTCGCCTTCGGTGCCCCCGCTGACATAGATGTTGTCGGACGAGTCCAACGCGATGGCGTAGGCCATGTTCTTCTCGGGCGTCCCGCATTGGGATATCCACTGCTGATTGCCCGACGAGTCGTACTTAGCGACGAACATGTCTATACCGCCGGCGCTCCCGCCGCCGAGGTCGCCCTCGGTCAACCCGGCGATATATGGGTCGCCGGACGAGTCCAACGCGACGCCGTAGCCGTAGTCGGAGCCGGCCGTACCGAATTCGCGTATCCACACCTGATTGCCGGCCGAGTCATACTTGGCGAGCAACACATCCATCTTATTGCCCGTCTGGTATTCGCCGGTGTTCCCGGTGACGTATGCGTTGCCCGAGGAGTCCACCGCGATGGACCTGCACATCTGCTCGTGCTCGTCACCGAATTTGGATATCCACAGCTGAGTGCCGGACGAGTTGTACTTGGCCACGAACCCATCACTCTTACCGGCACCAGGCCCACCGAGGTCGCCCGCGGTGTAGCCGGTGAAATATGCGTTGCCGGACGAGTCCGTGTCGACGCCGTAGGCGTACTCGATGGTCCAGCTGCTGCCGGAGCTGGCGAGTTTCACCGTCCACTCGACGGGGTAGGGGTCTTCCGCCCACGCCGCCGACGAAACCACAAAAACCAGCGCCGCCAACATGACGCCGGTTAGCGCTTGTCGCATCTTGGTTCTTTTCCCAATCATTTCACATCTCCTTCTCTATCTCCGTCTCCAGGCGGCTGCTTCACATCACACCCGACCGTGGCCCTCCCCCAACGCTCCGCCCTGGGTCCGCCAAAGCCGGAACACACCCCTGCGTCAGTTCTGTTCGGTTCGCACCATCTCCTTTCATTCGTGGTTCCCCACACGGTTTGATTGCAGTCCACATCACTGCGCGTTAGCTCCTGCGCCTGCGAATGAGCGGGATGAGGCCCAAACCAAGCAGGCCGAGCGTGGCCGGCTCGGGCACAGGGCCTCTCTCGAGCCCTCCCTGCTGTACCGCTAGACGCACAGGGCGGGCAACTGCGGTGTAGCCCGCCCTGAACGGTTGCATTCACCTTTTTCACCCGTGTACGGGGCGGAGACCGCGTGGCCTCCGCCCTCACGGTTGGTTACAATGCGGCTCTGCTCTGCGTCAGCTCCGACGCCGGCGCAGGATCACGCCGACCCCACCGAGTGCCAGCAGTGCCAGCCCGGCGGGCTCAGCAACGGGCTCGACGCCCTGCACTTCGCCTATGTACCACTCGTCCCAGGTGCCGTAGAAATCCTGGAGGTACCACCTTCCTCCGCTACGGGCGACAGAGTAGTACTGCAGCTGATCCTCCGGGGTCGGGTCGTTTTTGTCATCGTCGGAATCTGTTATCCAGACGCCGAGGTAGTCGCCGGTGGTCTCGTCAACCCTGAGGCCCCAGCACGTGACCGCGTGACCGCCGGAGTCGTATAGGCCAAGCCCGACTCCGTATCCTGCGTGGAGGTAGTCGTCGATGGCCGACATGGCCAGGTCGGGGTCCAACTGGAGATGGCAGTAGTCGTCGAAGTTATACGGCGGTTCCCAGAATCCGCCGCCTGCCACGTCCACCTGGGACCAACCGCCCTCGCCCTGTTTGTCGTTGGTGCCATCAAACCACCAATCCCAGCCGTAGTACATGTTCCCGCCTACATCCGTCCAGTGGTCCTGGAAGTAGGCGAACATGTCGTCGGTGCCGCTGAAACCTTCCGAAGGCGCATAGCCCCAGCCGGTCCAGTCGAGCACATTGGACGCCGTAGCAGCCCAGCACATCTCGTCGTCCTCGGTGTTGGTTGGGCTCTTCTCGGCATCGCACCAGGTGCCGCCGAACTCGGCGTAACCGAAATAATCGGTCCCGCCGACGGGCGGCTCAGGCGGCTCGATGGGATTGAGCCCCTCCGGTGGTGCAAGCACGCGGACACCGTCCGCCACGGCGGCGGGCACAGACAGCGCGCAGAGCAACCCGCACAACACAGCTGCGACAAGCAGCCTGTAAGTGTGCTTTCTCATGTTACCTCCCTTACTGCTAAGTTAAGTGTTCTGCGCTCCTTCATGCGCGCTTCCTCCGGCGGGCCGCCAGGCCAACTGCACCGAGTGCCAACAGGCCAAGCGCCGTCGGCTCAGGAATCGGCACATATTCGCCGCCACCGGCCTCGACTGGCGTGTCCACCTGGTCAGAGAAGCCGAACTCGTGCAACTCGATGGCGAAGTACGCGGTCATAGTGACGTCGGCCCAACCATAGTGCCGACCGGCCTCATCATCGGCGTACAAGCCGACGTATCCGCTGCCGCCGAACGCCCACTCGCCAGCGAAGTAGAAGTTCCAGCCGCCCAGCCCGCCAGTGTCGGTGACTGCGCGGTCGGACCAAACGCGGCCATCTTCCAGCGCATCGCCGACGACGTAGCCCCCACCCAGTCTGCCTACGTTCCATACGTCGCCATAGCCGGCGACATAGCCGACGTTCTCACCGATGTTCAGGCACGTGGCGTCTTTCTGTTCAGTCCCCCACCAGTAGAAGTTGCGTTCCTGGAAGGTGAACGTGTCGGCATCCTTCGCCAGGCCGTCTGGCAGAGGACCAATGTCTGTGTCGTTCACGACGACTGTGCCGTCCATCTTGAACGAGAGGATGTCCTGCTCCCAGTCGGACGTCGCGTCGTACCAGCCAGCTCCGCCGTTATCGTAGGTGATGACGTCGGCGGCGGCAGGTACCGCTTGGCTGGCCAACGCAACCGCACCGCCAGCGAGCGAATAGGCGGCCAGTTTGCGTGCCAGCGATTTCTTTGCCTTTTTACTCATAACAATACTCCTTGTCCCCTCCCGTAGGAGACAACAAATGGCCTTGATTCGAATCGAGGGAGGCCAACCCTCCTGCTCCTTGCTCGCGGGGCAACGCACCCCGCGAGCGTGCTACTTCCCTCCCTGACACGTCCCGCCCTTTTGGGTCGCCAAAGGCGGACCCGCCTTCGGCGGACTGCGTCAGTTCTGGTGGGTTCGCACCACCTCCTTTCATTCGTGGTTCTCCACGAGGTTTGATTGCAGTCCACACCACTGTGCGTTACCTCCTCCTCCGGCGCAGCACAGCGCCGATACCGCCGAGTGCCAGCAGCGAGAGCGCGGCCGGCTCGGGGGTGACGGGCCCCACAACGGGACCGGTTACCGTTAGGCCGTCGATGATACTGCCCATAATCGTCCCAGGGGGCAGCCCACTCTCGACGTACAGGACCGAACTGCTACATCCCAAATCGATGACGCTTAAAGGGATGCCGTAGCCCGGGTTGGCGGTCGGGAAGTCGAATCCGATCGTCGGCCCGGAGACCAGGTCCACATCGGCAGAGAACGGCGTCTGATCACCGAGCGTAAAAGCCGTCGGGATATTCGCCGTCAGGTAGCCGAGCGGAACGGTTGTATCCGCATCCGGAAACGACGTCGCCGTAAACCGCGTGATGACGCTGTTCCCGTTCGCAACTGTACCAGTGTTATTTATCTGGAACAGGTACAGGTAGTTCCCCAGGTCATCCGTGAAGGCCTGGGACACTACATTGGCGGACAGATTGCCCTCTGAAAAATCTGTCGTCATGGCCGAGTCCACAGCTGTCGGCGTAGCCTCCAACAGATCATTCAAATCGGCACCCGTTACATCCCGGTGCACCGGTGTGGCGTATGCGGCCGTCCAGGTCAGGACGATCACCGCGGCTGCGCAAAATGCAGCGGCGATGCGTCTGGTTCCAGAAACGTTCTTTGCAAACATTGTCACCTCCTCCCCCGGCGCAGCATCGCGCCGATCCCGCCAAGCACGAGCAGCGAAAGCGCCGCTGGCTCGGGGATGACGACGCCGCAGACGTCAACGCTATCCGGCACGACCTCCGGGTCCTTGTGCACGTTGCCCGGGCCCGTCCAGTCGCTGTCGAGGACATTGAACTGCCCATCTCCGACATCGACCGTCAGTTCGCCGGGTCCGGCACATTCGTAGGTCCCGCTGGCCAGAAGAACAGGCGCGTCCCAGGTGGTGCCGTAGTGGCTGCCGGCCGAAATGCCGACGTCCTTCAGCACCAGGGTGTCCAGCCCCTCGGGGTCCGGGAGCCCGCCGTACATGGTTGGCTGGCCGGCGTAGATACCGATGCCGAGGCTGCCGTCGTTACGGTTCTCGAAACCGAACAAGCCGAACTGGACGGTGTCGAACCCGAATGGTGCTTCCATCGTGGAACCCGTCACGCTAGCCCCGCCGGAGCCCACCACATCGATGATGAAGCTGGACAGGCCGTTGTTATCGCCAGAGACGTCGGCATAGACCTGCCAGGCACCTCCACCTGCCTCGATGTCGAGGGTGACGGTGTTCGCCTGCGCCACTACCGCCGCGCCGGCGATGAACAAAACTCCCAGCACTGTCAACAAAATTGCTTTCTTCATTTCCTTCTCCTTCTCACAAGAATTTGAGTTAGTCCAACGCCAAACAGAAGAGCGGCTGCGGGTTCGGCTACTGGGTTGCCGCCGAGGGCGCCGACGCCACTCGTGCCCTTTCCGAAGCTGGCCTCGAGTGCCTGGTAGTCGGCCCAATCAACGTCGCCATCTCCGTCGAAGTCACCATCGCCCCAGGTTGCTCCGGTTGTCATTCCGAAGCCTACCTCCAGGGCCTGGTAATCTAACCAGTCCACGTCGGAGTCCAGATCACAGTCACCCGCCGTGGCGGGGCCAGTAACGGTGCCACTCCCAACATCCGACCCGTAGAAGCTGTGGTTCGACCAGTTGATGGTGGCAGCTGGGTTGGGGTGCACAATCCGGAATGTCAGGATTAGGCCCGCTGGACCTCTGTTCTGATTCTTGGCTGTGAATAGCAGGCTCTGACCATCTCCGGCGACCACTCCGCCGTAGATAAACCACGGGAAGGAGTAACTGGACTTCTTGCTCCCGTAGGGGAAAACCGCATTGTAGTCACCCGGGTCATGCCACGGGTTGTCGATAGCCCAAGACTGACCGTGCAATATCCAGGGGTCAGTACAACCAGAGCCATAGGGGTTGCAATTGGCGTAGGAACCGTAACAGTCCCTCTCCCAAGAAGCGGGGCTATGTCCCGCAGCCCAGTCCCACTTCTGGTGGAGTGTTCCGCTCCATCCGCCCGGGCATTGGTTGACGATTTGGCTGGCATTAAACCCGCTCAGACCAAAATTAACGATGTGGGTCCCGCCGCTGGGGTTGCCCAGCACGTCGTAGACGTATTCCCAGTTACCGTCGCCCAAGTCCGTTGGGGCTTCGGCCAATACAACGTCCGGGGGACCACTGGCCAGGGCGGTGCTGCTGAACGCCAGCAGCAGGCCAACCACTAACACCGCCGTTAGCTTCCTTCCAATCATCATTCTCTCCTCCACTATCACTCTCTGGCCCGGCGGCTGCTTACATCACAGCCGCCACTATCCCTCCGCCGACGCCGGACCGTCCGGCGCCGCTGCGTAGGTTCTGCTCGGTTGGCATCACCTCCTTTCGGCCTCGTGCTACGTAGCCACTCCGCAGAGCAGCAACGCGAGTTACCGGTTATACTGCGACTGCCCTGCTCCGCGTCCTTGGTCTGAAACCTCGGGCTGACGCCCTCCGCACCGTTTCGACTGCGATGGTGCTGTTGCAGCTTGGACAGTGCCACAGTTCAACCGGCGGCTGATTTCCGAGCCGCTGGATCGAGTGGAACCGGGCTCGTTCGTGTTTGCAAATCCGTCTTGGTGCCATTGTGTCTCCTCGTCAGTTCAATCCACGCTTCCTTCTCGCCACAGACCGATATAAGCATCGGCCTCCACCCATATACGTGCTACAAACGCTGTAGCATTGCTACACGCGGTGTAGCATTTTGCAAATGTTCCAAAATAATACGTTTTTCGATTGCCAGTTGGCTTTGGCGGCCGTGCGATAACCCCGCATACAGCCAGCGCTTATGTTGTTGCGTAGGCGTGAGAGCCGGCGCTGCGGGGCGCTCAAAAATTTTCGATTTTTTTCTCAAGGTTGCCTCCGACACGCAAAATCCCACAGACGCTGTAGCATCTTGCCGTTTTCCCAAAAATTACATTTAGAGCTGCCATTGCGTTTCTTCATCCGGGTCATAAGCCGCTGCGTAGCCGGTGCTTACGCTGTTCCGGAGGTGTTGGCCAAGTGCTATGTGCTTTTCAGAAATTTTTGAAATCGCCCGAGAAATCGCGTTGGAGACGCACTTGCGGGCCTTCTCTCGGGCGCCGTCGAACCTTTTGAGGCTGCCTTTGTGGTTGGTGGACGCGTGCAGGAAGCGCAGGATCTTCTCGCGTTCACGCTCCAGGCTGAGCACCCGTGCTTCGTCGTTCTGGTCCTGGGCACGCTGGATTTCGTCCTTCATCTCGTCCAGCCTCCGGTGGTATTCGCGGAGCGCGGGGCTGTCGGCAAGGACGCCCGTAGTGCGAGAACCGCCCGCCCCGAGGCGGACAGCGGCCCAGGCGGCCGGCGGACGAGCTTGTCCGGCGGTGGAGGAGCCGCCATTGACGCCGAAGTACAGCGCCATCACAGGGATCCTCTGTGAGGGATTTGCGAGGAGATGTGCGATGTAGTTGAGTCCTACCCTGGGCTTGACGTTGACCGAGTGGCCGACGAAGCTGAGGGTCCAGGAATCCCCTTCCTCGCGGAAGACGTTGTGGTTATTCGGATGAGCGACCAGTTCGCCGCCGTTCTGCCTTACGGCGAGTTCGATGAGTTCGCCGATGGTGGTGTTTTCCAGCAACGCGTTGACTTCTTGAATTGGGACAGCCATAGACTCTCTCCTTTCTGTTGCAAATCTACGGCCGGTGGAAATCAGCGGCTTCCACCGGGCCTGCGGGCCCTCGAGCTGAAGTCCTGGGGCTGAAGGCGCGCAATCTGGGCGCCCGTCCGTGGACTACAAAACCCGCTCACTACACCGCGAGCGGCCAGGGTGGACTCTGCGGGGAGTTTGCCCCCTGCTGGGTCATTCGATAGGCATCAGCTCCTTTGTTTTGACTGCGCTCCGTGGGGTTCGCGGGCGGAGGTGCGGTGCTGAGCGCAGTGGGATTGCCAGATTTTTCAGCATGGGACTTTGCGCCGAGGATAGTGGCGCTGATTGCGGGCAGGATCGCGCAGCGCAGGAAGTGCTATGTGGCCGGTCCGCGCTGCTGTTCGTTAGGTCCTCGGAACTGACCTTCCGGGTCAGTTCGTCGGAGGTGAGAAATGGTCCACGGTGTCCCGTCCGGGGCGGGGGCTAGGTTTAGAGCCAGTCGAACGTGCGTTCCCCCGGTTGCCGGTCACGACCGCCAAACCGTGACCAGGCTCCCCGTTTTTAGTGGGCCTTCTCGGCGCCCTGCCGCTACGCCATCCTCTGGCTCCTTTCTGCTGCTGCGGTGTCGTGCCGATCCGTGACGGAGAACGTCCGCTCCGCCAGTCCGCCACTACACCTCGAAATTCTCCTATCTGCGCCAAGCGCCGCTGCTCACTACGCCGTGAACAGCTCCTCCCGATAGGAGCCCATTTGTCTACCGGTGCTTTGATATTTTTCCGCCGCGACCTGCCACAAGCAGGAAGCTGCGAAGCAGTCTATTCACAGATGTTATCTGCAAATTCCATGCCAACGCTGGGCAAATATGCAGAAAAAACCTTAACACCCTGCAAAATAGGAGCTTACAGAAAGAGCAACCAGCCGACGCAAACGCGGCCATGTTGCGTAAAATAGACATGAAAAAGCCGCAATTCGGGCGAAAACAGCGTAGGTGTCTGTGCCAGTGTGACTTAGGCCCATGTTGCCGAAAAGCAACGTGCGGGCAAAGTGTTGCGTTTGGGCAACGCGCCTGGCGGGCGGAAACAGAGCGATCAGGAACCGTTACAACCTAGGGGCTTCTCCCCGGATCGTCAAGTATTCGCGGTCTTCTCGGCTGAGGCTAGGTCGATCTCCAAGTAGTCTGCAAGGTCGTGCATCGTTTTCATCCGCTCAAGGAACGCGGGTAGAACGTCGGCGCCCATCAGCTCGCGGAGGAACGGCAGTTGCGACTGAAGCCCGGCGAGGTCCTGCCTGGTCGCTTTGGGGTGACCTGCTACGAAAAAGAGCGCCGACTTGTATTCTTCAAGCGCCTTGAGGTGCTCATCCCGGTCGAGCACACGCTCGCCGGATGCCAGGTACTGATCGACGTAGGTAGGAAGGTTCCGCCGCAAGGCCTGCGAAACCGGTCGCACGTAGGGATGACAATTATAACGCTTGAAACTGACGTAGGCCAACAGGTGGAGCAGGTCGCAATTCGTCTCTATCGACCGGGCGGTATCCTGTGTCAGGATGCCTCGGTCCTCCATTTCCCGCATGCTTTTTCCACGGTCGTAATGGACGAACGTCAGTGGCGATATCCTGGCGGGGAATGGCGCCTTGGCGAATTGGTCGAAACGGGGGTCGTAAATGGTGCCCCGATATTCATCCCCCAGCGCATCGCGCATGAACCGCTGTTTTGGAGACGCCTGCTCGGAGAGATGGGCGGCCTTGACCTTCTGTCCGGGTACAAGCATGGGATAAGGAAGGAGCGAGCGGTCGTGACCGTTGACAACACAAGGTGTTCGCATGTGAATCGCGATTTTCAACGCGACATTCCCATACAAGGACGAGCAAATCCCGCAGCCGAACATCTCCCGCAGCCCGTACCGCTCACCGTTGAGGAAGCCGTAGCGTATCGCCCTTTTCCAGACATTGTCATCGACCCGGAACTTCATGAGGTCCACGCCGAGCTTTCGGGTGACATGCTCCGCGTTCCGAATCGAGAGATCGTTCACGAACGGATGCACCACGAGGCACGCCAGCGGCCTCAGGCGGTATTTCTCTTTCAGGAGATACAGAACATACGAACTGTCCTTTCCGCCACTGACCATCACGAGGGCGTGATACAGGTGGTTATGGCCTCGCATCTGCTCAAAGCCCTGCTCCATGGCTTTGACGAACGGCGCGGGCGCTGGATCGACCAGAGTATCCTGAGCGCAATCCGAGCAGATTCCATCGTTCCCGATGGAGAGGCCGGGCATCGCCGACGTGCAGATACATTGTTCGCACACTTTTGTCTCTGATGTCATGGTGCTCCCTTCCGAAGGACCAGCCGGCGTTCATCCGCCTGTCATCGGGGCTGAGGGGCGCGGCACCTCGTTCCAAGGCACAACCAGGTCCAGGCCCATGGTGCGCAGGGTTCCCGTCGGCTTGGCATCCAGGTCACGGTCAGCGATTTCCACGAAGTTTGGGTAACGGCTTTCGTCGATATAGAAAACGAGGCCGGTAATGCCAGCCTCGTGGCACGCCTTGGCCCCATCGCCGATAATCAATGGGATAGCCCAGCCGCCGCGAAACTCTTCAATGGCGGCGAATCGGGGGACCTCGAGTATGTCTCGTTTGACCACGCCTACGTAACTGGCAATAATCTCATCGCCCCTGAACACCACCCGCGAATGAGGCTGTGAAAGTTCATGCGGGTCGGGGCCGATCCCATCGGCAAAAAACATTCGGAAAAACTCGTCAACCTTCCGCAGGCCCACCCGGTCTAACCGGACCACACGGATATCCTCGGGGATAGCCCCTCGCCGACGATAGCCTTCTACCACGCGCATACAAACATCCCGCAGACGCTTCGTGCCAAGGCTGTAGCTCGTCTCCGTCAGTTTCACCTTGAAATGGAGTCCCTGAAGGCATTGTTCCAGGAGCAAGCCCACCTCGCTGGAAAAGGTGCACTTGAGACATTTCGCACCGCCGGCTGCTGCGCGCGCGATGCCGGCTCGCAAAAGCGGGTGCAGCACCGAGTCCGAGTCTTGATCCGCCCGGGGTGGCTCGGAGGCTGGGCGCACACCCGCCGCGAGGCTGACGGCGAGCGTTTGCATGTGGGACAGCCGTAACGCGATAGCGCCGAGGATTTCGTCCTTCCCCGCGCGGTGAATGACGAGGATTTCGTGTGCGTCCGGGTCGCGAAACGCCTTGTCAAACATCCCACATAGGACAGGTTCGTCGGCGGGCAAGGCCGGACGGATGACCCAGTCGGACCTGTCCAGCGCCCTTCGAGTCTCATGGGCAGCCTTCCCCGCATCAGGTGGGATGTCGTCGGGGGTTTTGTTTTCGCCAGCCAGGGCGTTTTGACTGAGGTAGCTATCGAGGCGTCGATCGGCCTGGGCGAGGTCTTCGTCGAACCGGCTGGCCCATGCCTCCACCTCTCGCCTAACCTGTTCTACCGCAGCGCGATACTCCGGCGTTTTGTCGCTGGCTGAGTCGTCGAGGCGCTCTTCCGGCTGGCTGACGTCAGGCTCGAATCGGCCGTCCAGGGGAATTCCGTCAGCTTGAGCTTCACGAATCTCGCTCAGGTACTCCTGGGCCTACTCGTAGTCCGGGTCGAACCGTAGCACTGTCTCGAAGGCTTCTTTCGCCCGATCCACTTCGCCGAGTTTGAGCAAGCTTCTCCCCAGGAGGAGGTGCCCCACAGGTTTCGAAAAATCGACGCCCACTGCTTTTAGTGCGGCTTCGGCGGCGTCCTTGTACTGCCTCACCTGATGCAACACGGTCGCCAGTGCAAGATGCGCCGGGAGGAAATGCGGGTCGATCCTGATTGCGCGGCGCAGTGCAGAAATCGCCTCCCGTGGTTGGCGCGCCTGACGATACATCTCAGCCAGATAATAGAACAGTCTGGGCAGTGGCGGATTCCCCGCGGCGGCTTCCTTAAACAGGCTCAGGGCCTCGCCGAGGTCTCCTTGATCCTGGGCGATTGCGCCGGCCACAAACTTGCCGATCGGCGCGTCACGATGAGCCTCGGCGAACGGCTCCATCACGGCCAGTGCTTCGTCTGTCAACCCGTTGATATACAGAGCCTCGGCCACCGTCAACCCGATGTCCCACCGCAGCGGGTTGGTGTAGTACAGCCGGGTCAACAGCGGCAGGGCCAGTGCCGGACGAGAGGAATTCAGATAGGTCTGCGCCAGGTTCCAGTCGTTCTCCGTTTGCGTCCTCAGAGCTGCCTTGTCGGCGTATACTGCAGCGAAGCCTATTCGGTCCATCCACGGAACCCGTTGTGGCGGCTCGACAGCGCTGGGCCGTTCGGGCGAGATGGTGTCCCAAGAATCAACGGTCTCCGCCGAAGGTAAGGGACAAGCGAAGGCGTCCTCCAGGGCACGCCCGTCCATGTCGTTCGCCAGCGGGAGCCCACACAAGCGCAGAATGGTCGGACAGATGTCAAACACCCTGGCGCCATGAATGAGTTCATCCTCACGAACCCCGCTCGCCCGGAAGGCAAAAATGCCCTGCCCACGGTAGAACGACTCCTTCGGCCGTGAGTGGTTCAGAAAAGCCGCCCGAGGAACTTGATGATGAGGAACATATCCCCGCGGGGAATACAGCAGGACTGCGGCCCCTTCGCCGGCCAGCTCAATAAGGCGGCCAAGAAGCAAATCACACAGGCGAATAGCACTGATCCCCACCTCGTTGAACAGTTCAAATTCACGCTTGTCCACCCAGTCCAGGCGGGGACGATGGTATTCCAGGAACCTCAGCCACAGCAGGTCAATCGCCGGATAATTGACCGATGTTACGTCCCATTCGGTGTTCTCCATCAGGAAGGTGACGACCGCGTGCACCGACAGGGTCTCGGCCAGGACGCGCGCAATCACCCCTAACCGCCAATCCCTGGGCTCGATCTCCTTCAACCGCGGTACGAAGAGTGCCATCGTATGGGGGTCGATGTCCTCGAGCGAGACAATGAACTTTTTCAGGGGACTAAGCTGGTCGTCCGGAAAAACGCTGTCATCAGGAACATCAAAGGTGGTTCTCCAATTTGGCGGTAGCTTCTGGAAAAAGGCGGGACCGACAAATGTGCCGTTTATTTGCTCCGCCGGGCCGGTGGTCGGGAAATTGACCACGTTGCAGCGGCGGTGGTTCTGCGAGAGAATGTCCCAGAATGCTTTGGCCCGACGTGACAGATTGCTGACCTGTCCTACCGTGCCGTCCGGACGGACCTCCTGAGTCCCCAGGACGCCGTGCTTGTCGGCATATTTGCCGGTCGCCAGGGAGTTGTACACTATGGGGGCAAGTAGTGGACGGGGCGCGAACAGCTCGCCCATCACGCCGTGTTCGATAAATTGGCTGAGGTTGCGCAGTTCTCCGGCGTCGAGCAGCGGGTTGATAATGTCCCAACTCGCCCCGTCCCAGCCGACAAGCACAATTTTGTTACGCTTGCTCTGGTCCATAGGTAACATTTCACCCGTCCGTAACGAGCAGGTCAAGAGGTCTTGGCAAGTTTTGCGAGATCTGAGCCTGGCGCCAGAGGCCCGGCATTGTGGACGCGCAGATACGTTGCCCGCACACTTTTCCCTGTGATGCTATTGCACTCCTCTCCGAAGGCGCAGATGACCCTACGATTCCCTCGGGCCGGGGCGTGGCCAGGGCACGACCAGATCCAATCCCATGGTCCACGTTCGGGTGATTTCCTCCGCGCCGGTCCGACGGCCGATCCGGATCATGTCGGGAAAGACGCTTTCGTCGGCATAGACAACGATTGACCGCAGTCCACTATCGTAACCGGCCTTGGCACCATAGCCAATAAGCATCGGCGTCGCCCAGCCGGTCTGATATTCCGGCAATACGGCAAGACGCGGTGAAATCCACGCTTCGCCCTGCACGTAGCCCGTGTAGGCCGCGATGATCTCGTCACCACGCCGGATGACCAGGGACAGCCGTTCATCCAAATCCAGGCGCCTGGGCCCAATGCCATCGTCAAAGAAGCGGCGGAAGAATCGTTCGACCTTGTACATGTGCACTTCCCGAAGCGAAACAACCTGAACGTCGTCCGGAATTGCTTGCCGCCGCTTGTATCGCTCGACGACCCTTAGACACCGGTCGCGTGTCGCAAGCATGTCCATCTGAATCACGGTTTCGCGTTTCTTGACCCTGAACCCCAGTTGCTCGAGACCCTCTGCCAAGTGTTCGCGCCCTTGCGGCGAAAGATTGTATGAGACCGTGCTCACTCCTCCCGCGGCGGCGCGAGCCACCCCAGCGCTAATCAGCAGCCACCACAGGGCCTCCTCATCCAAGCCAGCGGCGGCCGCCGCGGCGACAGACACCGGGTGTGCCGCGAGCCCGACGCGCTTCCCAGCATTATCGCTCATGCGCAGAGACACAGCGCCGAGCAGTCGATTTTCTCCGGCCTGGTGAAGGACGAAGACATCGTGGCGATGATGCTCAGCCAGCACTGGTACGGTCAGTGGCCCTAACTGAGCCAGGTCGGCTGGCATCACAGGTCGTACCACAGCGTCTGCATCCTTCAGCACCGGAATACGCACGGTGCTCGGTGCGGCGCGGGGTGTCTCTCCGTTCTGGTGTGCGAGTTGGCTGGCGTTCTCGGCGAGATATGCGTCTAACTGTTCATCCGCTTGCTGGAAGCAGCGAATGTAGTGATTGGCCCAGGACATGACCTCTTGACGGGAGCGATGGACCCTCGGAAGCAGCTCATCTACATCCCGGCGGGGCAGCGCCACAGGCGCTTCCTCATCTTCGTCGATAGCTCTCGGTTCGTCGCCGGCTTGCAGGGCTTCCAGTCGCGCTTTGGCCGACTCCAGGTTGCTGCTGAAACGAAGGGCGTTTGCGTAGGCCTCTTTAGCTCGCTCCAGATCGCCGAGTAGTTCCAGACACGTGCCCAGCAAGTAGTGGGCTGGCGCATATTAGAACTCGACCGTCAAGGCCTTGAGCGCTTGCTGGGTAGCAGCTTCGTAGTCCCCGGTTTTTCGGTGCACCAGGGTCAGTCCAAGGTAGCCCAGGATATAGTTCGCATCGACCTTGACGGCCCGGCGGTGGCACTCCAGGGCGCGGTCCAAATCTCCCGTACGGCGGTAGACTTCACCCAGGCGGAAATACAGTTGCGGAATCGGAGGGTTGTCCTCCGCCGCCTCCTCGAATAAGCCCAGCGCCTCGGAATCTCGGCCCTCATATTGCGCTATCATGGCGGCCATGAACTTCCCGGTAGGTCTCTGCCCGTGAACGGCTACGTAGTTCCGCATGACGGTTACAGCCTGCTCGACGAGCCCATTTACGTATAGCGCGTCTGCGACCAATGGCACCATGTCCGTCCAGAATGCGCAGGTGTAATACAACCGCGTCAAGAGCGGCACGGCAAGGTCGGGACGCGACGAATCGAGGTCGGCCTCGGCTTGGTTCCAGTCGTTCTGTACCTGCACCAACAGTGGCGGTCGATGGGCATAAGCCGAGGTAAAGCAGATCATCTCGGTCCAAGGGATTGGGCGCATGTCCGCAGGCAACTCTGGCCGTGTAGGTGGGCAAGTCTCCCAGGTCTTGATTGCCTTTGCCTGTGATAACGGTTGGGTGAACGCGTCCGCCAGGACGCGCCCGTCCATGTCCTTCGGTACGTCAACGCCACACAAGCGCAACACCGTCGGACAGACATCGACTTCCCGGACCCCCTGAATCAGCTCACCCTGACGCGTGCCATCGGCGCGTATGACGAAGATTCCTTGCGGCCGATGCTGCTCGGCCTCGGAGTGAGGCCCGGGCGACACGGTGCCTCGGGGCACCTGATGATGCGCCACGTAGGCCCGCGGCGAATACACTATCACGGTCGCATTCTCGCCGGCCAGTTGCAGCAAACGACCCAAGAGCAGATCGCAAAGCCGGACCGAACTGTTGACCACGTTGCTGAACAGATTGAATTCCGCTTCATCCACCCAGTCCAGGCGAGGCGGATGGTAACGAAGAAAGCCCCGGGAAAGGACCTCGATGGCCGGGTAATTGACGCTCATGACGCGCCACTCGGCCCTCTCCATCAGCCAGGTCGCCACAGCATGCACCGAGAGCGTGTGCGCCAGCCCCCTGGCCACCTGCGCCAAGCGCTTGTCCCGAGGCGGCAATTCGCGCATGCGCGGCACGAACAGTCCGACGGTGGGCGGGTCCAGGTCTTCCAGAGAAACGATGAACTCCTGAAGCGTCGACGCCAGATCAGCTGGAGAGACACTGTCCTCAGGCACATGCACCGGGCTCCAACTGCTGGCTCGCGGTGGCCCAAAGAATCCGCAACTGACAAAGGTGCCGTTGGTCTGCTCGGCCGGTTCGGGCGTCGGGAAATGGACCACGTTACAGCTAACGCCTTTTTGTGACAGGACTTCCCAGAACGCCTTCGCGCGGCGCGATTGGCTGGTGATGGGTCGCACAGACCGACCGTGGTCATATACCTCATGAGTGCCGAAGATGCCGTGCTTGCTCGGGTACTTACCCGTCGCCACGGACGTGTAGACCATCGGCTCCATCAGGGGCCGGCTTGAGGTCATCCCTCCCATCGCTCCAGTTTTAATGAGCCCGGCGAGATTCGGTAACTCGCCGCCGTCCAGCAGGGGCGTGATCACGTCCCAACCGGCTGCATTCCAGCCAACCAGCAGGACCTTCGAGGTCGTCGGGTTTCTCATGAGCGCCATACTCCTACACGGGGCGGGCTCGGCATGCTTCCGCCGACGTGGATAGCATCGGCATCAAACACCCCTCGCTTAAAGGAATTATCCTAATTGACACGCACAAGACCTGACCTTCACTGTCACGGCGACGATTAGCTCGCTTGTTGACGAAGTCCGCTGAGCGCGGCCGCCACCTGCTCACGCGCCTCGCCGCTTGTGAAGCTCTGCCCAGTCGTTTGTGAAGCTCTTGAATATGACCGGAAGCAGCAGGTTCGGCTCCAGCGTATAGCGAAGGACATCATACAAGAAGACATTGGGACTGTCACTTGAGCTCCGCAACCGAAACCGGCGATAGCCCAGGTCGTAGACGCGCTTCAGCTCCGCGGTGGCGAAATTGCACGACCGAAAATCGGCCGCCAACGTCGCCCTCGGTGCCGGCGACCCGCGCTGACCGGCGTCCGCCGCGCCGCCCAAAGCAGAATCCTCGTTGATCAGCATCTCGATTCGGTCACGGTCAAGCTGCTCCAACAACTCGTCGTCGAGTCCGTCTTCGGGACACAGGACGACCGTGTCGAACCGTTCGGTCATGGCCTTGTAATCGTCCGCTTGCCCACAACCGCCTTCCGTCGCCGTCCTGACCACGGAGGCCGTGAGCTTCAGTTCCGGATGGCCAGACCGAATGTGATCGGCCAGCAAATCGCTCGCCAAGATGCACCCATTGAGCGCCCGTCCGTTGTCCAGAATCTCCAAAATCCGATTGCACGTCTCGTCGGCAAGATCACCCGGCACCAGCCGATGGCTCTTGAAAACGCAATAAACGCCGATGCCCAGGTCATTGAAACGCCCAACCGTCTCAGCCCACGCATCAAAGTTGACCTTGCGTACTTGCGGCCGGGGCAGCCCGTTCCAAGACACACTAAGCCCGCCGCACACCCCGTCAATGTTCAGGTGACACTCGAACCGATCCGTCAACACGGCAAGAACGTCACGCAGCAGGCGTCCGTGAACCGATAAACCGCCAATCCTCCAACGAGCGTCCGGCCAAAGAGGATGTCGAGCACCCTCCCCTGTCGGCAGCCGATGTCCGACCACGGCGGGGACCTCCACCACCATCGGTCGAACTACCACCGAATCGGCTCGACGCCCCTCATCGTTGTCGAGAACAACACCATCTGGCGAGCCAGCCTCCTGGCACGCGGCGTGAATCTTCCTCACCGCTTCGCCCGCACGCTGCCCGGCCTGACCCGAAACGAAGGACTTGAAGATGACGGGCGCCAGGATTTCCGGCTCGACCGCAAACCGAAGCAGGTCGAACAAAAATGTCGCCGGCATGTTCTGCCGGCCCTGCAGCTTGAATCGACGGTAGCCCATCTCGTAAACCCGCAGCATCTCTGCGGTGCTGAAGTTGCAGGACCGCACAGCCGATGTAACCCTTCGCAACGGCATCCGGCAATGGCGTCGTTCCATCAACGTGTAGGGGTTGTCGTCGGAGTCAACGGGCGCGGCCTTCAACACCGTTGCCATCACCTCGTAGTCCTTCACGCGGTTCGGGCATCGAAAGGCACAGTCCTCATTGACCAGGATCTCTATCTTGTCCCGGTCGAGCTGATCCAGCAAGTCGTACTTAAACCCGTCGTCGGGATGAAGCATGACGCTGTCGAACCGTTGCAGTACCGATCGGTAGTAGCCAAGATTGCCGCGCCCTTCTTCTTCAGTAACCTTGATTATCGAGGCGGTCAGCTTGAGACCCGGGTGCCGCCTGCGAACGTAGTCATACAGCAGGTAACTGGCCAGGATCACCCCGTTCAGGCCCCGGCCGTTGTCGATCGCCTCCAACAAAAGGTTGCACGCCCGATTCTCCAGATCGCTCTTCTCCAGCAGATGATTGGTGAATGTGTAGAGCACCCCGATCCCCACGTCGTTGAATGTCCCGCCCATTGCCCCCAGAGCCTGCTCTGTTGGTACCGGCACGATACTGAAGCGCCCGCAGTTCCACGGAACCTGAGGAGAGCCATGAATCGCGTCGAAATTGAGACGGCAGCCAAATCGTTCCTGCAGGACGCTGAACACCTGGAGGATTAAGCGGTCATGCCCGAACAGGCCGGTCAGATTCCAGTGCGCCTCCGGCCACAGAGGATTCCTCGCTGCCAATCCGAATGGCAGCGCACACTTCATCATGGGTGCGTCCCTTCTCAACACGTAGTCTCCAAGCCGCATTCAGCTTTAGGTAAGATTCTAACGCGGTGCCAGCTTGGAAGCAAACGACAACCAGGCGCATCGTGCGCCGGACCGGATTGAGGCCAAGCTTGACGATGGCCCCTGTTGACTCCAAACCCAGAGGCAGGAACCTCATACCTTCAGCAAGTGTTCCGGAAGCTGAAACTTGCGCCAGGATCTGGACGCCAGATGAAAGACTGCTGAGCCCAATCACGATTGGTCGAGTTCACCAGGGAGTTCAGGGCAGGTCACGCATCGTGAGCGATGCGCGAAGATAACCACGCCACAGCGTTCAACCCCCCACGGACTTGGTTCCGCGAATCCGACTTGGGCCTGTTGGACAGTTGTCTGCAGCGATGCCACAGCAGGCTCAGTACGCACAACCCCGCTGCGTTAGAGGCTGCCGGGTCCGTGACCATCCGACCCTCCCGTCGTCGGAGCAGGTCGCCGAATTCCCGGTGCCATCAAGACCGATGACGCTGGGGAGGACGTCAAGGGCCGCCCCAGCGTTACTCAGGTTCATCCGCGCTTTTTCCGGCGTGCTGCCAGGCCAACACCCGTAAGGAACAGTACCAAGACCTGGGGCTCTGGGACCAGCGCACCGTCATGCCCGCCCTCTGACGAAACGAACAGCGAATAAGGCTCCCACCACGGCGTGAGGCCGATCTCGCCAACGTCCACCCAACCGCTGATGAGCCAGCCAGCCGATCCGTCGGGCATCGTCTCGGCTCCCAGGATACCTCGCTGCTGCCTGTGACCTCGGTGTCAAAGTCCTTTATCCGCGTCATGTAGCTGTTGACCTGGTCGTCGCCGTCCTGGTCATCGGGGTAGTACCACCTGTCGGCGGTTTTCATAACCTGCTGATAAGTTTCGAATGTGGCGGTCGCAGGCACGGCGTCCGTGTACAGGTCGCCCTTGGTGACACTGGACCAGGTCTCTCCTGGATATTTCTGCGTCACGACGTTGGCGTGGTCGGTAAGAGCGATGGCGTGCCTCTGGACGTCCGGCCCGGTCTCCGCAAAGGGGTCCGGTGACCCGACAGTGATCCACAAGTCGCCGGGGCTCATGTTTACGGGGTCGACGTCGGCGTAAGAATCCAGTGCCATGACCCCGCTTTCTGGCATGCTTGTCAAGATCTTGAAGTAGAGCTTGTCGCTGGTGAGTTTGGTGCCCATCTCCCAAATCTCAAAATCAGCCTCGTCGGCGGTATCGCCAGGCTTGACAGCCGCATCGCCAATGAAGCTCTCGTCCTGTGTGTAGTAATCCAGAACGAACCAGTACCCCGCTTCATATCTGTAGCCGCCGGGTAAATTGGGATCCCGTGGCGGACTGTACCCTGAAGCGATTGGACACAATCCCGCGAGACTAATTGCCACGATTGCTAAAATACAGGTCCTCATAGTGGTCCTCATTATTGTAACCTCCTAAATGTGCCGCAGGCGTAAGGCCTTGCGAAAGTAACAGTGGAACCGGACACCACCGAACCTACCAGCTACCGAAGCTGTGATGCTCGGCCCTCCGGCCCAGCACTGGCCCCGAGCAGCGTCCGTCTCGGGAGAACCAGTCTCCCTTGCGTGTCTCAACTCATAGGCATTACCCCTTTCATTCACTGCGGTGGGAGACCAGACGGCTGACCCCGCCCTCCCAACTCTGGCTGCTATGGCGCAGTCGTCGGCTGCTGAGCGCGCCTGCGTCCCGACTGGCCGGAAATGCTCCGGCGGTTGATTTGCGAGTTGCCGGATGCTGTGAAATTGTGCCGGTTCGTGCTTACGAATGCTTCTCCCTGCCATCTTCCCTCCGTTTCACAACTTATCAGTTGCTTTACCGCAAATTCCGTGCCAAAGGCCCGAAAAATCCTGGGGGAAATCCTAACTGCACATACAATAAAGGGTTACAACATTGCCTGGCGCCAGCTCCAAGTAAGTCATGTTGCAAAAAATACCCGTCCCAAACGCCATATCTGCCCTGGAAACAGGCTAACCTCTGGCGAGCCCGGAGCTTAGCCTCATGTTGCTGAAAAGAAACACGGAGAGGAAATGTTCCGTTTCCGCAACGCGTCTGGCGAGCGGAAACTGCGAAGGGAATCAGGAACTGTCGGGACCCGAGGGCGAGAATTCTTCCTCGGTGAGGTCGCCTGTGAAATACCGTTCCAACTCCTCCGGCGTGCACTCCTCACGCGGCGGGCAGTAGTCGGGCAGGTCACGGACATAGGGGCAATCGGCGGGGAAAACGCCGAGCTGAATGCCTTCCTCAACGGTGAGGCAATGCGGATTCAACTCGAACCGATTTTCGTAAACGGTGCACAGCCTGCTTTCGGGGTCGTAGAACTTGCAGAAGGACGGCAGATAGACCACCTGCCCGTCGATGACTATCTTCTCGTGGCAGCACTTGCCGCAACGGCGGCAGAGCCTCGCATCAGCCATAATCAAGTCCCGTAGCGCGCAGCTAGCCGGTGAGTTCCTCCCGGGCGAATGTGATTTTGGGGCGGCGCAGGCCAACGTTGAGCAGCAGTGACACCGCCAGCAAAGAGGACAGGGTCGAAGACCCGCCGTAACTCACGAAGGGTAGGGTGACGCCGACAATGGGCAGCAGGCCGATGGTCATGGCGACGTTGATAAAACCTTGCACCACGAGCAACGACACTACGCCCACGGCGATAAGCCTGCCGACCGGCTCGCGGCAGCGCCGGGCGATACTCAGGCCAGCCGCAGCAAGCAGGAGGTACAGCACGATGACGACGTTGGCGCCGACAAAGCCCGCCTCCTCGCAGATGACGGCGAACATGAAATCGGTGTTGCGGTAGCCCAGGTAGTTCAGCCTGTTCTGCGGCCCCTTGCCGCGACCCCTCCCCCAGACTTGGCCGGAGCCGACGGCAATCCTGGACTGGATCATGTGGTGGAACCGACCCACTCGTTCCGCCTGTGTCAGTTCCTGCCCCTGCCGGACCCACGCGGTGATGCGGCCTTGCTGCTCCCTGCTCATGCTGAACCACGCCAGAGGCAGTAAGACCAGCGTCGCCGCGGCGAGCAGCGCCAGATGCCTGATGCGGGTGCCGGCGACGAACACCATTGCGACGGCGGGAGCGACAAACATCAGGGCGGTCCCGAGGTCCGGCTGGGCGGCGATCATGGCTGCGGGCACCGCGGCGATGCCGAACGCCGCGAGTCCGCCTGAGGCGGACCTCATGCGCTTCACCCTGTGCCGGCCCGCCAGGAACCACGCAAGCGCAATGATGGTGGTGATCTTGACCAGCTCCGACGGCTGGAGCCGCACGTTCGCCGGCAGCACCAGCCAACTCCGGGCGCCGTTGACCACCCTGCCGAACACCATCACCACCCCCAGCATCGCCAGCCCGCCGAGGTAAAGTATGAGCGACATCGCGGCGAGGGTGCGGTAGCGGGGGACGAGCAGGGCCGCACCGAGCACGATGCCGACTCCGATCCATATTATCTGCTTCTGAGGGCTGGAGGTATAGTAGCCCTGCCCCGCCCGTGCCGAGCGGTAAGACGCACTTTTCATATAGGGCCAGGTGAACACCATCAGCGCCAGCACGGCCACGACCACCGCCCAGTCGAGCCGCTTGAGTTGGCGAAAGCTCGTCATCGGCGCTCATCCTCTCCGTGCTGTTCAACGCCAAGCAAATCCAGCGGCATGGCTTCGAGTATCCTGCGTGCGACGGGTGCGGCTGTGCTGCCGCCGCCCTGTCCGTTGGTGAGGCGCTCGATGGCGACTGCGAACGCGATTCGCGGCTGCTTGTGCGGCGCATAGCCCACAAACCAGCCCACGTCGTCGCCGGGCCGCGCGGCAGTGCCGGTCTTGCCGCAGACCTCGAACGGCCTGTGGAAATTTCTGAACGCGCTGTTGCCCGTTCCGCCGTATTCGTTCACCACCTTATACAACCCAAGCCGCACCACGCTCAGCGAGTGCTTCGAGAGACCAAGGTTGCGCGGCTTGCGTTCATCAGGCAGGACCTCAGCGGCGGGGCTGTCGGTGTCGAACGGGCGGAGCTCACTGACGCCCTTCAGCGGCATCAGCCCCCCGTCGTTGGCGACCGTGGCGACCATCTGGGCCACCTGGAGCGGCGTGACCACCAGCTCGCCCTGGCCGATGGCCAGGTTCAGCAGCTGCCCGCCGGGCGCGGTCAACGGAAGGTTCCCCCCGTATTCCCGCGGGATGCGGACGCCTGTTTTCCTGCCGAGGCCCAGCCGTGCCGCCATGCCGATGAGTGCTTCGGCGCCCGCCCGCTGGGCGGTTCTGTAGAAGAAAATGTTGCAGGAATACTTGAACGCGTCGGGCAGCTCGACCGTGCCGTGGCCGCTTCTGCGGTGGCAGCGGAACGTCCGCCCCCCGAACTGGATGGAACCGGTGCAATTGACCGAGGGCGGGACGCAGCCCTTCTCCAGCGCCGCGAGCGCGGTGACGATTTTGAAGACCGAGCCGAGCGGGTAGCGGGCCCTCACGGCGCGGTCCCACAGCGGCCGGTCGGGGTTTTCGGCCAGTTGGCCGTAGTCCTGGCTGAACCGCGCCGGGTCATACTTCGGGCTGGAGGCGATGGCAAGGATGCGGCCGGTGCGGACCTCGACGAACACAACCGCGCCGACCTTGTGTTCCAGCGCGCGCTCGACAATCTTCTGGAGTCGCGAGTCGATGGTAAGAACCACGTCGCGTCCTGTCTCTGCGGGCGCGTTGGCCAGCACGCGCTGGCGGCGGTCCATGTTGTCGCGCTCGATGCACCGCATGCCGAAGTGCCCGCGCAGAATGTCGTCCAGGCTCTTCTCGATGCCGGCGCGGCCGGCTCGGAGGGTCATGAAGTATCCCCTTCCCGGCCAGCCGCGGTATTTCTCGACCGCCGCTTCCACGTCGCGCGGGTCGTAGTCCGACACGTAACCGACCAGATGCGGAGCGAGCACGCCGGAGGGGGTTGCCCGCTCGCACCGAGTTTTGACCTGAAAGCCGCGGAACTCGTTCGGCCGGGTCTCGACCGCGGCAACGGTCTCATAGTCCACCCCTTTGATAACCGAGACCGGCGAGAACACCGGTATGCGGAGCCGGGCCACGTCCACCGCCGTCCTCAACACCCGTTCCAGTAGTTCGTCGCGCGGCTCGCCGGTCAACTGGGCCAGTTCGCTCACCGAGCGTACCAGCTGCTGGGGGAGTTCGAACTCGTCGCACTGCCGCTCCACCAGATACACGACCGGCGGGCCATGTTCGCCATGCACCTCGACTTCGAGCTTGGACCAGGCTTTTGCGACCAGGCAGGGGTCGCCGTCGTCGCCCTGTTTGCGGTGTATGTCAAAGTCAGCGTGGGTAACTCGGAGCAGTTTCTCGCCGCGCGGGACGTAGAACAGGCGGCGGAGGGGGTCGCGTATGCGCCGCTCGCCGGAAGGGTCCAGCCTGCCGATGACCACCGCCACGTCGAATGCCAGCCTGTCCTCGGCGAGGACCGCTCCGTCGCTGGTGAGGATGCGTGCCCGCGCTACGTCAAGCGGGAGCAGAGCAACCCGCTGCCGGTCGGCGTAGCTCCTGTAGTGTTCGCCCCGCACAATCTGGAGGTGAACCAGGCGCGCCTCGACCGCGACAAACGCGGCGATTATGACACAGAACAAAACGCCTACGCGGCAACTATGACGCACTTCCGAAACTCCTCCGCGACCGCACCCCCAGGAACCTTTCCAGCGGCCGCATCGCGGCAAAGACCAGCGGGCCGAGCGCCGCTGAATACATCCCCGCCCAAAAGCCCTGCGCCAGAACCGGCCCTGTGTGCCCACCCGCCAGGACGGCCAGAGCAACAGCCAGCGTTCCCTGCGCCGCAACACACACGGGCGCCAGAATCAGCACTTGCGCCAGCGCACTCTCGAGAAACAGATCCTCGCTGAGTCGGCTTACAGCAACTGCGACCAGCCCGAAGACCAGCGCCGCCGTGCCCAACGGCAGGTACGAGCCGGCGGAGTAAATGTCCTCCAGCAGCCCCGCGGCCCATCCTATCCAGAACGCGTTCCACCGCCAACCCTTCCGCAGCGGCTCACGCGCCGCAATGCACACCGCCACCAGCAGCAGCAGGTCCGGGCGGACATGCCGAATCGCCAGCGCCGGCACCATGCTCGACTGCACCAGAGCGACAATCAGTAACAAACCAATTATGCGAAGCCAGCGCATAGAACCAGCCAGCAGGACCTCCCCCCATAATAAATATCGACACAACATACTACGAAACTTTAGCATGAAGTTATAGTGTTCGGTTGGCGCCCGCCGGCTTCCTGCCTCTGGGCTACAGAAAATTTGCCGAGCGCGGAGTTTTCGTTGCTGTAGCTGCTCGCCGTAAGGGCCAGCCCGAACGTTGCCGAAACGCAACACCGAGCCAGCATGTTGATTTTTGTCAACATGGGCTAAGTTACGGCATCACAGTATCTTGCGCCGTTTGTGGGCAATGTTGCGTCTCTGGGCGTTGATTTTGGGCAACATGGGCCTGGTTCGTCACCAAAGGAAAAAGGAGCGTAACATCTTGTTCCGCAAGGTGTTACAATTCTTCCAACCCTTTTTTACCTCCGTTGGCATGCTATTTGCGCGTACGCAGGGAAGAACCAATGGACACAATGCCCCGAAGTAGGGGAGAAACTCTCGTGAGCCAATGGACACAACCGACTGTGGGCGAGAAAGAGAACGGTGAAGAGATAAGGGGTGGCAACATGTCAAAAAGGAACTGGGTGTTGGCGCTGGTGGTGGCTCTTATGGCAGTCACCGGTTCGCAGGTGTTGGCGGACAACTACTGGGAGGGCGCGGGGACAGGCGGCGATCCTTCGATAAGCGGCCCGACCACGTTCTGGTCGCTGGGGGGCAACTGGAGCGAACTGCATGCCCCCGGCCTGGATGAGGTTGTGTATGTTGTTTTCACTAACCCCGGGCAAGTGAACGTTGACTCTGGTGCGGAGGCGTACGAAGTCTTCATGGATGGCGGCGCGGTTGTCACCCTGGATGGCGTTGACTCGACGTTGAGCGTCGTCAACCCTCTGCGTGTCGGCTATGACGGCGAAGGCACGCTGAATATCACCGGCGGCGGAGCGGTCAGCAACTACTATGGCTACATCGGCCACTTCTCCGGCTCGACCGGCGCGGTTGCAGTCGATGGTGAAGGCTCGACGTGGACGAATGACGGTAGCCTCCACATCGGCTACTACGGCGCCGGCACGCTGAATATCACCGGCGGCGGAGCGGTCAGCAA
>JAUWIN010000100.1 GCA_030605345.1 Candidatus Brocadiia bacterium
GATATGCGCAAAGAAAAATTCGACTTCTGCCTGAACGAATACCAGCGGCAGGTGCAGGTGCGGCCAACGGACGCCGGGCTTCGGGCCAAACTGGGGGATCTGCTGTACTCGGTTCAGAACTTCGACGCAGCTGCCCGTGAATATCAGCGAGCCTCGGTCGATCCCAGCATGAAACGGCGCTGCCGAAAATTCATGGCCCTGTGCCTGTATAACACCGGCAAGTACCAACTGGCGGCCAGTCAGTTCGAGCAGGCCATCGAGGGAGGCACCGCGGGAAATCGCGAAGTCCGGGAGATCATGTACTACCTAGCTGTCACCCTGGAGGAACTGGGTGAGTTCGCTCGGGCTGAGGAAGCGCTCCGCAAAATCTTCGACGCTGACATGTCATACAAGGATGTACAGGAGCGTCTGGACAGGGTCATGCAGGCTAAACAGGAACAAGGGGGAGCGAAGCCACAGGGTTCAGGAGCTGGAGAGAACACATAATATGGCACACACAACATCCGCGCGCAAGCGGTCACGTCAATCCGTAATGCGGCGGCGCCGAAACAAGCCGCGGCGGAGCGCCCTGCGGACACAGCTGAAGAAGGTCGGCACTGCTGTTGAATCCGGTGACGCCGAATCAGCGCAGGCGGAATTGAAAAAGGCCGTCAGCGGTTTGGACAAAGCAGTGAACAAGGGGCTGATGCACAGAAACCAGGCGGCCCGGCGCAAGTCGCGCCTCGTAGCCGCGGTTGCCCGCGCTGGCAACATATAGCCCGGCTTGCCCAATCAGCCCCTTCCTTCTTCTTTGAATCATGCCACTTGACTGCGTATAATGACTATAAGTGTTTTCTCGTCGGCTCGCTGGTAGCGGCGTGTCGTGTGAGCCTACCGGTGGGAACAGGGCGCTCTTAATTGAGAGGAGATGACGTGCTCTCAAAACGAACACGGCGGATCACTGTGGTGTGCGTGTTGCTGTTAGTCGCAGCCGCCGGGTGCCGGCGGCACCGTGACCCGGTCGCTGCGGCGAAGATTGACCTCAGGCACAGGCAGTTCGCCAGCGCCATCGAGCACATCAACTCAGCACCGGCGGAAATTCGAAACACTTACGAGGCGCAAGTAATCCTGGCCGAGGCATATAAAGGCGAGGGACGGTCCGACGAAGCGCTGGCAGCCTTTGAGAGAGCTGCCCACCTGGACACGACTCGGGTCGAGCCTTTCCTGGGGATGGCCGAGGTTGAAGTGCTCCGGGTGGAGGCAGCGACCACGGAGGCCGAGGGAGCAAGGCTCGAGATGCTCGCCCTGCAGCACTGCCGCCGGGCGCTTGCCATCGACAGCAAAAACTCCGAAGCCCACGCTTTGGCGGCCCATCTCCACGAAAGGCGAGAGGAGTTCAGCGAGGCGATCGAATCACACAAGAAAGCCATTGCCAGTGACCCCACCAACCCCAAGCGCAAACTCGAGCTGGCCGAGCTGCACTTGGGGCGGGGCAAGACGACCGCAGCGCTGAGCCTGGTCGAGAGTGCGCTGGCTCAGGCCCCGAACCTGGCGGAAGGACGCATACTGAAAGCTCTCATCTTCCGTCGAAAAAACGACAACGAGGGAGCAAAAAAGGAACTGCGCCTGGCGCTGGCCGACAAAAAGATCGACCAGCAGCTCCGGGGTAATGCGCTCAACATCCTCGCTTACCTGTGCCTGGAAACAGGCGAGACGGACGAGGCCAAACAGCTCGCCGAGAGACTGAAGAAGTACGAGAAATTCCGGGGCAACTTCCTCGACATAACCAGCCGGGTACTCATGCTCGACCAGGAGTGGGAGAAGGCTCACCAGGCCCTCAAGCCGCTGGAAGGGGCAGAGCGGCCGAGCATTCTCATGCGGCTCGCGATCACTGAAGAGCATCTCGATATGGAAAATCAGGCGATTGGCCACTACCGACACATCGTCGAAAAGCTCAACCCCAACTACCTCCCAGCCCACCTGAACCTGGCGCGGCTGATGCTCAAGCGGCGCCTGTACGACGAAGCAATGGGACACTGTGGGGCGGTGCTGCGCGAGCGCCCGGGCCACACGCAGGCGCTCCGCTACAAGGCGGTGGTCCACCGCGCCCCCTCTGGCAGGCACCACAGCCTCGAACTTGCTCGGCTGTGCTACCTCAAGGTGCTGGCACAGAACAGAACTTCGGCCGACCCGCATCTCGACCTTGCGGAGCTGTATCTGGAGACGAACCAGCCGCGGCGTGCTATGGCCCATGCAAAGGAGGCGGATTCTCTGGGCGAGAGCGCACGAAGCCGCTTGTTGCTCGGCCGGACGTATCTGCTGATGCACCGAGCGGGCCTTGAGCCCCCCGCCGCTGCCGGCAAGGGCAACATGGCGAGAGCCATCCAGGACCTCACCCGAGCGCGGGAACTCGCCCCCGAGGAAGCGAGCGTGGTTCTGTCGCTGGCCCGAGCACACATCGCAAATGGCGAGCCGGAGACCGCGGTCAAGATCCTGAATGGGTTCGTCAGCCGGAACCCGCAGGAGGGCAGGGGATATACCGCGCTTGCTTCCGTGTACGAGAGTATGGACAACCTCAGCAAGGCAATCCTGGTTCTGGAAAAGGCCGCAAAGGTGGACGGCATAGAAAATTTTGACGGCAGCTCCCTCGGCCGCGCCTATTTCCTGGCGGGGAAACGCGCAAAGGCACTCGAAACCTGGCAAAAGATGGCGGTGAAGGAGACGGGACGGACGGACCTCAGTGTCAGCGTGGGCTTGGGAGTGGTGCTGGCGGTGGACGGCCAGCACGAAAACGCCTTGACCCAGGCCGAGACGATTGCGCACCAGGCCGGGCAGAGACCTGGCGGCGCTCTGGTCGCCGCCTGTATCGCCATTCAGGCCGGTCGGTTCGACAAGGCCAGGCAGTTCCTCGAAAACAGGGACTACGCCTACGCCTCGCCGAAAGAAAAGCAGGCTTACCTCGAATTCTGCGACCTCTGTGAGGGCGCCGGGGACAACGGCAAGAGGGCCGCGGCGCTGATCAGCCAAGGGCTTCTGCACATCGAGTTCGGCAGGGCGGAGGCCGCGCTTCCGCTGGTGACAGGGGCGGCGCAACTGATCCCCAACTCCATCATTCCCTACTACATCGAGGCCAGCGCAATGCTCCGCTCCGGGCGCCTCAAAGACCTGGCTGACGTATACCACAGTATTTTCGAAAAATTTCCCTCCCAGGGCTACCCGCACTTCAGGCTGGCGATCTTGAGCCAAAGGCTTCCTGTGCCGGCGGAGACGCGCCAGCAGGTGGAGCTGGCGCTCGACCTCGACCCCGAGATCGCCGGTGCACACACCATGCTCGCACAAATCCTGCTGGAGGAGGCGAAATCGGCCCCCAAACTGTCGTTGCTGGAGCCGGCTGTGGAGCACGCCGCGGAGGCGGTCAAGCTCGACGGCGGCACCATGGCTTCGCTTGCGGCTTCGGCCAGGGCACATAGTACTATGGCCAAGTTTCAACGCGATGAGGTGGTCAAAGAAAAAGACCTCTTGGCCAGGAAAGCGAAGCGTGAGCGCGCTGAGAAGAGCTCACAGAACGCAAGGGGGATTCTGCGTACCTTGCAGAACAAGTTCCCCAACTCGATCCAGGCGGTAAAGGAAAGGGTGAGATTCGAGATTGCGGAGCGAAAATTCTCCGAAGCGGCGAGTTTGGCCAACGAGTTCATCCAGGGGCAGCAGCGGGAAGACGCGGAGTTGCGTCTGCTTCTGGTGACCGCGTTGTCGGAACTGGGCCGACTGGGCGAAGCGGAAAAACAACTAGCCGCGCTCATACGCTTCAACCCCACCAACCTGCCAGCGTACAGGCTCCTCGCACAAGTGTACGGCCGGATGGAAAGGCCGCAGCGGGTCATTGCAACCCTGCGGAGAGCGGAGCGCTACAATCCCCTCATTGCATTCGATCTGGCCAAGGCCTATCTGGAATACGGCCAGCCGGCGGATGCCAAGGAAGTGTATGATAAAGTGCTGGATGGCATCCCTGGGGATGAGCGTGGCCCAAGGGCGACTGCCATACGGAGCGCGGCCCTGCTTGGCGTGGCGAAATCGCTGATGCAAATGCCGGCCGAGAACGTTGCCGAGAGGTCTGATAATCTCGCCGAAGCGGCCAGCAGGTTGGAGCGCCTGACCCGCCCGCAGGGCGGCGAAAAACCCGACCCCGGCGCACTGGTCCAACTGGGGCTCGTTAGAGAGGAGCAAAAACGGGAACTGAAGGCGCTGGAGGCTTATGAAAAATGCGCCGAGATCGCCCCGAACTATGTCCCCGCCCATGGCGCCATGGCGCGGTTGTATTACCAGCGGGGCGAGTACGATAAGGTCATCGATATTTACACCACCAGCGTCGTCCCCCTGTCGCGATATGATCCGGGCAGCCAGGCGCGCCTGGCAGTAGTTTACCTTGCGCGCGGCGCCGCCGGCGACGCTAGCCGGGCCGTAGGCATAACTGAGAAGATGATGGACTACGTGGCGCGCTGGGCTCAACCTCCTCTTGGGCTTTCCCCCGAACAGCACGCTTATTGCGGTGTTGTTCGGGTCCTCGCTCTCATCGCGGGCGGAAAATACGCCGAGGCCCGGGCCGTGGTTAGCAGGTTTCGTGGCATGGCGCCGATGAGCCGCCGAGGTTGTCTCGAGCTCATCGATATTTGCTCCCGTGACGAGGCCAGGAGGAGCGCCCTGGTTTCGGTCCAGTCGGCCGGTCTTTTCTACCAGGGGGTCGAAGAAACCGGCCGGGCAATCGATGCGTTCGAAAAAGCGAACAAGCTGTTCCCCGGGAACCCCTATCTGCTGACTCAGCTTGCCAGCCTTTACAGGAAGAACAACGACATGGCAAAAGTCGTCGCTGTGACGGAAAAGCTGATCTCCGCGGCGGAACAGCCCAACAGTTTCATTGAACGTGGCGCTCATCAACAGCTTTACATCAGCCTCATTCGCTTGTACGTGCGAGGGTTGGATGCGGAGATGGAAGGGGCGCTGGAAAAAGCCCTGGAGGGCTGCAAGAGGGGTCTGGAGAAATGGCCTGAGAGCGCCGAACTGCTCAACTGGCTCGCTGCAACCTACGCCGCCAAGGGGCAGAAAGCAGACGCAGTCAGAGTCTTGGAGCAGATTGTCTCTATCTCTGCGCCGGGGAATAAAACGTGGGTAGCTGCGAACAAGCGGCTGGCGATGATGTATTTCGAGATGGACGAGGCTCAAAAGGCAGCGGAGATTTGTGCCAACCTCCAGCAGCACATCGACCTGGACGCGCCTTTGCTAAACAACTATGCATGGTTCAGTCTGGTCTCGGCGCAGCCCGACCGTGAGAAGGCCCTCGAGTTAGCTCAGCAGGCCAAAGAATTGGACCCTGACAACCCGCAAATGCGTGATACCCTGGGGTGGATATACCACGTGACCGGTAAGTACTACAGGGCGGAGCCGGAGCTGGAATACGCCGCTCAACAACTGCCCGGCAATTCAAGCATCCTTTACCATCTGGGCGCCAACCAGGTCAGCCTGGAAAAGCTCGAGGATGGCTTGAAGAATCTGCGGCGGGCGCTCGAGCTGCATCGCCAGGGTTCCGAACTGGGGGAAGTTGAGTCCTGCAAAAACCTGATTAAGCGAACTGAGGAAAAGTTGGAACGCCGCCGCTGAATCGCCCGGTGGGTTATCCTGGGCGGAAACATGCAGTTGCGGCCGCAATTCGGAGGTGTGCACAGCTGCGTGCAGAACGCAACAGCAATACCGGGACGGATGAAGACAGTGGGACAGGGCATGGCCCGCTGTTGAAGCTGCCTCAGGCGGCCGCGGTTGTTGGCGCCGGAGCCTGGGGCACCGCCTTGGCTAATCTCCTTGCCAAGAAGGGACTGCAGGTGTCACTATGGGTCTATGAGCTCGAACTGTCCGACATCATGGTCCGGATGCGTGAAAATGTTCTTTACCTCCCCGGTGTTCATCTCCACGAACGTGTGGAGCCTTGCGCGGACCTGCGAGCGGTTGTGTCGGACAAACCGATGGTGGTGTTGGTAACCCCATCACAGGTGCTCAGGTCTGTGGTGGCCCGGGCGGCACAGTGGTTTGCTGAGGGCACCATAATTGTGTGTTGCTCCAAGGGAATCGAGAACGAGACTCTGATGCTGCTCCCGGAGGTCCTTGACGACCTGCTGGGGCGGAGATTGGCCCAGGACACCGCCTTTATCTCAGGGCCTTCCTTTGCCCGCGAAGTGGCTGAGGGCCAGCCGACGTCGGTGGTGGTGACGGGGCGCGACATGCGCATCGTCGAGCACGTACAGGAGGGGTTTGAGACCGAAAACTTCACCCTGTACGGAAACCCCGACTTCATCGGAGTCGAGCTTTGCGGAGCGGTCAAGAACGTGATAGCCATTGCGGTGGGGATTTGCCAGGGCCTGGGTTACGGCTATAACGCTCGTGCCGCCATCATCACCCGGGGGCTCGGCGAGATGATGAAGCTTGGTACGGCGATGGGGGCTAATCCGCTGACCTTCTCCGGCCTCGCCGGATTTGGAGACCTCGTCCTCACCTGTACCAGCGGGCTAAGCCGCAACAGGACCCTGGGCGAGCGCCTGGGGCGGGGCGAGAAACTTCGCGACATATTCAGTAGCGTACACACGGTGGCAGAGGGCGCCGACACCGCTAAGTCCGTCAAAAATCTGGCACTAAAGTACTCCCTGGACATGCCGATATGTAATCAGGTGTACGGTGTGCTGCACGAAGGCACGCCGATAGAAGGCTTTGTGTCGGATGTTATTGCGCACGACAAGAGGCACGAC
This sequence comes from Candidatus Brocadiia bacterium, assembly GCA_030605345.1. GTDB lineage: Bacteria > Planctomycetota > PUPC01 > PUPC01 > PUPC01 > JAUWIN01. Next base: position 6,768 of record JAUWIN010000100.1, read on the forward strand.
GTTGGCCGGGTCCAACTGACCTAGGGCTGCGTTGACATCGCTTCGAAGGGCGTGGTAGAATCATATATTGTGCTTTAGGAGCCTATACAGACAATACCGAGCGAGTGTCGTGGTTTCGCCCGTTTGTCGAACGATTTTGCAGGAACAGAATTATGGGCGCACGGTTTGATACAGTGTCGGTGTTCGGCGGGTTCGTTTTGCTGATAGCAGCCGGGCTCTGCTCAACCGGGTGCAGCGGGGTCGAGTACAGCGACATCAACGCAGCGGTTCTGGCGTCGGAGAACGTCGAGCGCCGTCTGGAGAAGATCAACGGCAAATACCGGCTGGGCGCTACGGACACTATTGATATCATGGTGCGCCAAGAGGAGGAGAAGAAGGACGGGACAAAGCGCATGTCGGGCCCGCAGCCGATCCGACCCGACGGCAACGTTACCCTGCCGCTCATCGGCGATATCTACCTGGAAGGGATGACGCCGATGCAGGCCGCCGACGTCCTGACCAAGGCCCTCCAGGTCTACATCCGCGACGTTGACGTGACCGTCCGGGTCACCGGGTTCAACAGCAAGCGCTATTACATGTTCGGCGAAACACCCGGCGAAGGCCAGCACCCCTTCGACGGCGACGTGACAGTACTGAAGGCCTTCGGCCGGGCCAGGGGGGGGACAACTAGGTCGGCTTGGGACAGAATCAGGCTCGTCCGCGCGACCACCACCACAAAGCAGGTTTTCAAGATCAACCTCGCCGACATTGTGAAGGAGGGCCGCTGGGAAACCAACGTGCAACTGAAGGCAAACGACGTCATATACATCCCGC
>JAUWIN010000060.1 GCA_030605345.1 Candidatus Brocadiia bacterium
CTTGGGCACGTCCTCCGCCGCGGCCTTCTGCTGCGCCCCCTGGTGCAGGATTCGTCGCCGCAGTTGCTCCGCGGGCCGCTCTCCCACACGCAGCAGCTGCTGTTTGCCGTCCACGGGAATGCCGAGACCCTGGATCGCCTCCTCCAGGAACGGCCGGTTCTCTTCCACTACGTACAGGTACTTGACCTGCGAGGCGAAGTTCCGGATGAGCTGCTGCGGGATGGGATAGGTCATCCCGATCTTCAGCACGGAGTAGTCCGGGAGTGCCTCGCGGACGTTCTGGTAGCTGATGCCGCTGGTGATGACGCCGAACTCGAGGGAGCGCATCTCGGTCCGGTTGTGCTCCGAGGTGTTTGAGAGCGCCTCTAACAGGGTTTCGCGTTTCTCGAGCTTGAAGTGCCGCCCGTAGGCGTGCGGAGGGACCATCGCCGTCTTGGTTGGGTCCTTCTGGTACGGTCGGTGCGGGGCCTTCTTCCGCTTGCCCGGCTCGACGGCGCTCGAGGTGTGGCAGATGCGCGTCGTCAGCCGGAGGAAGACGGGTGTGTCGTATTCTTCGCTGATGTCAAACGCGTCCTTCACCATGTCCTTCGCCTCCTGGGCGTCGGACGGCTCGAGCATTGGCACCTGGGCGAACTTGGCGTAGTAGCGGTTGTCCTGCGCGTTTTGCGAGGAGTGCAGGCCCGGCTCGTCGGCCGTGACGATGACCAGCCCGGCGTTCACGCCCCCGTAGGCCAGACTAAACAGCGGGTCCGCCGCCACATTTACCCCCCCGTGCTTCATCGAGCAGAGCGCACGGGCGCCGGCGAAGCTGGCGCCGATGGCCACCTCGAGGGCCACCTTCTCGTTCACCGACCACTCGGTGTCCACTTCGGGGTATGTGGCCATACATTCGTTGATCTCAGGCGCAGGGGTGCCCGGATAGGCGGTTGCGACGCGGACCCCGCTCTCCCACGCCCCGAGGGCGACCGCCTTATTGCCCATCATCAGTTGCTTCTTCCCCATCTTACTGCCCCTCAGTCATCAGAATCCCCGACGCGATGGTGTTCAGCTTCACTTCGACCGGGTCGGCGCGGGAGAGGAACGCCACAGGCTTAGACGTCCCGGCCACGACGCCGCTGAAGCGGCACCCACCGAAATACATCACCCCCTTTGCGAAGATGTTCCCCACCAGCACGGAGGGGACCAGAAGAATATCCGCCTGTCCGGCCACTGGTCCGGTGATGCCTTTGATTTTCGCCGCCTGCGGGGAGACCGCGTTGTCCACCGCCAGCGGCCCCTGGACCACGCAGCCGGGGATGGCCATCTTCGAAAGCTTCTCCGCGTCCACGGTTTCGGGCATCTTCGGGTTCACTTTCTCGACCACGGCGAGCACGGCGACCTTTGGCTCGGCCATCCCCAGCGCCCGCGCCAGCGGCAGGGCATTGCGGATGATGTTCCCCTTCTCCTCGAGAGTCGGGTGCAGGCAGACGCCGCAGTCCGTGAAGAGCAGCAGCCGGCCGAACGCCTCGACGATGCAGATGTGGCTGATGAGGTGACCGGAGCGGAGGCCGCGTTCGTGGTCCAGAATGGCGGCCATGAAGCTCTTGGTATCGATGCTGCCCTTGAGAAGCATGTCGGCCTCGCCTTCACGGACCGCCTGGACTGCGCTGGGGGCGCCCTGGAAGATCGCACCGCGCCCCATGCCCTCGCGTTCGGCCTCCGTCAGCGCTGCGGCGAGCGCTTCATCCGGCTCGCCCGCCACCGCGATTGTCTTCGGCCCCAGCTCCTTCGCCTTCGCCAGAATCTCGTCGAAGCTCTTCACTCAAACTCTCCTGTCGGGTACACTCTTGGGCGCTCTTCGCCGGTCAAGACCCGCGCCACGCCATCGCGCAGCGCCGGCATCTCGCGTTCCCCCGGATAGCACCGCACAGGACCCAGGAACGACACGCGCTCGGTGATGAGGCGGACGAACGTCTCCGCATTCGCCAGCCCTCCGGTCAGGAGGATGGCGTCGATGCGCCCCGACGCGGCCGCAGCCAGTCCGCAGATGTGTTTCGCAACCCCGTAGGCCATTGCCTCCAAGACGGTGCTGGCCTGTTCGTCGCCGGCGTCCGCTCGGGCGATTGCCTCGCGCGCGTCGGTCGTCCCGAGGTGGTCGGCCAGGCCGGACTGCCTCGTGAGTAGCTGACGCAGCTCGCCGAACGATTTGCCTGACTCGAGCACGAACCGTGCGAAGTCGTCCACGCGCAGCCCGCCACTTCGTTCCGGCGAGAAGGGGCCCTCGCCATTCGCGTCCACCGAGTCAACCATCCGGCCGCCGAGGGGGACGGCGATGGAGCACCCGCCGCCGAGGTGCGCGGTGATGAGGCGCAGGTCTTCGTATCGTTGGCCTTCCTCCGAGGCATACGCCCGTGCGACCGCCTTCAGGTTCAGCGCGTGGACTAACGACCGCCGCGGCAGCGCCTTCACCCCGCTCACCCGGCTTATCGGGTCGTATTCGTCCGTCGAAACCGGATCGACGACGAACGCGGGGACGCCGCCCTCGCGGGCCAGGTCGTCAGCGATGATGCAGGCGATCTTCGAAACGTGTTCGGTAAAGCTATCGTCGCGGGCGTCGGCCAGCAGCGCCTCGTTCACCCGGTACACGCCGCCGGGGACTGGCCGCAGCGGCCCGCCGCGGGCCGCGACCGCGTGACACTCCTCTGCCGAGCGTCCCAGGCGCGCCAGGAAGTCGCGGACGTGTGTCGTCCGCATCGGTACCTGGTCCAGCACGTTCCCGCACGCGGCCAGCTCGTTCTTCGGGCATTCGAGGTGGTCATCGGCGAGCGTCGTCGTGCCCTCGAAGAGCGCCGTCCGCGTGGAGAGCGAACCGGGGTTGATGACCAAGATGACCGGGCTCTGCAACATTTCGTTTCCTGTATTGGGGATGAGAATACCACAGCAGCCTCTGCTTTTCAATTCGAGTGTGCCGGGGGTGAGGGAATTGCGTTATTTGAAAGATGCTGCCGATTGGCGGGTTGGGGTGTAATCACAGAACGTTCCCCCGCGGTCTGGTTGAGCATTGCGTACAAGCGCGACGGCTGGCGGACTTTTTCTGGATTTTTCGGCCAGAAAGTTCTTGATGCAGCTTCGGCTGTTTTTTTACGCTGACGACCACTGCGCGGGTGAGTATAATAGAGACGAGACAGTCGCGGTGGCCCGTGACACTTCCTGCTAACAGTGAGGATTGTTAGAGATGTCGGGCGTTCGGTTTGATTCCATTGAGACGGCGTTGGCCGGGCCGACAAGTGAGTTGTTCTGGGTGGAATATGCCGACGGCAAGGCCACGTGCGGCCATGCCGACAGCTTCTATGCGGCCAAGATCCCGGACGAGCATTTGGTCCTCGACGTCGGCAACAACAAAGCGCTGGCCAACGTGTCGCTGGACGGCTCGGTCAAGCATTTCGCTTCCTACCGCGACTGCTACGCGTCCGACCCAGGGTTGCCCGGCGTCTGGTGGCACAAGAATTTCAATCAGTCCGGCCCGTTTGCCTACGCGATTCAGATTGGCGCAGCCCAGCCCAATCTCAGCCAGGTCGATTGGCCGATGCGGATGGAGCTTCTGGGCGGCATCTTCCCGTTGTGCAAGCGCACGGGGGCCGGCTTGGAAGTGACCTTAATCGTCTATGCCCCCATCTCGGCTGATGGCAAGCAACGGCCGCGGGGGGTCATCTACGGCCTGCTGCTCCGAAACGTCTCAGGCGAGACGATCGAGGGCAAAGTCATCCTTCCCAAAAGCCAGCCGAAGAGGGCCGAGGCGCTTGAAACCTATGTCGGCCTGGCCGACGCATTGGAGCACGACGACGGCGCAGTGTCGTTCAAGCTCGCGCCGAACGAGACGCTCTGGACGCCAGCCGTCATCGCTCCTGTGGCGGGTGAAGCGGCAACGGCCGAGCTTTCCGAGCGCTCCAGCCTCGAATGGCTCAACCAGACGTGGAATTATTTCCAGGACATGGCTGGCGAGCTGACGATGCCGGGCGATCCGTTCCCGGCTGAACTGTTCCGCAGAATGCTGCTGACGTGCTTCAATGCCGTCGCGGTGGACGAGCGCGGTGAAATGGTCGGCGCGAATTGGTCGGGCTATCCGGCCACGATGCAGACGTGGATGAAGGACTTTTATCACCTCGCGGCGCCGCTGGCCATCCACGAACCTGAGCTACTGAAGCAATGCATCCTGTGGTTCCTAAATCGTTCAGTCCGTCACAAAGGCGACAAGGTGTACGAAGGCTATCGGCTCACAGGCGGGGTGAGTTTTGCGCTGGCCAACACGCTGGCGCCGGTAGCCTTGTCGGGTTTGTATTACACGGCCACAGGCGACCACGAGTTCTTCAACGCTCATCCCGAGGTGATGGCGAAGGTCACCGAACTCCTCGACGCGGTTTTCGAAACGCGTGAGGACGAACCGTATTTGTATCCGTCGGAATGGCTGTCCGACGGGCCGTCCCGGGGCGACTACCACACCGGCTCCAACGTGGTTGCCTGGTACTGTTTCAACGCAGCCGCTCGGATTTTCGCTGACATCGCACGAGATACCGACACGGCCGAGCGGTACAGGCGGATCGCAGAAAAGACCAAAGCCGACTTAGATAAATGGTGCATCACCGACGGCCCGCTCGGCCGGCAATATACCGAAGGCGCCTTTGCCGACGGCTCGCACGAGACGCACCACGACGGCGAGGAGACCGATACCACGCTCATGCCGTTCTACGGTTACTGCACGTATGACGACGAGGCGTTCCAGAACCATGCCCGCGTGGCGATGACGGAACACAATCGCTGGTATCGGCCGAGCACGCGCGGCATCAAGGATTCGACGTGGATTTCCGAGCCGGTCCCGAGCATCGATGCAACCTTCCCGGGCTACATGACGGGCCTGGCCGGTGTGAAAAATGCCGAAGAGATGTCGGGCCCCGACGGTGCGATGACTATCATCGGCCAACGGACGGACATGGACGGCTCGGTGTGGGGGTGGCCGTGCCGCGAGGGCAAAAGCGGCCGAGCGTATGAAATCGACGGGGGCATGGTAGGCAAGAGCGGTTGGGCGGCTGGCGTGTACGCCTGCCACTTCGTGTCGGTCATCCTGGGGCTAAGCTACGATGCACCATCGCGCACGCTTCGGTGGCGTCCGTTCAGCCCGACCAGCGACTTTTCGTGGCAGCGCTTCCGGCTGGGCAGCGGCCGATTCAGCGTCGAATTCGCCCGCGCGGACGACCAGGTGCGCTGCCGCGTGGAGAACCACTGCGACCACGACGTGACGCTCGAACTGGAGCTGATCCTCGCGCCCGCCGCCACGGCGAAATCACTCACCATTGACGGCAGGGCGTTCGATGGCGATGTGGAAACCGGGACGTTCTTCGATTCGACCACGGTCAAACTCAAGTTGTCGATGACTGCCGGCGCGGGCTGCATCGTTGAGGCGAAATACTGACACAGTCTATCACTCATGACGAAGATTAAAGACAGAGACAAAACTATTCTCCGTGAACTGGCGCGAAACGTAGCTGAGATCGCTGCGGATCCCGTGCAGGAGGAGAATAAAGCGCTCTGGAAGAAGGTGAACAGCCTGGAACGCGTCCGGCCCATGATCGTCCTTTACGACTGGACCGGGTGGCCGGCTTGGACCACACCTCGGCCCGCCCTCAGAAGCGCACTTGACTGCGAGAACAAAGAAGCAAGAGAGATCGAACGCGATCTGAGAAACAGCATAGAGCACTGGCAAACACGACGAGACGACCAGGTCTGGGAACCTGTTTACTATTCGCGCATAAGCATCAACACAAAATGGTACGGCGTTGAAGTGGAGGCGACGGGCTCCGGCGAGCGTCTGGGCGCGTTTGCCTACAATTCCACCATCGCAGACGATGATCCGCCGTCCAGGGTCGGCACACCGTCGGTTACAGTGGACCGTGACGAAACAGAGCGGCGTTATGAATCTCTGTGTGAGCTGTTTGACGGAATCCTGCGCGTCGAAAAGCTGGGACGAACGGAGTGCTGGACACAGCCCATGGATGAATTCATCATGAGACGCGGAGTCGAGCAAGCATTCATCGACACAATAGACCGTCCCGAGTGGCTCCACTCATGGCTCAAGGCGTTGACCGACTTTGATATCGGAATCTACGAGGAGTTTGAAAGGCAGGGGCTTTTCAGCCTGAACAACAGAGAAGATTTCCTGCTTACCGGCGGCACCGGGTACACTGACGAACTTCCCGCGCCCGGCTTTGACCCCGGACACGTGCGCCGCGCGGACTTGTGGGGCCAGGCATCAACCCAGATATTCTCCGAGGTATCGCCCCGGATGCACGAGGAATTCGCGCTCCAATATGAAAAGCGGGTACTGAACAGGTTCGGCCTCAGCTACTACGGCTGCTGCGAGCCGCTGCATGACAAGGTCGATCTTATTCTCAAGCACATTACCAACGTCCGCAGGATCAGCATGAGCCCGTGGGCGGATGTGGCCAAGGGCGCCGAGGCGCTGGGCAAACGCGCGGTGTTCTCCTACAAACCCAACCCTGCTATCCTTGGCATGGCTTCCTGGGATATCGACGACGCACGAAAACAACTCCGCGACGTCTTCGACAAAACGCGCGATTGCGTGATCGAAGTAACCATGAAAGATCTGCACACGGTTAATGGTCAGCCCCAGCGCATAAGCGAATGGGTGTCCATGGCAAAGGCGCTGGCCGAGGAATACTGGTGACCGAGAATTGAGGCGAATTGGCGAAGCACCATGTTTTCTGCCCGCGCCGCGCCGTCAAGAATCTGCCTTTGTCCACCGTTCGCCCCACTGCCCGGCGCCCTGGATTACTGCTTCGACTTCATCCGAGTGTTCCGGCAGTGTGTCCTGAACCACTGCAAGGGTGGGTATGGTTCTGTCATCCGGCGATGGCCGCTGGTAAGGGCTGTATCCGCTCTCGAATACTCCGTTGGACCCAGTCCCGGGAGCGCCGTGGAAAAGATGGGCTGTCCTGCGGCAGTAGCGGTGAAAAGGATGGTCGTCCGGCACACGCATCGAGTCCTGGAATAGCGGAACGAACGGGATGTGCAGTTCGCTCCAGTTCTCTCCGAAAATCAGAAAATCCTCATACCGCGAGTGGAGTTCGGAAACGAGCTGCTTGAGCCCCGCCAACAAATCGTAGCGGGGGTCGTGCGGCAACCAGGTGGTGATGTCCAGCATTGCTCCATCGACACCGAAAGTATCGGTCACCCACGCTATCCGCTCCAGCAGATACTTGCGGAAGGTCTCCTCGCCGACATTCAGCGGCTGCCAGATTGGATCGGTCGCCAGGTCCTCGTCCCATTCCGTCCAATCACATATTTCCTCTTGGTCATAGGCATTGTGACATGCCGCCTGCTCAATGCCCAGGGACTTGGTATGCTCGTAGTTGGATCCTATGAGCCCGAACATCGGCACCACGTGCATGCCGAGCTGATGCGCGCCGTCCACCAGTCTGCGCAGCCCTTCGCTCCCGCCGCATGCCTGTGAGGGCTTGTAGATAGGGTAGTCCCAGTAGTAACGGCCGTCCCAGCCGGGCAAATATACAAGCACGTGTCGTCCGTCGATGCGTTCTCCTATCCAGCGCAGAATCTCCATCTGGCGTTCGAAAGTATTGAAAACATAGCCTGTCCAGCTCTCGCAATGCATGTGCAGCACCAGGCTCACCTCACGCATCCACGCTGGCACATCATCGCGTTCGTCCCACGGACGCAGACCGGTTTCCCGCTCTAACATCTCGTACCAGCGGGCAAGGTTTTCCGAAGCCGGCCGGTTACGCACCAGAACCCATTCCGAGCCGCTCACATGCTTCCGCCGCTTCGGGTAGGGGCTATCTTCGCTCAGATTGAGGACCCAGTTGCCGGAGTATTCCTTGTATATCGCCCACCTGCGGAAACGCAGCTCAGTGGTCGCGGGCATAATGCAAGCGGTGCCGCCGTCCTTGGTTTCCACTTCTGGGAAAGGGGGCGCGTCCGATTCCGGATGCGGCCATTTGTAGATGTGCTCTTCCTCCACCGGAGCAGCCAGTCCTCTGATGAGAATCGTGATGCCCTTAATTATCTCATCGTGTTCGGCCTCGGCTTTGAACCTGATACCCTCATCGTCACGCCATATCTCAGCAACAAGCCGGCCAGCACATCGCCGCTGCCCGCCAGCGAACCGCAGGCCCCTGGCCTCAATCTTCAGACCATCCTCCCGCTCTTCCTGAGAGGTCTGCTCCGGATCAATTCCGTAAACGTTCCTCAGGGTGCATATCCTGAACGCGAATTTTACATTCCCGAACTCGTAATATGGATCTGCGAAATCAAAACCGAATTTAGGTATCATAATCTTTAGTCCTTACACTGTGCTCACAGGTAGTCCAGAACCCCTCGTCTTTTAGCATACAGCCGCAGGCACATCAAGGAAGTTTTAGGCCTTCGAATCAATCGCGTGGGGACGGTCGGCGGGTGGAGACGTAAGCCACTGGAAGCGAGTGGTCCTGCGGGACTTTCTGATGGTGGGCGATGCTGGACTCGAACCAGTGACCTCTACAATGTGAGTGTAGCGCTCTGCCGACTGAGCTAATCGCCCGGACATTGGCTGTCAGATGGTTACTTGATACTCGCTCTCTGTCCTTTTTGTGCGCGAACGGCGCGCAAATCACTACGAGTTTCCAGTGTCATATTAACACCGTGGACAGCCTTGTCAAGGCGTCTGGGTTTCAGCGTGTCCCGTCCTGGAGAAACTATTGTCGGTTACGCTGTGCGGGTTGGGACGAGTTTGTATTTCTTGCCGGGGGCTGTCTCAAAGGCGATGGTATCTCTGTCCTTTGCGGTTGTCTTAACCGGCTGCTTGGCTTCGTCAATGACGCTCACGCCGTCGGGCCATGGTGAAGCGACGCTGCACCGCTTGCCGGCCTCACTGATAATAGAGAGCGACCGGACGCGGCCATCCTGCCATGCGGCACTGACGAGGAAGGCACCCTCGGCGCGAAGTGTTTTGAATTGCGCGTTGAGCTGCTTCGGCCATGCCGGGAAAACACGGATGACGCCGTCCCAGCTCTGGAGCATCATCTCCTGGAGCGGTTCCAGAATCCCTGTGCTTTCGCCGTAGGCGCCGATGAAGCCGTGGTCGCCTGTGGACATTGCGCGTATCACGCCGTTGGGCAGATACCAGCGTCGGAGGTGCGCACGCACTGCGGGGACGTCCCGGTCGGGCTCGAAGACACCGTTGCGCAGGTGAATCATCATCTGCCACGGCAGGAAATTGGAGCCCCCGCGCGAGAGGTGGAGGTATTTCGGCTCGTCGCCCGGCCTCGGGATGTAGTTCCCTACGTCCATGCCGATGAAGGCGGGCATATTGAGATAGTAGCGGCGTTTTTCTTCGTCGCTCATGCCCAATTTATCCAAGTCGTCCACCTGCACAAGATGGTCGAGGATTTCCTGCCACTGTTGCCGCAGCGTTTCGTCGGCGCCCAGCGCATCCGCGGCCTGGACCGCCGATTGCAGGCAGTAGCGCGCGTGGCGGACGACCTGCGGCTGGTCTGTGTAGTCTTCGGGTTTGCCAGTGTAGAAATACTCACCCTGTCCGGAGGGGAATGCATGATAGAGCCCGTCGTCGCCTTTCTTGAGGAAGTCGGTGTAGAAGAGGGCGGTGGCGCGGATGATGGGGTAACCTTCGGACCGGAGCCATTCGAGGTCCTGCGTGTAGAGATAGCGCCACCAGTAATGGTTCGAGACCCAGCCAGTCATGTAGGCCATGCGGGCGAGCGGCCCTGTGCCGTAGGGGTCATTGTCGGTCGGGAACGGATAGCCGCTGAGTTGGATGAACGTCCCGCGGCAGCCCCAGTAGTCACGGGCGAGTTTCCGGCCGATATCGACCATGTGCTTCATGCCCGGGAAGAACGAATCGCCGACGTCGATGTGGTTGGCGGTGTAGTCGCCATAGAACGGCTGCTGATAGTTGAAGTTGGTGTGGTAGTCGCCGTGCCATAGTGAGTAGTCCTGGACCGTGCTCGGAAAGGCCAGCCCCGGCGCGATGACTCCCGCCCGATATGCGCATCGCCGGGTGTGAAGTGTGCCGTACCACGTGCTTTCCAGCAGCGGGTCATCGATTTCAACTGCTGACTTGGCCCAGAACTGTTCGGCATCTGCCAAGGCGGTCGTCTCCCATTGATGCAGTGTGCCGGGCAGGTCGGCGGCGAGCTGCTGGCGCAGGCGGCGCAGCTCGGCTTCCATCCCGCCTTTGTCAGTGCTGCACGGGACGACGACGGCGATTTCGCCCTTGAGAACGGCCTCCTCCGAGATGAGATGAATTCGCGCTGCGTCGCCGTTGTCCATTGTTGCGGGTATGGACTTGGTGGTCAAATCACTCGCGAATGGTGCGAGGCCGTAGCGGAAGCCGTCGGAGAATTCGAGGTCGGGGTAAAACTTTTGCTCGACGACGGGGTGTCCGTCTATCTGGCGCACACTCGGCGGCGGCAGCGGCGTCACTTTGTCAGACCTTATGGAGCCCTGAAAGTAACCGTACCGCGTTCCAGAGAAGAGTTCCGAGGCGAACTTCTCGACTGTTGGGTCCGCCCATCGATAGAGCGAAAACCATACCGGCGGCTTCTCACCGGTCGCGGTTTCATCCGACCAGTTCTCGGCTTCCCAACTCACGACCAATGCGTTGGGCGAAGGAGCAACAAAGCAGTGGACGTTTATGACCACGCTCGACTCCCACTCGCAGCGGATGTCCACAGTGGCCTTCTCGATGGAGAGCCGCTGAGAAATTTTCAACCCGCGCTGATCGACCGGGAAGTGCAGGGCCAATTCACCAACCGGCTTGGGGCATGGGTATGGCCGACTCGCATAAGCGGGATAGCCGCTGCAGAGGTCCTTCATCCGCTTCTCATCAGTGGTACCGCGGGTGGCTTCGCCGTGCCCCTCCAGAAAACCGTGGCTTGTCCAACCTTCGTCACGGACACCGCGCGCAACCTCATCGATGTGCGCCGGCTCGGGGCTGTCGCTGGTGTCGAGCCGCCGGTCCCACACGTCGTTCTTGCCGAACCGCCAGACAATCTGGCCTGCCTTCTGATAGATGCTGACAGAAAGGTCGCCGTTCCCCAACATCAGTCCATCTTCAGCTTCAAGTACCATTTGGTCCAGTTCGATTGTGTGCATTGTCAGGCTCCTGTTAGTGTGGCAGCGGCGTAAGATAATGTTGGCTTATTCGACAGGGGCCACTTCATAGCGCTGGCCCGGCTGCGTGTCGAAGCAGACCACATTTCCATTCTCGATTTTATGGTCAATTGCGTGTCCGTCCTGGCTGATGACGCGCACGGAACAGTCCCACGGGTTCTGCACACGACACTGGCGGCCTTTCTCGCTGAGGACAGTGATGGGCTGGACCCGGCCGTCCTTGAATTCGCCACTGACGAGGAACGCGCCCTCAGCGCGAAGCGTGCTGAAGCGTCCGTTCATTGCCTTATGCCACGCCGAGAACACCCGGATGACGCCGTCCCAGCTCTGGAGCATCATCTCCTGGATTGGCGCGATGACGCCCATGCTCTCGGCGTAGGCGCCGATGAAGCCGTGGTCGCTGGCAGTCATCGCCCGCACGTGGCCGCCGGGCGTCCGCCAACGGTAGATCTGCGCCTTGACGTCTTCGAGGTCGCGCTCCGGAACAAAGGCTCCGCAGCGGAGGTCGGTCAGCCAATACCATGGCAGGGGATTGAAGCTGCACCGCCACTGGTGGCTATCCATCGTTCGTCTGAGATGGCTGGGTTTTTCTTCGCCGTTGCTCGCAGGTGCCCGGACGGCGGGCGTGCAGAGCCAGTAACGGCGCTTGTCCTCTTCGCTGAGCCCCAGTGCGTCGAGATCGATCCACGGCGCGAGATGGTCCACGATTTCCTGCCACTGCTCGCGAAGTTCGTCGTCGGCATCAAGCACTTCCGCGGCCTTGACGGCGGATTCGAGGCAGTATCGCGCCTCGCTCAACACCTGCGGCTGGTCGGTGTAGTCCTCAACCCGGCCGGTGAACTGGGATTCGCCCTGCACCGACGGATAAGCATGATACAGGCCGTCGTCGCCCTTTTTCAGGAAGTCGGTATAGAACAGCGCGCAGTCGCGGATGACGGGATAGCCGTTGTCGCGCAGCCAGTCTTCGTCCTGGGTGTGCAGATAGCGGTTCCAGTGCTGATTCATCGCCCAGCCGGTACAATAAGCCAGGCGGCTCAGCGGGCCAGTCCCGAATGGGTCCTTGTCAATCTTGAACGGATACCCAGACACGGCAATGTATGTGCCTCGGCAACCCCAGTATTTTTCGGCCACCATTCGCCCGACTTCGACCATGTATTGTAGGCCGGGGAAATATGCGTCGCCAATCTCGATGTGGTTCGAGCAGTAGTCGCCGTAGAATGGCTGCTGGTAGTTGAAGTTCATATGTTAGTCGCCTTGCCACATCGAGTAGTCCTGCACGGTGCTGGGCAGGGCGAGCCCCGGCGCAATCACGTCGGCACGATAGGTGCAGCGGCGCAGATGGATGGTCTCGTACCAGGTGTTTTCAAGTAGCTTGTCGTCCATTTCAATGGCCGACTTCGCCCAGAAGTCCTCAGCGGCCTGGACAGTTTCACAGCGCCATTGCTTAAAGATGTTGACCGGGTCACTGGAAAGCAATTCCGCGATACGTCCGGCCTCGCCCTCGACGTCGCCCTTGTCGCTGCTGCACGGCACAGCCACGCACATCCAGCCCTCGAGCACAGCGTCGTTGCCCCACATCTGTAGGGCGGCGTTAGCGCTCTTGCCGACATCAACGGGGTCCAGGTTCAGTCCGGTGGTGAACGGCATCATCGCATATC
>JAUWIN010000126.1 GCA_030605345.1 Candidatus Brocadiia bacterium
CTCACCAGCTGCGGCAAGGCCGACTACCAGCTGGGATTGGCCAGGGAGCGGGCGGCCATCTGAGATTCCGAGAGGTGGCGGGCGGGCAAAGCCACCCGGGCTCTACGGCCGAAACAAAAGACCGAGAAGGTCTCTAGATCCGTGAAGGGCACCGCCGGCCGAAAATCCAACTGACGCCTCATATCACCAGAAGTGGACGACAACGGGGCCCCTGTCGTTCCACCACCCTCTATTGACCCTTTGCGCGGCGCGGAATTACGCGAATTGGAATTGCCGGCGAATCGTCCGGGCTTATCCCTGCCAGGGGCGCGCCCGGTTCTTGCCCAGTTCTTCCTGGAGGATGGCCGAGGCGATGGCGACATCCTTCTCGATCTCGTAATCGAACATCCCGGCGAAGACAAAATCGGCACCGTTCTTGAAGACGTACTCGAATGCGCTTTGAGGCCCGATCGTGCCGGCGGCCATGGTCTTGAACGCAATCCACGGCTTGTTCACGCCCTTCATGTAGTCAGCCGTCTCCTGAGGATCCTTGCACCAGTATCCGGGTACTTCGCCGTATGCTTGCTCCAGAGCGTTGGGGTCCGCCGGTGCGCTTGGATAGTCGTGGTGGTGGAAGGTCTTGACGTAGAAGTCCGGGTCCATTCCGCCATCTTCGCTGGCTTTGACCACGTCGAGGCCATGTCCGCCCACGCCGGCCGGCAGGTCGAGGTCCCTGAATATATCGAGGCATCTGGCAATCACGTCGGCCTTGCCCTCACGCACCAGCACGTCGGTGTGCTCGCCCCAGACGTAGAACGCATCCGCACCGAGATCTGCAAGCCGCCGGATCTCTTCTTTGTATTCTTTGAGGTCGGGGTCTTCCACAGAGGCGGTCGGACACAGTATCCACTGGAGCTCGCCGCCAAGGTCACGGTATTTCTTCATGATTTTATGCGTCCAGTCCACCGTGTGGACGCTTAGTGTGTTGATGCCGTTTTCTTCAGCCAGCGCGAAGGTCTCGAGGAGTTTCTCCTCTGTATTGTAGTGTGCGATCAGGTCCAGCACGTAGCTTTGATCCCGGCAATGGGTGTAGTGGGTGAGAAGGTTGCCGCCCAAGACGAGGCGAGAGACCTCCAGGTCGCATATCTTACCTTTTGGCAGTGTTCCCGCCGCGGCTGCTGGGCTATCCGTTTCCGTCGGCATAATACGTCTCCTTATTTGAGTGTTTCTTACCAGTGACAGCATAACGCTTTCCTCCATCGCCAGCAAGTACGGCCTCCCGGCAGGGACTTGCGCTCCGCGTGGCTGTGCGTATCATTCATGCTATGAACACAAACATGATTGTCGCCGAGGGAGATGCGGTCGCCCGTGGGCGAGAGGTCGGCGAACGCTGCGCGGCCGGGATTCGCCGAATCTTCAAGCTTCAGGACTGGATGAACATCCTGGATAAGTCTGGGTCTCTGCGGGATTGGTTGCCGCGGGCGCAGGCCATCGTGCCCCTGATCGAGCAGCGCGCGCCTACCACGCTGGCCGAGATGCGGGGCACAGCCGAGGGGGCCGACCTGCCCTTCGAGGACATCCTGCTGCTCACGTGCGCGTACGACAAGAACTTGATCTACTGGCGCGAGCGGGAGCTGGCGAAGCACGCCAAGCAGCAGGGCGGCTGCACGTCGTTCGCGGCCTTCACGCCGGACGGCCTTATCTGCGCCGAGAACAACGACGAACGTTACTGGAATTGGGCCGAGGCCGAAGAAGACGTCGTGCTGCACTTCATCAACACCGACGGTCTGGAGACACTCATCTACACGCACCCCGGCATCCCGGCCTACATGGGCATGAATTCATCCGGGCTGGTCCTGATGTGGATGTACATCGACAACGGCGACCGGGCCGACGGCCTGCCCACGTGCGTCATAACCCGCGAGGCCCTGACCAAGCGCACGCTCGCCGAGGCGGTTGACTACATGCGGTCGATTCCCCATTCCCTGCCGAACGCGTTCCTGCTGGCCCACGAGCCGGACGGTATCTGCAGCATCGAGGCAGCGCCCACCGCGTTCGGGGCGTCCTGCTCCGACACGTTCTTCACCCACGCCAATGTGATTTACGAGCTGCCCCTGTTTGGCGACGACGAAAGTAAGCGCCCCGCCCTCGGCCAGCGTGATCGCCGCATGGCTGAGCTGGTCGAGAGCCGTTACCCCAACATCACCATCGACGACGCCAAGGCCTTTATCTCCGACAGCGAGGACCCTGACCACGAGAAGGGCATCAACAACGAGTGGACGATGTCCAGTATGGTTTTTCATCCCAGGGCCGGGGAACTCCACATCGCCATCGGCCTGGGGCTGGAGCGCCAATTCGAGACCGTGCGGTTCCGTAACCTGTCGAGCTGATCACCACGCAGCCTGCCTGCGGCAGCCACGGGGAAGGCGGACTTGATTCCGCTTCGTGGAACCGCCTCCCCTAGTGTAGTTTTTCACCGGACAGACGCCCGTGGCACCTGCGGCTTGTTTCGGCACCAGACGCGGACGCTCAGGAACTTACCTCCACCGCTGCGCCCTTCTCGGCCGACCGCTCCGCGGCAAGGATTAGCTTGGTGTTGAGCAGCCCGTCGGCGCCGGACGTCAGCGGTGTGACACCGTCGCGCACGCACTCGACGAAGTGATAGATGCTCTCGACCGCCAGGCCGACCTGCCGATTGTGCACCTCCGGCATCACGAACATGTCAGGATACGAAGTGTTCGGGAAACCTTCCGGCGTGGTGGCGGTGTATTTCTCGACCGCGCGCCCATGCGTGGGGTCCAGATAGATGGTGCCCTTTGTGCCGATTATCTCGGCCTTATGGTCGATGAGCGACGGCGAGCTCTGGGGCAGCACCCAACTATTCTCCACCACGGCAGTGGCGCCGTTCTCGAAATCGAGAACCGTGACGTACATGTCCGGCGTATCCGTTCCCATCGCTTTCAGCACACCCTCCATTCGCCAGCAGGTCACGCGAATGGGCTTGCTCTGCATCAGCCAGCAGACCGAGTCCAGGGCGTGGCTGCCGAGGAAGAGCAGCGGATTCGACCGGTCGGCCCAGGGCAGCATCTTGAGCGGCACATAGATGGTGTCGCTAAGCCGGTAATAGATGTAGCGAACGTCGCCCAATTCGCCGTCGCGGATTGATTTCCATGCGGCATATACCGGCGGATTCCACCGGTTGTGCCAGTCGACCATCAGGCGGACGTTGTTATCCTTTGCCGCGGAGATCATCGCCTGGCATTCCTCCACGGTCGTCGCCATTGGCTTTTCGCACAACACGTGCACACCGGCCTTCGCACACTGAATCACAATCTCCGTGTGCGCCATGTCCGGCGTCGCAACCGAGACGGCGTCGAGCTCTTCATTCGCCAGCATCTCACCGACTGAGGTATAGCACGCCGGGATAGTCAGTAGCTCCGCCGTTTGGCGGGCGCGGTCTTCGTCCACGTCACATATCGCCACCGTCTCAGCCGATGGGTGTTGCGAATACGCCCGGAGGTGCACCTTGCCCCAGATGCCGACCCCCACAACCGCCACACGGACGCGTTTCATTTCTTTTCTCCCAATTCGGTTCGACAACCTTGTGCGTAGCAACAACTGTTGAACCCTGGCGCGAAGGTACCTTGGCCCAGTCATGTCGCCGCAGGAACACAGGCCGCCCAGCTTCAGCGTCGCACCCGCCCGCGGAGCAAGATGGTGTCGCCGAGTCGTCTGGTCGTCGGCGATTCAAGTCGAAGGGCATCGCCAATCCTGTCCACGCCGTCGCCCAGCACAGGTGACGCTCCCTTGCCGCCGACAACCTTCGGTCCAACGAAGGCCAGCACTTCGTCGACCTGGCCCGCGTCAAACAACGTCCCCAGCACCTTACCGCCGCCCTCAACCAGCACATTGGTCGCGCCAACAGTGCCCAGGAAGTGCAGCACCTGGTTCATGTCGGTGCGGCCGTTCTTCGTCGGAAACTCTACAACGTTGCACCCGGCCTGCATCAGTCGCTCCGTCCGGCTGGCGGGCGCCTTTGCGGAGACCGCAACTACCACCGGGCAGTCTCGCGCGCTTCGAACCAATTTGCTGC
>JAUWIN010000077.1 GCA_030605345.1 Candidatus Brocadiia bacterium
CTCCGCAACCGCTGGCGTGTCTTTTATATCAAAGGCCGCGGCAAGTCCCTGGGTGATGACGCCTGCCACGCCGAGGTGGCGGCCGCCCAGCGTCAGCTTCGCAGACCCCTCCGCCGCGAGGTTCGCGTCGCCATATCCAGAGTATTCCACCGGTTCGGATAGCCCGAGGCGTGCAAACAGCGTGTCCAGCGCACCGCGAAGCGAACGGAACCCGGCGTCATCGAGCAGCCCCAGGCATGTCCTTTCGCGCGGCTTGGTCGGCGCTACCTCGTATATTCTGGACAGTTCAAAGACCGCGGATTGCAGCGTTCCCCTGTTCAGGTGTGTCCGTTTCGTCCGCAGAAGCAGCGGGATGAGGCTGGTCCGCAATGCTGGCTCCTCGCGGTTGACGGGATTACGGATGAGGGTTGGCCTCGCCGACCAGTGTTTGAAGCGTGCGGCGAGTTCGGCCGAAATAAAGCTCGAGGTCCGAGCCTCGCTATAGCCCATGCTGGTGCAGACCTCCCGCGCGCGCCCGGCCACGGCGTCCACCTTCTGCACCGGCACGGCGCGAACAGGCATCCGGCTTTCCTGTGGAATGTTGCCATATCCATACGCGCGGGCGACCTCCTCGATGAGGTCGATCTCCCGCCTGACGTCCTGTCGGAAGGTGGGCACGCTGAACTCGAATTCGTCCGGACTTTCGGCAATGACGCTGAAGCCGAGCCCTTCGAGCAGCGCCCTCTGTTTATCGGCGGGGACTGCCACGCCCAGAATCCTGCCGGTCCGCCCCGGGCGAAGTGTCACCGCGTGCTCCGCCGGCGCCGGCTGGCCGACGTCGATAGTGCCTTCGGCGACTTGGCCGCCTGCGAGCTCCACAATCATCGCAGCGGCGCGTTCCGAACCCCAGTCGAGCCCCTTCGGGTCCACACCCCGCTCGAACCGGTATGACGAGTCGCTGGACAGGCCGAGCGCCCGCGCGGTTCGCCGGATACTCGCGGGAAGGAACAGGGCGCTTTCCAGCAGGACGTCGGTGGTCTGGTCAGCAATCTCGGTGTCGGAGCCGCCCATTACGCCGGCTACCGCGGTGGGGTGCTCGGCGTCGGCGATGACGAGCATCTCGGAGGTCAGTTTGTGAGTGGTGCCGTCGATAACCGTTATCGGCTCGTTCGGCCTCGCCCGCCGGACGACAATCTTCCCGCCGCGGAACCTGCCGAAGTCGAACGCGTGCAGCGGCTGGCCGGTCTCCATCAGCACGAAGTTCGTTATATCGACGATGTTGTTCACCGGCCGCAGGCCGACAGATTCGAGGCGTTCCCGCAGCCACGTCGGGCTTGGTGCAACCTTGGCGCCTGAAATCAGTCGCGCGGTGTAACGGATGCAGAGGTCCGGCGCATCCAGGGCGACGCTGGTCAGGTCTGCGATGTCCTCGCCGCCGCACTGGAGTTTAGTTTCAGGGATTTTTAGTTCGACCCCTGTGGCTGCGGCGACCTCGCGGGCCACCCCGATTATGGAGAGCAGGTCTGGACGATTGGCTGCGATTTCGAGGGCGAACACGCTGTCACCGCCGACCTCGTTGACGCTCTCAATCTCCAGGCCCAGGTCCGGCAACAGGCCGGCAAGGTCATCCGGCGACAGTTTCAGATCACAGTATTCGCCAAGCCACCTGTAACTAACGTTCATACTACAAATCTCAACAAGAGGTCGTTGAATTGCGGTCGATTATAAGCCGGTCTGTGCCCAAGTCAATCCCAGGGACCGGGAGGGCTCTCTTCAGGACCTCACTTGCCTATTCCTGTCTCACCGGCGCTTGACAACAGCGCCGACAGGTGGGTATCGTTCTATTTACGAGACCATGGAAAACGGCCAAATTGCTGGCATCTTCGATGAGATCGCCGACCTGCTCGAACTGAAGCAGGACAACCCGTTCCGCATCCGTTCCTACCGCAACGCGGCCCGCACAATCCGTGACCTCCCCCACCGCCTTGAAGACTTCGCTGCCAAGGGCGGTGACCCTACCGAACTGCCCAGCATCGGTGAGGCTATCGCAAAGAAAATCCACCAAATCCTGGAAACAGGGACCTGCCCCCGGCTGGAAGAGCTCCGCCAGCAGACCCCGGCGCGGCTTACCACCCTGATGCACGTGCCCGGGCTCGGACCGCGCAAGACAATCCAACTTTACAACCAACTGGGGATCGATACCCTCGATGCCCTCAAGAAGGCCTGCGACGAACATCGAATCCGCGACCTGCCCGGGATGGGCGAAAAAACCGAACAGAATATCCTGAAAGGCATCAACACCCTCAAGTCGGCCGCAGGACGGTTCCTGTACAAGGTTGCCGCAGAGCATGCGGCATCGCTCGGCCGCCATCTCGACGCCATTCCCGCCATCAAGCGCTGGGAAGTGGCCGGGAGCTTTCGCCGCAGAAAAGAAACCATCGGCGACCTCGACATCCTGGTCCGGGCCGACGACCGCGCCAAGGCGACCGCTCAAATCCTCGACTACGCGGGAATCAGCGAGGTGACCAGCCGCGGCGAGGAGCGCCTCTCCGTCCGGCTCGACAGCGGCCTGCAAATCGACCTGCGCTTCTTTGAACCGCAGTCCTTCGGCTCCGCACTCCTCTATTTCACCGGGTCCAAAGCCCACAACATCGCCCTCCGAAAGCGGGTCCAGCAGCGCCAGTGGAAACTCAACGAATACGGCCTGTTCACAGGCAGCCGCCGCCTCGCTGGAAAAACCGAACAGTCCATCTACCGCCGCCTCAACCTGCCCTGGATACCACCAGAACTCCGCGAGGACCGCGGCGAACTCGAAGCCGCAGAAAACAACAGCCTGCCCAAACTCATCGAACACGCCAACATCCGCGGCGACCTGCACTGCCACACCAAGCACAGCGACGGCGCTGGCTCAATTGAACAAATGGCCCAGGCCGCGCGTGACCGAGGCTACAGCTATCTCGGCATCACCGACCACTCGAAATTGGTGACCGTGGCGAACGGACTGGACGAAGAGCGGCTCCGCAGGCAGGCTGACCACATCCGAAAACTGAACCAATCCCTCGACGACTTCTGGCTCCTCGCCGGCGTCGAGGTTGACATCCTGAAGGACGGCCGGCTCGACCTCGGCGAAAAACTACTCGCCGGACTGGACTGGGTCATCGCCAGCATCCACTACCACCTGGACTTGGACGAAAAGAAAATGACCGACCGCCTGCTGGCAGCGGTCGGCAGCGGAGTGGTGCACTGTCTCGGCCATCCGTTCAACAGAATTATCGGTAAGCGCGACCCGCTCCGCTTCGACGTGGACAAGGTGTTCGACGCCTGCCGCCGGCACAGCGTGTTCATCGAAATCAACGCCCAACCCGACCGTCTCGACCTTCCCGATACCTACTGCCAACGAGCGCTGGAGGCCGGCCTCAGCTTCGCCATCGGGACCGACGCGCACAGGGAGTCAGGCCTCGACCTGATGCCCTTCGGCGTCGCCGTCGCCCGAAGAGGGTGGGTTGAAAAACGCAACGTCATCAACGCCTCCACCACCAAACAACTTCGCAAAAAAATCCAGGCACACTCTTGAACTGTTTGCAATCCACACCGAGCTTGCTACACTTTGAGTTCCGATTGGCGTTAGTTATCATCCACCGTTCATAAGGATACCTGCGAATGATGAGCATTTACTCACGCGTCGCTGAGAGGAAAGTGGCCCTTGGATGGTTTGTGCTGGCGCTTCTGTGCCTGGGGCTTTTTTCGGCGGGATGCGCCACGTCACAGCAGGCCGAGGCAGAAAGGTTCACGCTGGTGGTGCTGCCCGACACGCAATACTACGCCGATGCCCAGAAGAACCAGGCCGGCGAGCGTGCAATCCCGGACTACAGCCGTTACTTCTACGCACAAACGCAGTGGATCAAGGACAAAAGGGACGAGCTGAACATTGTGATGGTCGCTCACGTCGGCGATATCGTCCAGTCCAACCAGCACGCAGAATGGAAAATCGCCGACAAGGCATTCAGGACAATCGACGGCCTTGTGCCCTATATTATCACCCCCGGCAATCACGACATAACCACGGGTAAAGACGGTTCACGGCAGACCAAGTTCAATGACTATTTCGCCCCTTCGCGCTTTGAGAAGGAGCCGTGGTACGCTGGTCATTGGGGTGAAGGCAACGAAAGCAGTTACAGCCTGTTTGAGGCAGGCGGGATGAAGTTCCTCATCATCGCGCTCGAGTTCAAGCCGCGCGACGAAGTCCTCGAGTGGGCCAACCGGGTGGTGGCTGAGCACCCAGACCGCCGGTGCATCGTCGTCACTCACGGCTATCTTCTGCGCGGCGAGCGCATCGCCGACATCGGATACAGTTACAAGGGAAACTCGCCTGAAGCGATATGGCAGAAATTCATCAGCCGCCACGAAAACATCTTCATGGTCTTGTCCGGGCACCAAGACGAATGCCGCCTGACCAGCACCGGCAAAAGCGGAAACACGGTCTATCAACTCCAATCCAACTACCAGATGCGGGGAAAAGGCGGCCGTGGCTACCTGCGCGCTATGAAGTTCCTCCCCGCCCGGAATGAGATCGACGTAGAGACCTACTCGCCCGTAATACGACAGTATCCGGGTGCAACATCGAGCTTATTCACGCTGAAATACGACATGGCTGACGCCGCCAAAACCGGCGGCCACAGCGCAAAAATTGCGATGCAGCTTCCCGAATGGCGTGAGCCATACGAAAAGACAAAAGACTCGGCGGTTGACCTGTATATCTACGTGCCCACCGGGCGGCCTAACGGTCCTATCATTTTTGTCGGCGCTGGCTTCATCATCCACAAGAGCGGCTACGTCCTGACCAACGGCCTCCTCGCCGGACTTAAGGGACAGCCGCAATACGTGCGCCTTGCCGACGGAACGCAACTGCCCTATCGGGTTGTGGCCGCTAATGAGCAGCTCGCGGTGGCGAAAATTATTTCCGACCGGACATTCAAGCCGGTGAAAATCGGTAGCAGCGCCGACCTGAAGCCGGATGAAATGGTCTTTGCAGTAGGCGCCCCCGGCGGCATGCCGCATGCCATTGCCGCGGGGAGAACCCTGGGGCTTGACGCCGACGCTAACCAGCTGAGCCGCGACGCATCGAATGACATGATTTACACCGACGCGCCAATCATGCCCGGCCATCTGGGCGGCCCGTTGCTCAACAGCTGCGGCGAGGTGGTTGGAATGGTTGCGGGTGACGGGATGTCGCAGGGCCAACACGTCGGCATTGCCACGCCAATCGAGACCATAATGCGGCACCTGCCGGATGCGCTCGATATAGAAGGTTCCCGCGGATTCGTCGTCGGGATGACCGTGGCAGGTCTCGGCCCGGCAAAAGTGGTGAAGGTCAATAAGAATTCACCAGCCAGCGCCGCAGGGATCAAGGTTGGCGACGTAATCGCGAGCATCAACGGCAAGCCGACCCAGGTTGGTCTGGACTTTTACCTCGACCTGCTCGACCGGCGCGGCGGCGACACGCTGAAGCTGACGCTCGACCGCAACGGCGAGTCCGTCGAAACCACACTCACCCTCGGCACCCCGCCGATGCTGAAGGCCGTCGAAGTTGATGGGCTGCTCCACGGCCTCAACTTCGAGTACTACGATGGGCAAGGCGAGCAGTGGTCCAGACTCCCAGCTTTCGACAAGATGAAGCCGGTTGACACCGGCGTGGTCGATACCATGAACGTCAAGCCATACGCCGGGCGGGACGATTTTGCGCTGCGGTTCACCGGCTACATCAGGGTTCCGGCAGACGGGGTTTACGTTTTCTACACCGACTCCGACGACGGCAGTCGGCTCTATGTGGGCGACCGGCGGGTGGTGGATAATGACGGGCTGCACGCCGCCGTGGCTGGCAGGGGTTACATCTCGCTCGAGGCCGGCCTGCATCCCATCACCGTAACGTACTTCGACCGAATCGGCGGAGAGTCTCTCAAGGTCTCGTTTCAGGGGCCCGGCTTCGACAAAAGCGAAATCGGCCAGTCAGAGCTCTTTCATTGACAAGCGCTCACCCCTGCACCGCCCCATTTCTCTCTTCCTGTGTTTGTCTGTTCAGGCCATCCGAACGCGCAGGGCCCCGCCTTCCTCGATTTGCACTGGGCGCTTGAAGCGGATGTCGCCGCCGTCCTGCTCGAATGGCACGCGCTTTTTGCCGACTGTCACTGTGCGGATTTTCTTCTTTGCCGCGAATGGCAGGCTGAGCACATTGAGCCTCAGGCAGCCTTGCAGGAGACGGACCTCGGCGGAGCCGGGCTTCATCTCGAATTCGCCCCATCCTGAATCCAGCGACCAGAAGCACCGAAACCTGCCCCGCTTCGGCCGGAGTGGATTGAAGCCTACCTGGCCGCGAACCATGTCAAACTGGAATCCGGCGAACGTGTTAAGGAGCGAATAACTGGCCATCGAGCGGGCATAGTTGCTCCCGCATTCGAACTCGTTCCACGGATTCCGCCTCTCGCCGTCGTATCGGTCCCGGATGGCCTTGATGGCTCTCATCCCTTCGCGCAGCAGCGCGGACTGGACCATCTGAATGGCGGCAGCATATTCATAGCCGTTTTGAGTTTCGCCCGCATAAGGGAGCGGCACCATCGGCCTGTCCGTGTGTTCCGGCCAGTGCGCGATGACCAGCCCGCCCTCGTCGTTGACGCAGTAGATACGGCAGGCGTTGAAGTACTGGCGCATCACCGGCCGGAAGTTGTATTTGAAAATCGACCTTAGCGCGGCTTTGGTCTGCTTGGGGTCGAAAATCTCCCCGAGGCCGTAGAGGTTGGCGTGCCACTGGGCCAGGACCTGGTCGATCTCACAACCTTCGGCGATCTGGTACTTGATCTCCTCGTGCTCGTCGTCCCAATAGAAATCAGTTGCACCGAACTTTTCCGGGATAGATCTGTCCTTGACATCAATCATCTGATGGTAGTATTCGCCGTTGAACAGGTTCCGGTCGGCCCAGGCCTTGCCCCTAGCGAAGAGCTTGCGGTATTGGGCGGCGGTGTCCGGCTCGCCGAGAGTATCGGCCATCCGGGCGGCGGCCTTCAGTGCTCCCAGATAGAACCCAGTCAACCAGGCGTTGGGGCCGAACATCTCCACGTCAAGGGTGTGGTGTTGCCGACCCTGGAGCACGCCGGTCTTCTCCGGGTCCCACTGGTCCTCGTTAGTCGGGTCCCAGGCGAATTCAATCGATTTCTTGATGGCCGGCCAAATGCTCTTGAGCCATTCGGTGTCGCCGCATACCTTCCAGTCGCGATAGGCCTTCATCACGCCGCCGAACAGGCCATCGGCGCAGGAACGACCGCCGGGATTCTTGAGCCCCAACGGCAGCGGGATTCGGAACGGCATACCGCCGTTCTCCTGCTGATTGTATTTGTAGTCAGCGACGCGCATCGAGCGCTCCAGATTGGGGAAAAGAAAGGGCAGCGCCTGGGCGTAGTTCCAAACGTGGGTGCAGGAGCCCTCGCAGGAGCCAGTATTTGCGCAGCAGCCCTCCCAGCCGTAGAATGTGCCGTCCTCGAGGCGCATAACGGTTGCGGTCTTGAGGGTCGAGAGGTTCGCCGACACCGCCTCCAGGGCGGCCGGCGGGAGATCGGACGCAAACAAGGCATCCTTGAACCTGCGCGTCTCTTTGTAGAGACGATCCCAATTACTGAGAGCGTAAAGGGCGCTGACCCTTGAGTCCTCCCAGAGCGTGGCATAGTAGTTTTTCCAGGTACACGGAATGCCCGCCTGTTTGGCACGTTCACAGGCGCCGCCGTCCCAGTAGTTCTCGCAGTTTGGGAAGTTCCAGGTGATGACGAACCGGACCCGCCTTGTCCGGCCGGGCCTGACGCGCACGTGTGCGGCCAGGATGCCGGCCATGCCATCGCCGCACTTCTCGATTGGATATGTCCGGTTCTTGAACTTGCCCGGAGCCGTGAGGTCACGCCAGTAGACCTCGAGCGAATCAAACCACCCACCCCGAAACCAGTACTGCTGCCAACTGGCGCTGCCGGCGTCGGTCGCCAGGGTCAAGTCCCCATAGCCCACCTCGTCCTGTCTGTGGGCGTTAGAGCTGAGATAGAGCAGATGTGCCTTGCCCTCGCGTCTAATCGTGTTCAGGTTGTTCCGGGGCAGCGGATTTGCCCGCGTCCCTGACAGGGTATAGGTGATGGTTTTGGTGGTGGTGTTGTTCACCTGGAATTCGAAGAACGCCGCGGGGATGCCGGAATCCCTGTCGTTGAGTGGGATGAAGGGGTTGAACGCCGTCAGCGAGACCTTGCCCGGGAATTTCGCCCCACTGAAAGTGAGGTCGGCGAGTGGGAACTCTCCCCGGAACTCGACTTCCTTGAAATGCGGCAGGCCGGCCATGTTTTCGCGCCCCGGCCCGAATCCAAATCCGGACATGCCCACGGAGTCGGCTCCGGTGTCCGGGGGATGCAGGTCGCCGTTGAGCACTCTGGTGTCGAGCACCTTGCCGCCGGCCTCGGCCTTGATGGCGAAGTGAGAGAAGCCGTTAAGCCCGCCCTTGTTGGGGCGGTTAAAAATCTCCCAGTCGATCAGCCGCCCGTTACCGGCCAGGCCGATGCTGCCCGTACCAATGCCGCCCAGCGGGAACGAAATCTCGTTGGTGTTGCGGCCCTTGTATAGAAAACGATTCATAGCAGTGCCCCTTTGATACAGAACGTGGCAATCGTGTCACAAGAAGTCACAAATCTTCGTTCCGACGGAGGTCGCGCCCCGAAGTGTATCACAAGAACCGAGGAGGGGACAACAACTAACACGGAGCTAACATATCTTTCATCGCCTTGCTCCCGGTTGATTTGCCGGACCCCGGCTGCTAAACTGCCTATGAATGAACTCCACCACCTAATCATCACGGTTTGACAACTCATGCAGAGTCCAAGAGACGTAATCGACAGCCTCCTGCGGAAGAGAAGGGCCGAGCGCGTCGGCCTGCACGATGAACCGTGGGGCGACACGCTGCAAAAGTGGGTCGGCCAGGGCATGCCGACCGATAAGGAAGGTAACCCGCCCGACACGGTGGACCATTTCGGGTTCGACATGGCCGGGTGCGGCGGATGGCTGGACTGGGAGCCGAAACGCGGAGAGCACGAAGTGCTCGAGGAGACCGACGAGTGGAAGGTCACCCGCAACGGCGCCGGCGCAGCCCTGAAAAACTGGAAGAACAAGTCCGGCGTCCCTGAACACATCGACTTTCTCATGACCAGCCGCCAGGTCTGGGAAAGAGATTATCGCCCCCATCTGCTGGAGTTGGACCGTGGCCGCGTCGATCTCGAAGGCGCCGCCAAAGCCCTCAAACGGCGCAAGCAACAGGGACTCTGGCCATACTACGGCGGCATGTTCGTCTGGGAGATTATGCGGGCCAGCATGGGCGACTACACCATGTACCAATCGCTGGTGACCGACCCGGACTGGATTCGCGACTTCAACCGCGTTTATACCGACATGTTCAAGACGTATTACAAGATTTTGCTCGAGGAGGCCGGGCTTCCAGACGGCATTTGGATATACGAAGACCTTGGCTACAAACACCGCCTGTTTTGCAGCCCGAAGGTCCTGGAGGAACTCATCTTCCCGTATTACACCGAATTGGTCGAATTCTTCCACTCCTACGACCTGCCGGTCGTCTTTCACAGCTGCGGCTTCACCGAGCCGGCGCTCGACCTCATCGTCCAAGCTGGATTCGACGGCCTGAACCCGATGGAGAACAAGGCCGGGAACGACCCGCTGCGGATCGCCGAGGGATATGCCGACAGTCTCGCCTTCGTCGGCGGCCTGGACACGCGCGTTCTGGAATCTGGCGACCGGAATCTAATCAGCCGCGAAGTGACCAACCTTGTCGAAGGCATGAAGCAGCGCGGCGCACGCTTTGTCTATGGGTCTGATCACTCCGTATCAACTAACACCGATTACGAGGACTTCAATTACTCTCTGGAAGTATACAAAGAGCACATGATGTACTGAGACGTGCAGCATGGCTCAGGGCTCGAGCGCGAGAGTCTGGCCCAAAAGACAGGCGGTGAAGTTGTCTCGCACCCACACAAAGGTCAACAAGGATGTTGCGATTCTTTTCCGGACGGGCTTCCTAAATCTTACGCCTCGGACAGCCGATAAATACTTAGAAAAACTACGGAAAACCTTGCCGAAAGGGAAGTAGAAATGTGTGGAATTGTAGGATACGTCGGCAGCAAGAAAGCATGCGACCTGTTGATTGAGGGCCTCAAGCGGCTGGAGTACCGCGGGTACGACTCCGCCGGAATCTGCGTCTATGACGACGGCAAACTCGGTCTGCAAAAGTGCGCCGGACGAGTCAATCACGTCGAGGAATTGGC
>JAUWIN010000019.1 GCA_030605345.1 Candidatus Brocadiia bacterium
ATCCCGAGGATTTGTTGTTCCCCGTCTCAGGGGTCCGGCTGGACGCGAAGAAGCGGAAGGAACTGCTCGCGGCGCATCAGGCCGGCAAGGCTAAGGCCGAAACCGCCAAGGCTCTGGGACTGAGCCGGCGGCTGGTCGCATCGTACTTGAAAAAACTCCGAGCGGAAGAACTGCTGCGAACGGATGTGGAGTACTGCTACGACCCGCTGTTCGACACGCCGGATGCGGATAAGATGATATTGGACGATCGAGCACTGGAGCATCCGGCGTACAAGCAGAAGGAAGAGCCACAAAATGCACCGGCATATTTTGCGAACCTCAGCCATCTGCCGCCTCTGAAACGGGAGGAGGAGAAAGCCCTCTTCCGCAAGTACAACTACATCAAGTACAAGTTCGCCGAGATGCAAAAGTCATTGAAGCCCTCAGAAGGCGACAGCGCAAAACTTCTGGCGCGGTTGGAGGAACTTGCGGCGGAGGCGAGCAAGTGTCGCGACCGGCTGGTCGAGGCGAACCTCAGGCTGGTGGTCAAACTCGCCCGCCACCACTCCGGCCCGCTCGTCGGCATCAACGACCTAATCAGCGAGGGGAATTTGAGCCTGCTGAGGGCGGTGGAAAAATTCGATTTCACTCGCGGCACACGCTTCAGCACTTACGCCACGTGGTGCGTGGTCAAGCACCTCGCCAGAGTGGTGCCGGAGGAGAACTACATCATACGCGCGTTCACCACCGGGGCCGAACAGGTGCTGGAAGTGCAGCCTGACAAAACCGTCAGCGAGTTCGAACGCAAAGAGAACCTGGCCCACATTCGTTCGCAACTCGACAAGGTAATGGAACATCTCACCGGCCGCGAGCGCGAAATTCTCAGCCGGAGGTTCGGTCTGTCGGGCGCGCCGCAGACGCTCGAAGAAATCGGAGACCTACTCGGCATCACCCGCGAGCGCGTCCGCCAGCTCGAGACCCGCGCCCTGCACAAGGCAGCGGACATAATCAGGTGAACTTTTGAGAGGCAAAACGCATGCTGAAAAAGGTCCCTTACAACGAAGCCATTGCCAGAAAGTACCCCGAACAGGTCGGGTGGGCGACGTGCGTTGACGATGCTGGAAACCCCAACGCCATCGCGCTGGGCTGGGTGATGTGTACTTCCATCTCTCCGCCGATGCTGGCAATCTCGGTAGGGCTGACGCGCTACAGCCACGAACTCATCGACAAGGCAGGCGAGTTCGTCGTCGCGTTCCCCAGCGAGGAGATGAAAGACGCCACGATGGTCGTGGGGACGAAATCGGGCAGGGACGGCGACAAGATGGCGGAAGCAGGAGTGCACCTGATCCCCGCCACCGTGGTGAAGGCGCCGCTGGTGGATGATGCTTGTGCGAATTTCGAGTGTAAGGTTACCGGCAAACTCCGCACCGGTGACCATACCATCTTCGCCGGCGAGGTCGTCGCAAGTCACGTCGGGCCGCAAGGCGCCAGGCGAATTTACTCCATCGGCGGCGACCCGGAACGCCTGTTCAGCGCAGTCCAGCCGACCGACTGACTGACTGTGGGCCGGGGCGCTGGTGGTGCCCGTCAGCTCTGTCAGGTTGGCTGCGGCGATTGCTACCCGTTACCCATCAGTTCATTGACCGTTCTGGCGGCGTTAACTTCCATTTTCTCCTCCGCCTGGGCCGATGTAACCTTCCTTCTCCAGATGCAGGATGAGA
This sequence comes from Candidatus Brocadiia bacterium, assembly GCA_030605345.1. Taxonomy (GTDB): domain Bacteria; phylum Planctomycetota; class PUPC01; order PUPC01; family PUPC01; genus JAUWIN01. The sequence continues at coordinate 1,701 of JAUWIN010000019.1, forward strand.
CGCTGCACACATTGCTCCGGAGTGGCGTCCGACGTATCAATCGCCAGGTCGGCGTTCTGGGGCACTTCGTAGGGGTCCGAGATTCCGGTAAAATCTTTCACAATGCCGGCGCGGGCCTTTGCATACAGCCCCTTGCGGTCGCGCCGCTCGCAAACCTCCAGTGGTGTGGAGACGTGGACGAGGACATAGCCCCCACCGGGCTGTATCATCTCGTGGACTTCTCGGCGAACGTTTTCGTACGGAGCGATGGGCGCGCAGATGGCGATACCGCCGTTCTTTGTGATTTCAGAGGCCACAAAGCCGATCCGGCGGATGTTGATATCGCGGTGTTCCTTCGAGAATCCGAGTTCGGAGGACAGGTGCGTCCGCACGATGTCTCCGTCCAGAAGCGTCACCGGCCTTCCGCCCATTTCCAGCAACTTCGCCATCAGCACGTTTGCCAGGGTGGATTTTCCGGCGCTGGGCAGACCGGTGAAGAACACGGTGAAGCCCTGCTTGCTGCGCGGCGGATAGCTGCGGCGAAGCTCCCGAATGACTTCGGGGAAAGAGAACCAGGCGGGAATTTCCCGCCCTTCGGCCAGCCGCTCGCGCAGTTGGGTCCCGGACAGCGACCTGGCTTTTGCCCCCTCCGGAATCTCGTCCTCCGGCACATACTGGTCGCGGTCCTCGAGATAAACCATCCTCCTGAACGGAACCATCTTGATGCCGAGCTGTTCTTGGTGTCGTTTCAGCAGTTCCTGGGCTTCATACGGACCATAGAAGGGATTGCCGCTGGAGTCGGAGCCGGGGCCAGCGTGGTCTCTGCCCACGATGAGGTGGGTGCAGCCGTAGTTCCTGCGGATGATGCCGTGCCACACCGCCTCCCGCGGGCCGCCCATCCGCATGGCCAGCGGCAGGAGGCTGAGCATGGTGGTATTGCGGGGGTAGTGTTCTAATATCGCCTGATAGCAGCGGACGCGGGTGTAGTGGTCCACGTCCCCGGTCTTTGTCATGCCCACGACCGGGTGGATGAGCAGGTTGGTTTCGAATTCGCTCGCCGCCCTGAAGGTAAGCTCGAGGTGGGCGCGGTGCATCGGGTTACGGGTCTGGAATGCAATGACCTGGCTCCAACCCATCGATGCAAACCGCTGGCGCAGCTGTGACGGGGTCAGCCGTGCCTCGACAAAGTCGTAATGCCTCGGTAGCTGCAAGCCTTCCAATTTCCCGCCCACGTAGCACCGATTGGTCTTCCGCGTCAGGTAGTCCACTGCTGGATGCTCTGGATTCGTCGTGCCATAGACCTGCTCGGCTTCGTTGTCGAGGTCGGGCTTCCACACATCTTCGACGTGCAGCGCCGCCAGCACCACACCCTCCGGGTCACGCAGGAAGAGCACGGAACCGGCGTCCAACTCATCTGCCGTTTCGTCGGTGACGTCGAGTGTGACGGGGATCGGCCACAGAGTCCCCTCAGTCAAACTCATGTCCTTGCATACGCTTTCGTAGTCGTCCCGGCACATGAACCCGCTCAGCGGCGAGAATCCGCCGTTGAGAAGTAATTCGAGGTCGCAGCACTGCCGCGGACTCAGCGGCCAGGAGTGGCCGTCGCGTGACTGGGCCTTAAGTTCTTCTGCCCTCTTCGAGTCAACCAATAGTTCTACCAGGGAACCGCCGTAAGGAAAAATCACACGAGGCGGCATAGATATAACCTCCTCAACAAAGTCAGCGGGATACCTGACACCATAAGGAGTGCAGGGTCAAACCGTCATTAAAACAGAGACAATGTGTTTGCAAGTGTCTTCGTCCACCAGGATCGGCAGGGCCAGCACCTCGCCGCTGGCCTGCTCGGTGACCGGCAGGTCGCCCCTCTTATACCCCAGCCCGGCGAAGCATTCCTGGAGGTGCAGGGGAACGGGATAATATATGGCGTGGCCGATTCCGGCATCCTTGAGCCTGGCCGCTGCCGCGTCACGCTTGCCGCGTTTGACCCGCAACTCGTATTGGTTGAACACGTGGCGGTTCCCGGGAACTTCCGCCGGAGTCACGTACAGGCCGCTCTCCGCCAGCAGTCGTGAGTACGTTGCCGCTGCTGCACGACGCTTCTCCTCCCACTCTCTAAGATGCGGGAGTTTGACCGAGAGGACAGCAGCCTGCAGGGCGTCGAGACGGAAGTTGCCCCCGACCAACCTGTGGTAATACCTTGGCTTCGAGCCGTGGTTCCGAAGAACCGCAATCTTTTCCGCCAGAGCATGGTCATTGGTGACCACCGCACCGCCGTCGCCAACGCACCCGAGGTTCTTCGCCGGGAAGAAGGAGTATATCCCGGCCGTGCCCATTGACCCGCACATCCTGTCGCCGTACATCGCGCCAATAGACTGTGCCGCATCCTCCACTACCCACAGGCCATTTTCCCGCGCTACCGCGTCGATCTTGTCCATCTGAGCCGCCTGCCCGAAGAGGTGAACCGGCAGGATGCCGACTGTCCTCTCGCTGACTTTCTTCTCAAGATCGTCGGGCGCGATGTTAAACGTCACCGGGTCGATGTCGGCAAAGACCGGCCTGGCGCCCAGCCGGACGATGGCACCGGCCGTACCAAAGAAGGTGAAGGCGGTCGTTATGATTTCGTCGCCCGGTTTCACCTCCAGCGCCATCAACGCCGCGAGGAGAGCGTCAGACCCTGATGAGGCGCCGACCGCCCTCGCAGTCCCTGTGTACGCGGCCAGCTCGCTCTCAAACTGCTCGACATAGCTGCCGCCAATGAACGAACCGGAATCCACCACTTCTTCCATCGCGGAAAGAATTTCCGCACGGATCGGCTGGTGCATTTTCACGATATCAAGCAAAGGAATTTTCACCGTCGGACCCCATAATAAGCATTTCTTCACCCATACCAGTTTCCGCCAAATGTTCTGTCCGAACTACCCGCGTATTTTAGTAAGGGCACCCGCGCCGGTCAAGCCGCACGCCAACACAATCATTGACATAGCACCGACACCAATGGACAATGGCTCCGGACGCTTACCTATCATTCTTATGGTGAGAGATAATGAACCAGCAAGAACCACTCAAAATCGGCCTCTGCGGCGTGGGGACGATGGGGCAGTGCGCCCATCTAAAGCATTACGCCACACTGAATGATTGTCAGGTCGTGGCCCTCGCCGAGCCGCGGGCCAAGACCGCCGAACTCGTCGCCAAGCGCTACAACGTGCCGACCATTTACGCCGATTTCCGCGAGATGCTCTCCGCTCAGGCGCTCGACGCCGTCGTCGCCGCCCAGCCGTTCAGCCGACACGGCCTGATGGTGCCCGAGCTGCTCGCCGCCGACCTGCCCGTATTCATCGAAAAGCCCCTCGCTGGCACAATCGCCGCCGGAGAACGCATCGCGAAGGCTAACCAGCAAAGCAAGGGGTGGCTGATGGTCGGCTACCACAAGCGCAGCGATCCGGCCACAATGTGGGCAGTCGAGCAGATCGCCAACCACAAAAACTCCGGCGAACTGGGACGTCTGAACTACGTGCGCGTGACCATGCCACCCGGCGATTGGGTCGTCGGCGGATTCGATGACCTAATTGATGGCGGCGATCCAAGCCCGGCGTTGGAGACCGACCCACCATCTGACGACATGGACGCCGAAACCTTCGAAGCCTACACCGGCTTCGTCAATTACTACATCCACCAGGTCAACCTCGTCCGCCACCTTCTTGGCGAAAAGTGGCAAGTGACCCACGCCGAGCCGTCCGGCCTGCTGCTTGTCGGGTCGAGCGAGAGCGGCATCCCCTGCACCATCGAGATGTCGCCCTATGCCACCACGCGCGGATGGGAGGAATCGGCACTGGTCGCCTTCGAACGCGGCTACCTGAAGCTGGACCTGCCCGCGCCGCTGGCGGCCGGCCTGTGCGGCCATGTAGAGTTATATGAAGACCCCGGCAACGGCCATGCGCCGCGCCGAATCACTCCACGCCTGCCGGCTGTGAGCGCGATGCGGCAGCAGGCAAAGAACTTCCTGGCCGCCGTCCGCGGCGAGCGGCCGCCGACCTGCACCGCCGACGAGGCCCTGGAGGATATCCGTGTTGCCCGTGAGTACATCCGCCTGTGGAAAAACCAGTAGGAGCAAAACTGTGAAGATCGAACCACTCGCCATCAACGCCGTTTCCACGCCCCCAGCCAATCTGGTCGAGTGCCTCGACGCCTATGCCGCCGCCGGGTTTAAGCACGTTGAGTTCCCGATGGGGGTGGTAACGGGTTACCTTGACCACAATCATACCCCGGCCGACGCCAGGAAGCTGCTCGACGAGCGGGGCATGGACTGCATCGGCGGGTGGGAGCTTCCGGTGCTGTGCTTCGCCGCCGAGCATGAGCGAAAGGAAAACCACCAGCAGCTTCTTCAGAACGCCCGATTAATCGCTGACCTGGGCGGGACGAACATGGTTTGCGGCACGGACGGGCCCGGCGAGGACCAATCTTCCGCCGACCCACTTGGACGGCTGGCGCAGGGGTTTGCGCAGGCAGCCGACTTGATTGTGTCCACCGGCGTGACGATCTGCCTGGAGTTCAACTGGTCGCCCATCGTCAAGTCATTCCGAACCGCGGCCGAGAGCGCCCGCCGGAGCGACCGAAACAACGTCGGCGTCCTCTTCGATGCCGCCCACTATCACTGCTCGCCCAGCAAGTTCGAGCAACTGACACCCGAGAACGTCGCGACCATCCGTCACGTCCACGTCGACATCATGGCCGATAAGCCCGGGGAACTGTCCGACTGCAATGGCGATCGCGTCCTGCCCGGCCAGGGTGGTTGTCTGGACCTCAAGGCCATCTTCGGCCACATCGAGAAACTGGGCTACAACGGGTACTTCTCCATCGAGATGTTCAGCGAAGAATTATGGGCCCTGCCCGCAGAGCAAGCAGCTAAACGGATGTACCAGAGCCTGCTGACGCTTGTCGATTGACTCAAGCCGGCGCGTGAACATCGCTTCCCTATCGTGTAGAACGATTTTGCCAGATAATGATTGCGGGGCGTTGAAGGTTAGCGACTGTTGTTTATAAGGAGCACGCTATGCCGAAAGAAATCGTGGCACTGTCCCCCGCACAAATGGAGATGCGAGAATATGACCTGCCTGCCCTGGAGCCGGGTCAGGTCCGCGTGCAAAGCGAGTTCGCCGCGCCGAAGCACGGAACCGAGACCGCAATGGTCAAGGGATATGGGCTCGACCGATTCCCCATTGACGGCGAGCTGCAGGTTTTTCTCCACGGCGGCGAGACTCAACGCCCGGCGCACGTCGAGATCGGAAATATGTTCGTTGGGCCGATTATCGAAAAGGCCGATGACGTAACCGGCTTGAACGTCGGCGACCGCGTTCTCGCCTACGGCTCATTCCGGGAAATCCATACGGTAGCGGCTGCTGCGTGCCGCAAGATGCCCGACGGCCTATCGTGGAAATCGGCGGTGTGTCTCGACCCCGCCGACTTCGCCATGGCAGCCGTGCGCGACGGCAACGTCCGCGTGGGCGATGCCGTGGCCGTCTTCGGCGCGGGTGGCATCGGCCTGATGACACTCCAGATAGCAAAACTCTCAGGAGCCTGTCCGGTCATCTCCATCGACCCGCTGGAACGGAGGTGTAGAGCCGCTAAGGAGTGCGGAGCGGATATTGTCTTCGACCCGACCAACTGCGACGTTGGTGTCGAAATCAAAAAGGCCACGCAGAAGCGCGGCGTTGACGTGGCCGTGGATTTCAGCTCGAACGTGGACGCGATGCAGGCAGCGTTGCGTGGCGTGGCATTCGGCGGAACCGTGGTCGCCGGCTCTTGGCCAGGGCCCTATAGGGAAGGCCTCGACTTCGGCAGCGAGGCCCACTGGAATCGACCTAACCTCATCTTCGCTCGTGCCTGCAGCGAACCGAACCGCGACCATCCGCGGTGGAACGAAACACGCATCTACGACACCTGCTGGCAGATGCTCTGCGACGGCCGACTCACCGGTGAGCCGGTGGTCGATCCGGTCGTGACGTTTGAGGAAGTGATGACGGCCTACCCGCGCATCATGAGCCACCCCAACGAATCCGTGAAACTCGGCGTGCGACACGAACGCTGACCGATACCGGAACACAACGCCAGACGGAATGTGCGCGCGAGCGGATGTGACGGTTGTTCATCACTCGGCGGCGGAGAGGCGGATCAAAGCCTTGATGCACTCGCGCCGCCGGACGGCGTCGAAGGCGGCGTTAATCTCTTCCAGCGGATAAGGCTTGTCCAAGTCCAGCCACAGCGTGGCGTCGAGCTTGCCGGCTCGCATAAACTCTACGACCCGCTCGTGCGTTTCGGCCTCGTCGTAACCGCCATCAAACTGGACGAACTCGGCGCGGGCCTTGGCGGTATCCACGGTGGTCTTCCCCAGCTCATTGACGCCGTAAGTACCCACCATTCCGCCTGCGCTAACGGCCGGCAGCGACACATCGATGCTCTGCTGCGATCCGACCGCATCGATGACGACGTCGAATCCCTCCGGACACATCTCCGCGAGAATTGAGGCGAGGCCATCGTCTTTGTAGTCGCAGTAGTTCGTCGCGCCCACCTGCAAGGCCACTTCGCGCCGGGCGCGGTTGCCCACGACGTCGATCCGACGCACGCCAAGGTTGGCGGCATGAGCGATGAACGACAACGCCACGCCGCCCGAGCCGATGATGAGCACGTCGTTGTCAGGTCGGACGCCCATCCGCGTGAGGTAGCTGAGCGTCTCGCGCCAGGTGGTCATCATTGGGCAGGCGCGCGGGTCGAACTCCGCCGGAATAATCTGGTTGACGCAGCTCTGGCCCCATTGTTCGGCGGGGATACCATCTTCCTTCATCGCCCAGTGATCGCACGCCACGCCGAGTTCGGCATAGCCGCCCCAGGTGCTGCTGTAGCTGCCGTCGGTCGCCGGCGGGGCGCCGACACGCGTGACCAGGTCGCCTGTTTGGTAGTTACGGACTTTCTCGCCGACGTCGATCACCCGGCCGACACTTTCGTGCCCCACGATGGTCGGGGCGCAGTCGATGGCCCAGGGCAGGCGGCCTTCGATGAGGTGCAGGTCTGTGCCGCTGCAGGTAGCGCCGTAGAGCAATTCGCACAGCGCGTCGTATGGGCCGACCTGCGGGTCGGCCACTTCGCGGACAGTCAGCGAACCGAGTTGTTCCAGTATGGCTGCCTTCATTCTTCTGTCCCTCTCCCATTCCCCAAGCGTGTTCCCCGCATTAGATGCTCTGCAAACGTGTCAACCAATCCAGATGGGCGACGACCAGGCCGACTCGCCGTCAACCTGGACGACACGCACGTAATAGAAGCTCGGTCGGCTCGGGTCATAGTGGTCGTCGGCCCATTCCAGTTCGCTGTGCCACTCACCGTGGCAGAAGTGCGTGTGGGCGAATTGGCCGTCCTTCACGATGCGAATGTGGTCGATGCCGTTGGCCCCGTCGCAGGTGACCCGCAGGACTGGGCAGCCGTCGGACAGCGCCGGCAGCTCCGACCCCATCACGGAGCCGTTAATCTCGAACGACAGATAGATGGGGACGCCGCTGGTAGCGTAGCAGCGGCGGGCATATAAAGCGTCGAAGACGTTCTCACGGGTCAGTTCGTTTGTGAGCACAGCCGCCCAGCCGGACCCGCCGTGTCGGCCGGCGGCCTCGTAGGGTCGGCGCTGCGAGTTGCCGGGCTGGCCGTCGTGGCCGTCGGAGGAGGCTATCAGGCCGAAGCGGAGCCCGCGCTGCAGCGCCTCGCGAACATAGAGGCCGGGGTATCGGTCGGAGATACCGCGCGGCACGTCGCCGTAGTATTCGCTGGAGCCCCACATCGAATAGACCTCCACCAGCCGCTCGTGCTTGGGATTGAACAAGTCCCAGTTGAACGGATGCGACGCGGCGGATGAATGGTGCGGCACGGAAAGGAACGGCTCCCCACAGGCCTCCATCGCCTGCCAGAGCTCTGGAACGGTGGTCGCACCCTCATAATCCGCCATCATCCTGTCCCATTTCCTTGAGGAGTTGAAGATTGTCCCGCCGGAACCGCGGAAGTAGACGTTGCGGTGCCCGTAGACAATCGACGTGAACTCAAAGCCGCGGAGGCATACGAAGCGGCCGGGACGCTCGTACTCCTCGGCGAGGGCGAAGAACTCCTCGATGCGATCGGGATCGACCTGGCACTCGTGGTCGGAGAGGCAGTAGAAGTCGATACCAGCCGGCCCGGCGGCGTAGTCGTAATTCTCGGTGCGTGTGCCGGTGCCGCAGCCGCCGGCGGGCCTCTCGCAGACCTGGCCGGAGTGCGTATGGATGTCGCCAAAATAGACGCGGTGACCGCTGACGGTCGGGCGCTCGCCCCTCACCACGTCCAGCAGGCGGTAGATGTCCACGTTCGCAAGAATGTTAGGCGCTGGCGTGACCATCAACCACCGCGTGGAGGTGCCGCGGCAATGGCCGGTGACACGGATTTGCGCTTCCTTGCCGGGCTCGACCCACTCGCGCGGAACAATCAGCATCGCCGGACCGAAAGCAGCGAAGGCTTCGTCCGTGAGCACGGAACTGAGATGCAGAGACCCGTGATGTGGGGCGGCTTCAATACGATGAGCCGAAAACGCAAAGGCACACTCGTCGGTACGCCAGAGCTGCGAGTGCTTGACCACACGCACAGAGGCGGCGTGCCGACCGTTGACCTCAATGTCCCATCGGCCGGCTGGCTGGGCCAGCGGCGACCCGTTGCCGAACCCGGCGCCGAACACGAAACCGACATTACCCTCTGGCGACTCCGGCACCCGGTGGGTCTGCCAGGTGAGTGGCGCGTCAGCCGTCAACGGCAGGAACCATTCGCGGTCGTCAGACGTTTCCAGGAAGGGCGTAGTATATCGTCCGCCGGGATAGCCGTAGGACGCCACCTCACTGATTCCGTGCAGGACTGAGATGCCCATCGTCTTGGCGATGTATGGCTGGAGTTCCTTGGGGCGGGTGCGCCGATCGCCAAAAATCGAAAAAGCGTCCATCTGCATCCCTCTTCAACTGCCGGGCTTTTTGCTGGTCTAAGACTTCACAGCGCAACCTTGGCAGAACTGTCAGCCCCAGCGGCGGGCGTCATCATCCCACACGTCCCGCCATCAGGCAAGCTCTTTGTGGAGCTGCGTCGGGTCGGTGTGCAGCACGGCATGGCGCGGCGGCAGTCAGGGCCGGGAGTGTTCTTCTCTGCCGTACTCGGTTCGTGCGATGATCTCGTCCTGGCAGACCTTGTCCAGATCGCCGAAGTACGCGCTGAAGCCGGAGACGCGCACGATTAGGTCCCGATACGCGTCCGGGTCGGCCTGGGCGGCCAACAGCGTTTCCCGGCTGACCACGTTGAACTGCACCTCCATGCCGCCCAGCTCGAAGTAGGTCTCGACCAGGCTCCTCACGGCCTGCCTTCCCTGAGGGCCATCGAAGAAGGAAGGGTTGAACTTCATATCCAGCACCATCCCGTTGCCGAGCTGCCGGTGGTGGAGCTTGGTGAGCGACTTGGCGACCGCCGTGGGGCCGGCCGTGTCTGCGCCCTGGCACGGCGAGAGTCCGTTGGCGAGCGCCACGCGCGCCGGCCGCCCGCTGGGCAGCGCTCGGGTCACGGCTCCCATGTAGGCGTGGGCGTCAACCGTGTAGAGGCCGATCTGGAATCCCCCGCCGCGAGCGCTGCGGAACCGCTGCGCCCGCTCGTGGAAGAAGTCCGTCAGGTCTTTCATCAGGAGGTCGGCCTCGTCGAGGTCGTTGCCGAACCTCGGCGCCGTCGTGGCAAGTTCCGCCCGCAGGCGCTCGGCCCCTTCGAAATTGTTGCGCAGCGCGCCCGCCAGCTCGATCGGCGACAGGGATCGCCGCTCATAGACGAGGTGCTTGATGGCCACCAGCGAATCGACCGTGTCGGCCATCCCGCAGCCGTTGATAGTCAGCAGGTTGTACACTGTCCCGCCGGCGGTGACGTCCTTTCCGGCGTCCAGGCAGCCGACCATCGTGGAGGAGAGGAATGGATACGGGTAGAGGACGCCGAAGCCCTTATCGCGAATGATGGTAGCCCGTGCGGCCAGCTCGATGACCTCGGCGAAGACCCGCTTGAAACAGTCGTAGAATTGGTCGAACGCTTTCAGGCTCTCGAGGGGACGAAGCGACTTGAGTTTCGTCTCCGTCCCCTCCAGCGTGCACCGGCCGTCGTTGAGCATCAGCTCCAGCACCTTGGCCCAGTTGATGCGGACGGCCTCGGTCTGCGCCCACTCTTTGCCCGGTGCGTTCATCTCGACGCAGCCGACGATGCCATAGTTGACCGCGTCCTCGCGGCGGATGCCCGCACGACACTTGGCGTCGATGACCACGTTATCGTTGAACAGCGCCGGAAAGCCCAGCCCTTCGTGGACCAGGTCGAGCACCGCTTCCCAGAAGGCGTCGGGCATGGACGGATGCCAGCGGACCGAGACGAGGGGCTGATCCATCTTCAGCCGTCGCGACGCCCGAAGGCCCATGAACGACAGGTCGTTGGCGGCGTAGTGGCCTTCGGCATCGACCCCGCCGAGGGTCACGTTCTGGAAGCCGCCTTTCAGCGCACCGAACTTCAGCCACAGCGCCTGGACGAGCTCCTCCGCCTCATCCTTGGTCAGCCGGCCGGCCTCCAGGTCGCGCCGGGAATACGGAAACAGATGTTGATCCAGCCGCCCCACAGAGAGCGAACCGGACGGCTGCTCGGCCGTGATGATTTCGTGCGTCAGCGAGAGCAATTGCACAGCTTCGAAGAACGTGCGGGCCGGATGCGCGGAGACCCATCGGCAGGTCTCGGCGATTCGTTGAAGGGAGCGCCGATGGCCATCCACAGCGGCCTCCGCCGCCAGCGCGTCCGCTTTGTCGGCATAGCGCAGGGCATAGTCGCGTGCCGCTTCGCAGATGACCAGCGAGGCCGCTGCGAAGTCTCCGTCGGCGGACCCCAGGCGCTTCCGGGCGGCGTCGGCGAGGCCACCGAAGCCCTGCTGAAGCACGCGGTCATACCCGGCGATGGTATGGCCGCCCAGGTACGTGCCGAACAGGCCGATCTCAACACCGGCGGCGTATTGCTGCACGAGCCGCATGTCGTCGCCCTCGACGCCCGCAGCCCGCGCCAGCGGGCAGAAGCTGTGGTCGCTGACACCTTGGGACGGATAGCCGTCGAAACAGTCCAGGTCGAGCGGCAACGTGAAGTCGTAGAACTGCTGGTATCCGGCCAGCAGGTCCTCCTCGAAGACGACGATCTCCTTCTCGCGGAGGAACGCCGCCAGGGCCTTGGCCACGCGGACGACCTGTGGTTCGCCGCGGGTCTGGGGGAAGATGCGCTCGAACGCCTGTTTGCGCTGGGCGGCCATGTGCTCGCTATAGCAGCCGGAGTGCTTCAGCCGCTGCCTGAGCGTCTCGATTTTGTCTTCGGCCACGGAAGGCACGTTCCGATTCTCCGCACTACAAGTCGGCGCGGCAGATTATATCGCCTGCTTCCCCTGTTGTCTGCGCTTTCCGGGCTTCCCAAGCTGTAAGCAATAAGCGCGTGGACTTCTCCAACGCCACACCGCTAAAATGGCTGCAGCCCGATACGAAGGAGCGACAGATGCCTGAACATCCCAACATTGTGCTGTTCATGCCCGAGACGCTGCGGGCCGATGCCGGCTTCGGAGACCCTTCTCGTCGAGCCCGGACGCCGAACATGGACACCCTGGGCGAGGAGGGCGTGCGGTTCGAACGGTGCTACGCCCAGCACTCCGTCTGCGCCCCGTCGCGGTGCAGCATGTTCACCGGACTGTATCCGCACACGGCCGGCCGGCGGACGCTGGGCACGCTCATCCGCCCGCACGAACACAACCTGTTTCGCGACCTGAGAGAGGCCGGCTACGAAACGCTCGTGTTCGGCAAGAACGACATGATGTTCCCCGAGACGGCGAAGTTGAGTTTCGACTCGTGGGACGTCGAAGTGCACGCGGAGGCCCCGAACCCAAAGGCTCCGTATCCGCAGGACCATCGTCTCTACTATTCATTCCTCTTCGGCAAGGTCGGCGAGGACGGCCGCGAGTGGCGCGATGACGACTGGGCCTGCGTGCAGAACGCCCTGAACTATCTGGACCAGGAACACGACAAGCCGTTCTGCATCTTGCTGCCGCTCGGTTTCGTCCATCCGCCGTATCTGGCGCCTGAGCCATTCTATTCGATGTATGACCGCGCCAAGGTGCCGCCGCCCGTCCAGGCCGACACCAGCCGAAAGCGCCGCTACGTCCGAATGATCCACGAACACTACCGCCTCGGTGAGCTAACCGACGACGAATGGCGCGAGATCCGGGCGCTCTACTTCGCGATGACCAGCCGCGTGGACCATCAGCTTGGGCAGATTGTCGCGAAACTCAAGGAGCGAAGCCTGTGGAACAGCACCGCTGTGTTCTGCTTCTCCGACCACGGCGATTTCACCGGCGACTACGGCCTGGTCGAGAAGTGGTTCAGCGCGTGCGAGGACTGCATCCTGCGCATACCGCTGATCTTCCGCGCACCGGGCCAACTGGCCGTCGGCACCCGAGCGGCGCTGGTGGAGATGGTGGACTTGTATCCGACGGTGCTGGACGTCGCCGGGATCGACCCCGGCCACTACCACTTCGGCAAGAGCGTGCTCCCGCTATGCGACCCGGACGCGGCTGACACGCATCGCGAGGTTGTCTTCGGCGAGGGCGGCCACAACATCGATGAGTCATACATTCACGACATCGCCACCGAGTATGGCGGGGTGTATTACCAGAAACATCACCTCTGGTACGTGGATCCGGCCGTCATGGGCAAGGCGTGGATGGTCCGCGACGAGCGATACAAGTATATTTACTGCCCGGACGAGTTCGATGAACTTTACGACATGCGCGCCGACCCGGGGGAGACGAGCAATCTCGCCGACGACCCGGCTCTGGCCACCACCATCCGGCGGATGAAGGGCCGGCTGCTGGAATGGATGAGCCGGACGGCCGACCACATTCCCGAAGACGAGAACCGCTGCGGCTGGCCGGGCGAGGGATAAGCACCGGCAGCCGCGCCGCCTTGGCCTACGCCATGCCGGGCTTCCGCGTCACGTAGCTGCATTCCTTGATCCACCCGTTCAGCCGGTGCTCGAGGTCGGCCGCAATCTTCGGCGCTTCGGAGATGATGTTGCTGTGTTCCTGTGGATCATTCCGCAGGTCGTACAATTCCCTGCAGTAGCCCTTGCGCACCTGAGACACTTCCAAGAGGCGTGCAAAACGCTCGCCCACGTTGCCCCTCATCCTGTCGGGTCTCTTATTGAACGGAGCACAGCGGATGAACTTGTAACGATCTGTCCTGGCGGAGAAGTGTTCATAATTGAAGATTACCTCGTGGAGCGTGTGTGCGAAAACTATTGGCCAGCCTTTTCCCCTCTTGCGCTGAATTCGGGGCAGCAGGCTTCTACCGTCTATCCGATCCGGAAGCGGCAGGGAGCAAAGGTCCAGGATGGTGGGAGCAATATCCGTGGTCTGGCACAGGCCCGGGACCCTTGCCCGCGCGGGGAGGACACCTGGCAGACACATAATCAGAGGGGTTTGAGCGATTTCCTCATAGAGATTCAGCTTCTTCTCGTAGAACCCATGCTCGGCAAACTCGCTGCCGTGATCGGAGGTGACCACAATCAGCGTCTTCTCCAGTACTCCGAGGTTGCGGAGTTCATCGAGAATCTTTCCGAAGTAGTGGTCCACATACGAGACCTCGCCTTCATACTTGTTGATATACCTTCCGCCCCATTTGGTGCCGAACGGATCGCTGGCGTCGAACGGTTCGTGAGTGTCGTTGGTGTGGAGGTACAGGAAGAACGGTGTGCCCTGCGCCGCACGCAGTGCGCTGCCGATGGCTGTGGGGGCCAGCTCCATCATGTTGTTGTGCGGAAAGACTGTGGTGTAGTGCCGCATTCCGCGGTCGAATCCATACTCCCAGCCGCCGCCATAGCCGTTCTGGTTCCCGAATCCGAACGTCATGTAGCCATGGCTCCTGAACGTCTCCGCTAAAGTGGTGAAGCGTTTGCCCAATCGTTTGATCCGCGCCAGGAAGATGAGGCCGTGGTTCAGCGGATATGCTCCCGTGTGGAGGGTAATGTGTTGAGGCAGGGTCCAGCCGCAGTTCACAACGCAATTTTCGAACATCACTCCGCGCTGTGCGAGATTGTCTATGACCGGCGAAAGCTTTTTCGGATGGCCATAGGCGTGCAGGTGGTCGCGCCGGAGCGTGTCGAACGAACCCAGCACAACGTTAAATGGCCCTTTCGTGGTTGTTTTCGCCTTTTTTGGGGCCGCACGAGTGCGACCTAACGCACGTACTTCGATGGCGGATATTCGGGCGCCGGAATGCATGGGCAGGGACTGGCCGATACACTCGATGTCAAGCCTGCCGCTTGTGACTTTCGCCTTCACGACCTTTTCATATGCGGCGTCGTGACCGGTCTGATCGAAGATGTTGAAGTGCGAGAGTACGGCCTTCCCCTGGACGCGCACCTGCTGCTGTTCGGCGTCGCTCGTCGTCCAATATATCTCCGCGAAGAGAAGCCGCACGCGGTAGGTGCCGTTTGGCAGGTCGAATCGATACCTGAGCCGCTCGCCCACGCGCATCGTGTTGAACACAGCCACGTTGTCCGAGTTGGCAACATCATCGGCGGTGGTCTGTATGCCCGTCGTGCCGGTGTCGAGACAGCCCCACCCCCCTTCAACGTAATCGCGGTCAGCCTGCCAGACGGTTCCTCCCCAGCTGGTCAGCTGTTTACCACCTACGTTTACGCGAATAACGCCGTCGCCGTTGTTGCCACTCGTCTTACTCTGTTTCTTTTTTGCGGTCATTTTTCATCATCCTCACTGGATCAGGTTCTTGGCTTCCGGCCCAATATACTACGCGCACGTCGAGGAATAAAGGCCAACAGCTCGCAACCGCCTCCACCCGAAAATGTTTGCCTTGTGCTCTACGCGATTCTATCATATTGAACAAGAAGTCAAAAACTTCTACACCTATGACCGGAAACCGAAGTATAGGCTGGACGTAATAAGGAAGATAAGCCGGACCATCTGCGATTGAGAAACGTGCCCTGTAATCAACCTTGTCAGGAGATAGCTTCATGAAGAAATTAGCCCTTGCTTGTCTGCTATTTGTCTCTCCTCTGCTGGGATGTGCGTTGGCCCCATCACCCCCGCTCGTCCCAACCGACCTGGCGCAGATGGCCCTCGACACGGGAGCTGCGTATCTCGAATCTGTCGCCGATGAAGGCAGATACCGTGCCGCTTATTCCGTCGAAGAAGAAGAAAAGACAAGTGCCGTAGATGGTGCTTTTCGGCCAGACCTCACCGCGAAAGCGGGCGAATGTCTCATGCGGGTCTATAAACTTACGGACGAAACTAAATATCTGGAGGCGGCTAAGGCAGCGGGAGTTCACAAATATGCTGGTCGGCAGAACAAGGCCCTGACCTTTGCAGAGGCGAGAGAAAGACTGACTGGAATAGAGACAAAGGCCAGAACGCTCATTCGGGACATGGATGAGCAGGGACGTTGGGTACACGATAACAAGGTGCATACGAGCGAGTTCCTCAAAAATCTTAATCTGCTATGTGCATACCTTGAACTGGAGGAAGACCTGGCGGCCTGTCAGGCGGAAAAAGTCCCGAAGAGTCTGGCAAGAATCATTAAAAATAATGCTTCCCTTGGGCTGAAGACATTTCCGGTAGGTTTTTGTAACTCCGCCCATCTGAGCCGGGACAAGGAACACATCAGCGAAGCATCGGTCGAGGAATGGTCTGACGTTGGCTTTACCCTGACCCAGACACCTTATTTCGATCCTGCCGACCCTGAGCAGCGCGAACTCATGCACAAGATTCTGGATAAAGGCAACGAACTTGGTATGAAATTCATCGTGAATGTTTCACGTACGCCTAATAAACAAGAAATGAGCGACGCCGTTGCAGAATACCGCGACAGCGCGGCCGTGTTCGGTTTCAACATCGCTGACGAACCACAGGGGGAGTACGAACATCAGCGCACTTTTGAGCTGTGTCGCCGGCTACAACAAATTGCATCCGAACTGCACCCGTTTATCAATCTGTGTCACTGGCGCGGCCCTGGCACGGCTGAACAGTTCGGCCACAACACCTGGCCTGAATATCTGGATTGGGCAGCCCGAAAGTCCGGGCTTGATTTCTTCTGTTACAAGTGCTTTTCCCAGATGGTGCCTGAAGGGGAACGAGCTTGTGATGTAATCGATACGGTGCCTCCCGGAGATCGTCCAGCCGGTATGGACGTCTATTTTGCCAACCTGCGCATGATGCGGGAAGCGTCTCGGGAGAGCGGCATACCGTTCTGGACAACGTTGTGCTCGGTAGGTCATCGGAACTATCGCTGCCCCACCTACAACAATCTCCGTGTTCAACTCAACACTGCGCTCTGTTCCGGTGCGACGGGCATTCTGTGGCATCTTTATTATATGTGCGAGCCACGCTCAAACTACCGTTTCGCGCCGGTGGACGCATTCTGGGAAAAGACGCACACCTATAAAGAGCTGTCCCTGGTGCTCAGGCAATTCCATCGGCATTATTCTGATTTGTTCCTCAAACTCGCCCCGACCCGGGTGACATTCCTGCACCGGCCTCACGGCGGCGGCAAGAAATGGACGCCCAATGAATTTCTGTGCGTGTTAGAGACGCCCAACAGGCCGGACCACCCCATAGTTATCGGCGAGTTCGTTGACATCAAGGGACGCCGCTACGTCATGTTCGTCAACGCCAGTATGAAGAAAAGCGTATATCTCCGGACGTATTTCCGCGGGGGCGATGCAAAACTATACGTATATAACCAGAATGGTGAACTGAACGAGGGCTTTGACGTAGCGCGTACAGCACATTACCGGACAGACACCCAATTCCGCGTCGGGCACATGCTGGGACCCGGCCAGTCGTTCATTTATCGGGTTGATTCCTCCGTAATCCGCCGGACTCCGATTAAGATTGACCATTGAACATGCTGAAGAAGCTGCCTTGGATGCTCTCGTGGTGAGCCTGAGCGTAGCGAAGAATTATAATGGGATTGCTGCGGTCGGCCTTGGCCAACTCGTAATGAGGTCCAGAAGAAATATGATGAAAAAGACTTTGGTAGCGTTACTTGCACTGACAAGCGCCTTGGTATCTATTTCCTGTTCTACCCGGCCCGCCCGCACAACCCAAGAAGAGAAAATATCAGCCGAGGACCTAAAAAAAGTCCTTGAGCGCAGAGCTTCATTCGATTTGCCCCAATTTCCTGTGGGCTTCTGGAATTACGCCGGGCTCAGCAATGACGTGAAGATATACGACGAGTGGTTAGATACTGGCTTTACCATGATAATGACCCCCTTCTACTTCGGTCACGGCACGCCGGAGGCCGTTGAGCGCATGCGGCACATGCTGAAGTGGGGCTATGAACACGATATGAGATTCGTTATGTACGACCTTCGTGTGCGTGATAAGGAAAGGTGGCAACAGTCACTAAAAGATTACGCCAAAAACCCAGCAGTGGCCGGGTTCTTCATCGCGGACGAGCCCAGGGGGCGAGACGGCAACAAAAACGCCTTTGCCGACAGCCGCCGGCTGAAGGAAGTCGCACCACAGACCCGCACATTCATCAGTTTCGGCGCGGGAGAACAATCCACAGCCGAATGGCTCGGCTACCCGAGTTGGCCGAATTACCTGGAAGAAATGGCTACGAAACCTAAACTGGATTCCCTCTGGTTCAATAGCTACGGCCTGCTGAACGAAGGCACTGTCGGCTGGGACATACACTTCTACAACCTCCGCATGGTGCGCGAGACAACCCAGCGCCACGGCCTTTCCTTCTGGATCACCCTATGCTGCGTAGCCCACGGCTCCCTGCGTATACCCAGCTATGCTGACCTGCGCTGGCAGTTCAACTCGGCGGTCTGTTCCGGCGCCAGCGGGGTCATGTGGTATCTCTATTACACCGGCCCATTTCAGAACTACCGTTTCGGCCCGATTTATGAGGGTGAAAAGACCAAGACATATTACGACCTCCGCCGGGTCATGAAATCTTTTCATCGGCGCTACAAAGACCTGTTCGTCAAACTTACCCCGACACGCGTCACCTTCTCCCCTAAAGCATGGGGCGGTGGAAAGGTCTTCACACCCAACGAGCTTATCGCCAAAATTGAACCTGAGCCGAGCCAGCACCCCTTACTTATCGGCGAGTTCGTTGACCTCAAAGGACAACGCTACGTCATGATAGTCAATAACTGCCCGTGGGACAGCGTCAGGGTTGTCGTGACGTTTGCCGACCCGAATGTAAAGCTCTACTCCTGGAACTGGGACGGAGAAGAATATAGGGGTGGCGCCTACTCGGCCAGTAGCACGAAACAGACTGACCAAGGCCTGGAGGTCACCCACTGGCTGGCCCCGGGTCAGGAAGCTGTGTATCGGGTTGATTCCGACCGGATGCAGAAAGCCAAAAGCAAAACACAATAACGGGTGAAAAACGCAATACGCCGCCTATGCCTCGAGCGCCTTCCTGCGGGCCTCGAACTCCAACCCTTCCTCATCAAGAAAAGCCACGGGGCGGATCTCGCTCTCCTCGCCGTACGTTTCCATCACACGGTAGATGTAGCGCGTCCGAACATCGACCAGCACGGCAACGATGTCTCGTATCGTGGCAACAACCGCCTGCCATAGATCTTCGTATGACGCCGGCCCGGCCAGGTCCGCAAATGGATACGGCATGTCCCGGCCTACCGCCAAGCCCTGAGCAGGGCCCGAGCTTCTTCGGCGGCTTCGGTGTCCGGATACTTCTCAAGGCAGGCCTGGAGCTTGGCGATGGACTCATCGGTCATGTCGTGGTCACGGTACATCTTTGCCAGTTGCACCAACCCCTTGGCGCGGTCCTCATCGGACGGCGGCCTCGGCGGCGCCGAAGGGATTTCGGTGGCGGCGCCGTCATCTGGCTCATCGGTCCTGACGTCTTCCTTGCCGTCAGGGCGAATAAGGGCGACCTGGCCGGTGAAGGTCCGGCCGGCGACAGTGTAGGTCCCGGACTGTTCAGCGCTGATGACGAGGTCGGGCCGGCCTCTGCCACGGTCGATCCGCACGCCCAGCAGGCCGGGCGGCAGGTCTGTGAGGCGTTTGATGTTCCTGACCTTCCCGGCGCCGCCGATGACCATAACCGTCACGAAATCGACGTTGGTTCCGCTGCGGCGTGTAATCAGCACACTGCGGCGGTGGCCGGCCTGGTTGGGGTAGCCCTTGGCGGCGATCAACTCGGCCGGGGCATCAGGCAACAGCACCACCTGCATGGTCGGGCCGGAGCCGGGAAATAGATACGTCAGTCTCACCCGCTCGCCGGGCGTGCTCGCTCGGTGAATCTTGGTGAGGAATCGATAGCCGAGTTTGTCCGAGAGCCCCGCGCCTTCGAGAGGGGTGAACGTGACATCACCTTTGCCCGGCTTGCCGTCGACGTGCAGGGCCAGGTCGTACTGGTGTTCATCCGCCGACCGGCAGCGGAAGAAATCGACCACCACCGAATCAACCAGCGCGATGGTACGGTCGAGTGTCACGCCCTCGTAGGCCGTATCCGTCTTGCCACGAAAGGCCTTGAGACGTTCGCCCGGGTGGAACAGGACCAATCGACCGAACGCGGGCCTTTGCTCGGTGTCGCCGACCCAGACGTCTTTGTGGGCGCCTTGGGGATACTGCGAGACCTCGTCGATGGTGACGGTGTTGTGCGCGATGGTCTGCTTGGCCCAACCCAGGTGCCCTTCGTGGCCGGAACCGTAGTCCTTCATATCCGGCGCGATCACGTGGCCGGCGGCGTAGAGGCAAATGCTCAGCAGGTCGGGATGCGAATGGGCGTTGGCGTATTCGCCGTAGGTGACGGCCACGGCAACGGCTTTGGGCCCGGCGCTGTCGCGCAATATAGCGAACCCGCCGTTGGGCAGGAGCGTGCAGTCGTTTATGTGCCGGCCGGGCAGGCCAATCTTGGCGTCGGCAGACAGGTCGAACTTGCCTGAGGGCATTCTCGGCGAGACGAACATCAACTCCAGTGGGTCGCCGAGTGGAGCGTCGCCGAGCCCGTGGTTGAAGACCCAGGCGTACTTGGGGTCGCGGTATGCCCGCCAGGCGGCTGCCCAATAGTGAGCGCGTTTCAGTCGCCCGTCGCCGTCGTTGCCGACCTTGGCCACCGATCCGTCGCCGAAGGCGCGGTAGCAGACGGCGTCGAAGTAGCTCTTGAATACCTTCTTGCCCTGGCGCTTGAACTGCCGGTCGACATCGCAGCCGAGGTCGAGGTCGCTGCCGCCGAATTCCGCGTGCCAGAGATCCACCCCGCTGTGTCGGGCGGCCTCGAGCATCCAACTGTAGAACAGCAGGCTGATGTGCGTATAGCCCACCGCCCGCTCATAGTAGATGCCGTCGGCCAACATGGACCAGCCCCTCTGGCTGACGAACCCGCCGCGGACGAGGCGACCGGCGCCATCCCGCTGCCCGTTGAGGGACCGGTCGATCAGGTCGCGGTCGCCGATGCAGAAGCCTATCACGCCCGCGCCGGAGGTGCCGGCGATGCGCCAGTTGCTGCGGTGGGCGTGGTTGCAGGCGAGCAGGGCCTCGCCGGAGGGCCTGAAGACCTGTTGCTCGATGGCGGTCTTGTCGGCGTCGGTCAGCACGCCGGCGTCATAAATCAGGTCGTAGGCCCCGCAGGCATACGCCGCCCACTGTACCTCTGCCAACGTCGAGTCGGTGGCCTTGCCTTTGTAGCGGCTGACCTGGTAGGTGGGAAAGACCCTGACGTAGGCCTTGAGGATGGCCGCAGCCGCCTTGGCCAGTTCGGTCTTGCCGGTCAGGACGTAGGCCAGGGCAAACTTGTTGGCCTGCTTGGCGATGCGGATGGTGCGATTCCTGTTCCCGTCCGGAAGCCAGGGGTTGCCGGCGGCCTGGAGCATCTGGACCGTGAAGGCCTTCAGGTAATTGCGGAGGCTCCTGTCACGGCGGAGCCAGGCCTTGAGTCGGCCGATTTCCTTCTGATTGAGGAACAGTCGCGGGTGCGGCGGAAACTTCTCGGGCGGTTCCGTGCGGGGGAACTGATGAAAAAGAATAGTCGCCGTTTGCCCGCTGGCCAGCTGGGGACAGGCGTTCAGGCAGGCAAAGACGATCACCACCGCAACGAACGAGATGACCAGCGACGTGCGAAAGGGCTTCACAGGACGTTCCTCTAAGCCGGGATTTCTCGAATAATCCATGGCCGACAACAGCCGCTAGCCTTTCTGACCATCCTATTCACGACCCTAAGGAAAAGCAAGCAGTTCCTCTGTTCGGGCCCGTTAGTTGGTTGCCGACTTCAGTTCCTTCGGAAAGCGCATCATGCCGTCTCGGACGGGCTGTGCGACCGATGGGTCCAGGGACATCCAGGGGCCTCGGGAAGGAAGCGCATGTCTTCCTGGATGTCGGGGGCCAGGAGAAGCAGGTTCATGGTTTGCGTTAGCCGTGCGCGGGAGACATGGCTGAGGCGCGCAGGCGCATGGGCGAAAAGAAGCAAGCCAGAGAGAATTTCACCCATCCAGCCTTCGCAGCCGAAGCGGCTGCTTCGGCGGAGTAGGCCACAGGACACGGAATCCGCCTTCGGCGGATTTCCTCTGTGAACTCGGTGTCCTCTGTGGCTCATTCTTTCTTCGTGCCCTTTCTACTCTTCGTGGTTAGAATAGCAGCGGATACCCGGCACATGACGTGAGAGGGAGCGACCTATGAGCAAAATAATCCGCTCGGGCGAGTGGGACAAGGGATTCAACCCCGCCGCAATCGGAATGAGATGCAATATCGAGCAGTACCGCATGCTGAAACGCTGCTCGGCGAAAAGGGACATCACGGAGTGGAACAAGTGCCGCGATAAGGACAGTGACGAAGAAATCTGGCTGTGCGGCGCGGACCTTCTCCGCGCTCATCTGGAAGGAGCGGACCTTCTCCGCGCCCGTCTGGAAGGAGCGGACCTTCAGGACGCCCATCTGGAAGGAGCGAACCTTTGGGACGCCCATGTGGAAGGAGCCGACCTTGAGGACGCCCATCTGGAAGGAGCGAACCTTTGGGAGGCCCATCTCGAAGGAGCGTACCTTTGGGACGCCCATCTGGAAAGAGCGTACCTTGTGTTCGCCCATCTGGAAGGAGTGTACCTTCGGGCCGCCCATCTGGAAGGAGGTGAATTCATGGGCGCCTTGGTGGACAGTCACACTATTATCTGGGACTGCACTGTTGACAGGGACACGCTGTTCACAGGCGTCGGCCTCGACGCCGCGTCCGTCGCGCCCCGCCTGAAGGTCACACTCAAGGACAACATCCGTCAGAAGCAGTGGCGAGACTGGTACGGCGAAGGTTCTTTCGTCTGGCGGATCCTCAAAAACCCCCTTGTCTGGGTCTTCTGGTTGATTTCGGATTACGGCCGCTCGACGGGGCGGATACTGCTGACGTTCTTCCTGCTGGCGGTGGCCTTCGCATGCGTGTACTTCCACAATCCGACGTGGCTCAAGAACCTGAATGACTCGGGCCTGCCTGTTGCGGTGCTTCACGCAGTCTATTTCTCGGTCGTGACGATGACCACCTTGGGCTTCGGCGACATCCACGCGAAGCCGGACGTGTGGCAGGGGCAGGCACTGTTGGCAGTGCAGGTGATTCTGGGCTATGTGCTGCTTGGTGCGCTGGTGACGCGGTTTGCAGTGATGTTCAGCGGTAGCGGCCCGGCGGCGAAGCTGTCGCCGCGCAGACGACACAAGCCCTCAGGGCGCTGACGCCGACCTCTTGCTCTTTTTTGGAGTGCGGCGGGGCGTTTCACTTCCGGACGAAGGACTCGGCGTAGATTTCTCTATCCATCGCAAGCCCGGCGGCACGGGCGGCGTCCATCGCGGTTCTCTCAGTCGGGAGACGCGGCTCAGTACCAGGCGAACCCACCGGGGAAGAGACTGACCATCACGTTCTTGATGCGCGTCAGCGCAAGCACGCCCTCCTTGCCCAGCTCGAACCCGACGCCGCTCGATCCGCGCGTCGGATAGGGCGCGCTCGGGAAGACGAAGTTGTGCAGGTTGAACCAGACCGTGCCCGCCCTGATCCGCGGCGCGATCGTGTGCGCCAGCCGGAGGTCGTTCGTCCAGACGCTCGACGCCAGGCCGTACTCCGTGTCGTTGCCCAGGGCGACCATCTCGTCGATGCTGCCCGCCTTCGTGACCGTCACGACCGGGCCGAATATCTCTTCCTTCCATATCTTCATGTCCGGCGTCACGTCGGTGAAGACCGCCGGCTCGATGTAGTTGCCCTTCGCCATGTCGCCGTCGGTGATGCGGCCGCCGCCGCAGGCGAGCGTCGCGCCCTCGGCTTTGCCCGCCTCGACATAGTCGAGCACGACCTTGAGATGATCGGGATGGACCAGCGGCCCGAGGCGAGTGTCCTCGGCCGCCGGCGGGCCGACCTGGATCGCCTTCGTGCCCTCGATGAACTTCGCGACAAACTCGTCGTAGACGTCCTCGTGCACGATCAGGCGCGTCAGGGCGCAGCAGCACTCGCCCTGGTTCAAGTATGCGCCAAAGAGCGTGCCGGCGACGGTTTCGTCCATCGCGCAGTCGGGCATGACCAGACCGGCGCCCTTGCTGCCGAGCTCGAGCGTGCAGCCCTTCAGGCCGGTGCTGCACCGGCCGTAAAGGCCGATGCCGACGGCCGTCGAGCCGGTGAACGTGATCTCTTCGAGGTCGGGGTTTTCCGTGAAGACCTTGCCGGCGGTCGGGCCGGGGGCCGGGACGACGTTGAGCACGCCGGGCGGCAGGCCGGCCTCGTTGGCGAGTGCGCCGAACAGGATCGTGCTCAAGGGCGCCCACGACGCGGGCTTGAGCACCATCGTGTTGCCCGCGGCCAGCGCCGACCCGCTCTTGCGGGCGGCGATGAGGAACGGGAAGTTCCAGGGGATGATGGCGCCGACGACACCAAGCGGCTCGCGAAGCGTGTAGTCGAAGACCTCGCTGTAGGGGCTCGCCTTGACGCCTCCGAGCACCTCGACGCAGATGTCGGCGAAGTAATGGAGCGTCACGCCTGCGCTGGCCACATCGATGTTGGTGCTCTCGAAGATCGGCTTGCCGACGTCGTCGGTCTCGACCTGCGCGAGGAAAGCCGCGTTGCTCTCGACCGCCTCGGCCAGCTTGTGAAGCAGGGCGCTCCGCTCGAACGGGGTCGTCTTGCTCCAGACCTCGTCGAATGCCTGCCGTGAGTTCTCGATCGCCCGGTTCATGTCCGCTTCCGACGCCGACTGCACGGCCGTGATGGTTTCGTTCGTGACGGGGTTCAGCACCTCGAACGTCTTGCCGTCCGACGCATCGCACCATTTCCCGCCGATGCAGAGCTGGTTTCGGATGTTCATCTCACTTCTCCTTTTCCACGGGGTTGGTCAGCGATCCGATGCCCTCAATCTCGACGGTGGCCGTGTCGCCCTCCCGCAGGAAGGGGGGCGGGTCCGTCATGAACGCGACGCCCGACGGCGTGCCGGTCATGATGACGCTGCCGGGATAGAGCGTCATGCACCGCGAGATGAAACTGACCAGTTCCATGCACGAGAAGATGAGGTCCGAGGTGTTCGACTCCTGCCGCACGTCGCCGTTGACGGAGAGCTTGATGGGGGCGCTGTCGGCGTCGAGGTCGGTCTCGATCCATGGGCCGAGCGGGGCGAACGTGTCGAAGCACTTGCCCCGCGCCCACTGCGTGTCCTGCTTGAGCTGGCAGTCGCGGGCGCTCACGTCGTTCCCGCACGTGTAGCCGAGGACGTAGGCGGGCGCGTCCTCGACCGATACGTTCTTCGCCTGGGTGCCGATGACGATCACAAGCTCGCACTCGTAGTCGACCTCGTCCGGTGCCATCTTCGGGAGGAGGATGGGCTCGCCCGGCCCGATCACACAGTTTGGCGTCTTGATGAAGATCAGCGGATGGTCCGGCAGGGCCATGCCGCTTTCTTCCGCGTGCGCCCGGTAGTTGAGGCCGATGGCGACGACTTGGCGCGGCTCGACCGGCGCCAGAAGCTGCACCTCCGCGAGCGGCACAGTCTCGTCCGTGGGTTTCCACCGCCCCAGGATGTCGCCGTCGATCAGACGGCAGGCGTCTCCGTCGACCTGCGCATAGGACACGCGGTCATCGATCTTGATCTTCGCCAGCTTCACGGCTTACTCCTCTTCAAGTACTTCCGGATTGACGAACGATGTCGGCTTCTCGCCGCGGAGCACGCGGGCGACTTCCTCAGCCGCCTTGCGCTGAAGTTTGCCGATGGCGTTGGACGAGTACCAGGCGCTGTGCGGCGTCAGGATCACGTTGTCGAACGCCTTCAGCGGATGATCTGTCTTGACCACCGTGTCTTCGTCCTCGAGCAGGTCGAGGCCGGCGCCCGCTATCTTGTCGTTCTCGAGCGCCCACACAATCGCGTCGGTATCGACGATGGCCCCGCGGGCGCAGTTGATGATGAGCGGTCTCTTCGCCATCTTCTCGATGGCCTCCCGGTTGATGAGGTGCCGCGTCTTTTCGGTCGATGAGCACTGAACGAAGATCGCGTCGGACACTGCGAGCAGTTCGTCGAGCGCGACGCGGCGGCAGCCGTCGACATCGCCCTCGCCGAACGGGTCGGCGAAGATAATCTCCGGCCCGAACGCCTTGAGCCGGTGAGCGATGGCCCGCCCGATCCGGCCGAACCCGATCACGCCGCACGTCATGTCCGTGATGCTCTTCATCGGCTTGAGATACCCGAGCGACCACTCGCCGCTCTTGACCTTCCGGTCGGCGAACGGGATCTTCCGCGCGAGCGACAGGAAATGGGCCAGGGCGTGGTCCGACACTTCCTCGATGCAGTAGTCCGGCACGTTGGCGACCATCACCCCGTGCGCCGTCGCCGCCCCCACGTCGATCGTGTCCAGCCCGATGCCGTAGCGCACGATCACCTTCAGGTCCGGCGCGTTGCTGAAGATCTTCTCGTCCATCCCCGGCAGGTACGTGTTCAGGATCGCGTGCGCGCCGGCAAGATGAGGAACGACCTCGTCCGCCGACTTGCACTGGTGCACTTCGAGTTCGGCGTCGACGGCCGACAGCACCTCGCGCTCGGCGTCGAACGTTTCGAACACGTGATCGGTGATGATGACCTTGAATTCCGGCATCGTTCTTCCTCCTGACTGGCCCTAATGTACATCCACGCTTTCGAGATTGCAATAGGCGCGGCCCATGCGCCCGGCTACTTCCATGGTGGGGCGCTTCCGCTAACTGTAATTGGGCGTCACAATTCGCAAAATTGGCGATGGCTCCCCGAACGTAACCCTCTTCGGAACAACTCTCTGTTTTCAAGGCCCTCCGCATTGTAGCCATTAAACCCACCTGCGGATTCCAGTAGAGAGACTTTATTGAGTGGTTCTGACGCAATATGTGGTGTAGATTTCGTTCAGGTATTATCAGGGCCGCGCTGAGCTCCTGCCGCAGCAGGAGCGGGTAATCTCACACAGAGTATATCGATTGGATTTAGGTTGTGCCTCTTCGCCTGTGTGCACCGGTTGTCTGTAGGGGGCAAATAGTCCGGCTTTCGTGAAGTAACAGGAGACTAATGTTGATTTAAGTCAACATTGCGAGAATAGCGTTGATTTTCCGAAACATTACCCTAACCCCAAGGACTATCGGGTGTTAGCGCGTTGTGCTGCGGGAGTTAGTCGGACAACATGTTGCGAAAAGGCAACACCCGCCAACTCCACCGCACCGCAATCGATATAGAACCGCTTTTCTAAGTCCTTGTTATCCCGCAGGTTGTGACGTTGCAGGGCGAGAATGTCAGGATTTCCGTATTGGCTGGCATGCTTCTTGCGTAAATATAACCTAAGCATACAAATACAAGCGCGCGGGAGGGTTCGGGGCCTGTTGGTGTCATCATGTTAGGTGGCGTCGCTGAAAGTGCCCGAATAGCGGCGCAGGCTGGAGCAACCGGAAGCACTGTTTGAGCCTGATTGTGACGCTACGCTCCTATGCTTGACAATGGCTGCACGAAGCGCATAAACTCCACATTTTTAGTAGTGGGAATATGGTTTGTGGGTGTGCTCTGCGGATGAGGGCTAAGAGGTCACCAAGCTAAAGGAAAAACAGGAACCCATTAGGGAAAAAGTTATGGACAAGCACAACCTTGCTCGTTGCTGTTGCCGCCCTCGCCAGCGTAACGCCAGTTGGTGGTTCCGCTTCCTCGGCACTCTATCGTTTGCCTTCGTCGTTCAGACGACTACGACTTCCGTTATCGCTGCGGATCTGGATGATGGCCAAGTGGTCGTGCAGGTCCCGCGGAAGAGGGTTCCCTTTCAACTCGCACCGTTGGGAGTTGGTCGGAAGGGGGTCCCCCTTCAACTCGCACCGCTGGGAGTTGTCCGGAAGAGGGTCCCCCTTCAACTCGCGCCGTTGGAAGTTGTAAAGTTCCCAACCGCGGCAGTCGTGGGCCGACCGGGCATGCCTGGCCTGCCGAGAGAGACGGTCACGGTCCTGTTGCCGCCCAATGCGGACCTGAGCACCGTGACTGCGGAGCTGAGAAACACGGCGGTCCGGGACGTACCTGGAAAATGGGACATACCCCCGGTTCCCCCAGTCGCCCGCGCAGGCGAGGTCGTCTGGCCGCGGGGCCGTCAAATCGTTAAGGGTCGGGACGTTGCGGCCTATGCTCGCAATAGTTTCACCCCCAAGACATTCGTGGGCCGAGTAACCGCGGGCCAGCGGCGACAGTGGCGGTTGGCAGAGGTCGAGATTTTCCCCTACCGGTACAATCCCGTTACCAAGCGCCTCAAGAATCTATTTCGAGGGCAGCTGGTCGTTCGATTCAAAGAGAAGAAACGTGTGCTGGGGTTTCGGGCGCTAACCGGTCCCGTATCGCAGGGAGCCAGGCGAGATGTATCCGTCAGGGCTGTGAATTTTGAAACTGCCTCCAAGGACTATCATGCCCCCGTGGGCGTTCTCCAGGCTGCGAGCGACCCCGGATATGTCATAGTGACGACGGCTGCGATCCAAGCTGCCTCTACCAAACTAGCTGATTTTGCCTCAGCCAAGGAGGCCGGTGGTTTTGAGGTCTCCGTAGTTACTGAGGCCACTTGGGGAGGTGGCACGGGCGATACGGCGGCGGAGAACCTCCGAGACTGGCTGGCCGCAAACTACATTTCAGAAAACATTCAGTACGTGCTGCTCGTTGGCAACCCCACCCCTTCTACGGGCGATGTCCCGATGAAGATGTGTTATCCGCAGGATTATGACCCGGGGGTCTCAGATTGCCCTACGGACTTCTATTACGCCGAGCTGACCGGAAATTGGGACCTCGACGGCGACGGAAAGTACGGGGAATATGACGACGATTACGGTGCGGGAGGCGCCGACCGAAACTGGGAGGTCGCGGTCGGACGAATCCCCTATTACGGTTCTGTGTCCGACTTGGACGCTATCCTGAGCAAGATCGTTGACTACCAAAGCACCTCGGAGGCAGAGGCAGGTTGGCGAAAGAAGGCCTTGCTCCCAATGGAGCCAGTTGATGGCTTGACCCCCGGCTATCAGCTTGGCGAGAACATCAAGAACAATGTTCTCACTCCCGAGGGCGACTGGGCCTGGCATCGCGTGTACGAACAGAGCTATGGGCTGATACCTCCACCCGAAACAACGCCCTGCAGCGTGTCGAATGTCACCAACGCGTGGACGGGCTCTCACATCGGGTTGACCGCCTGGTTCACGCACGGAAACTCAACCTACGCCGCGGACGTGATGGACGTTTCTAACGCGGCGACGCTGGATGATACGCATCCGGCGTTCACGTTTCAGGGCAGTTGCCTCAACGGATACCCCGAAGTGACCAACAACCTCGGTTACTCGCTTCTGAAGAACGGAGCAGTGGGAACGGTATCGGCCAGTCGTGTCTCTTGGTACTACGTGGGTCAGACATACTTTCCGGGCACGGTCACGGTCGGTGGAATGACTTACGAATACGTCGCGCGCCTCGTCCCGGAACAACTGCCGGCAGCCGATGCCCTCCAAGACATCAAGACGGACCTCCCGCCCGGAAATGAAGTATTCTGGATGAATTACTTAGGCTTCAACCTCTACGGGTGTCCAGCAGTAGGCCTTTACACATTCGAAACGGGAGCGCGTATTTCCGGCAGTAAGTGGAGCGACCTGGACGGTGATGGCGTATGGGACGGCGGCGAACCCGGCCTCGAGGGTTGGACCATCTACCTTGATGCTAACGAGAATGGTGAACTCGACGCCGGCGAGAGATCAACCGTAACGAACGCCGCTGGGGAATATGAGTTCATTGGTCTCATGCCGGGTACCTACACGATAGCGGAAGTAGTGGAAGCCGGCTGGGTCCAGACCTGTCCGGATACGGGAACATACACGGTGACCGTAGACATTGGTGATCCCGCCGAGGACAAGGACTTCGGTAACATGGAACTCGGCGAGATTCACGGTAGTAAGTGGAGTGACTTGGACGGCGACGGCGAATGGGACGACGGCGAACCCGGCCTAGAGGGCTGGACCATTTACCTTGACCAGAACCAGAACGGCGAGCTTGACGATGGGGAGACATCAACAACAACGGATGAGGATGGGGGCTATTCCTTCACCGCTCTCCTACCGGGCACCTACACAGTAGCAGAAGTGCTGGAGACTGGATGGGCACAGACCTGTCCGGAGGCGGGCACGTACACAGTGGTTCTGCAGGCCGTCGATACGGTCGAGGGCAAGGACTTTGGTAATCGATCGACATCGTGTGAAGGTGAAATTCACGGCAGCAAATGGAAGGACGTCAACGCCAATGGTGAATGGGACGTCGACGAGCCCGGCCTCGAGGGTTGGACCATCTACCTTGACCAGAACCAGAACGGCGAGCTCGACGCCGGTGAGACCTCAAGGGTGACCAACGCTGATGGGGAATATGAGTTCACCGACCTTCCAGTGGATATATATTGCGTCCGCGAAGTCCTGCAAACAGGATGGTACCCGACCTATCCATACTGCACAGGTGGTTCGGCGCTAGGGTTAAGCGCTACACAGGCCGACGACCGCAGCTACTCGGCGTCAATCAGTTACGCCGGCCGGTTTGTGGCGTTCAGCTCAGATGCCGCCAATCGGATACCTGGCGATACGAACGGAATGCGGGACGTCTTCGTCTATGACCGCAGCACGAACACAATAAAGCGCGTGAGCATCGCCGCCGACGGCACACAGGGCAACGACCGCAGTTATTCGGCGTCAATCAGTTGCGACGGGCGGTTTGTGGCGTTCAGCTCAGACGCCCGCAATCTGGTGCCGGGTGATACGAACGACATGCGCGACATCTTCGTCTATGACCGCGATACGGGCACGATAGAGCGTGTGAGTGTGGCATCGGACGGTGCGGAAGCCAACAACCACAACTGGGACCCATCCATCAGTTCCAGCGGCCGGTTTGTGGCGTTCTTCTCGTCTGCGTCTAACCTGGTCGCCGGCGATACGAACGAAGCCGCTGACATCTT
Organism: Candidatus Brocadiia bacterium; assembly: GCA_030605345.1. Classification (GTDB taxonomy): domain Bacteria; phylum Planctomycetota; class PUPC01; order PUPC01; family PUPC01; genus JAUWIN01. Next base: position 32,214 of record JAUWIN010000019.1, read on the forward strand.
CGTTTACGACCGGGACACGAACACGATAAACCGTATGAGCGTTGGCTCAGACGGTGCACAGGGCAACGACTGGAGCTACTCGTCGTCAACCAGCTTTGGTGGTGACCAGTCTGTGGCGTTCTGGTCGTCCGCCTCGAATCTGGTGCCCGCCGACACCAACGGAAAGTGGGACGGCTTTGCCTATGACCGTGACACGGCCCGGGCAGAGCGCGTGAGCATCACCTC
>JAUWIN010000127.1 GCA_030605345.1 Candidatus Brocadiia bacterium
CACCGTGCCCTCCAGCCGCCCGCGTGCCACCGCCACGTCGCGGGCGTGGTAGCGAGGGACGGCGTCCTGCTTGAAACTACTATCGTACTCCTCGTCCACCACAATCAGCCCCAGATTGGGCATGGGTGCAAAGATTGCTGACCTCGCCCCGACCACCACCTGCGTCCGCCCGGATCGGATGTGGCGCCACTGCTCGCCCCGCTGGCTCTCGGTCAGGTGGCTGTGCCGCACCGAGACGCGGTCGCACCTCTCCTTGAACCGCCGCACTGCCTGCGGGGTAAGTGATATTTCCGGCCCCAACACGATGGCGCCCTGGCCCCTTGCGACCACCTCGCCGATGGCTTGCAGGTATATCTCCGTCTTGCCGCTGCCCGTGACGCCGTGGACGAGCACCACGGCAGCCTGTTTCCGGTTGCACGCCTGCAGGATGCGGTTGAAGGCGGCCTTCTGCGCCGGTTCAAGTTCCAGAGGCAGCTGGCGCTTCGCTTGCAGCGCCAGAAGCGGGTCGTCGATGACCTTTCGGCGGACGAATTTGGCGAGCCCCTTCTTCCCCAGGCCGCGTATCGGGCCGGTCGTACATCCGGCCAGGCGCGCAAGTTCCTGCACTGTCACCTCGTGCTCCAGCGATGAGAGCACTTCCAGAGCACGCGCCTGCTTGGGCGAGCGGTTCTCCAGCTCTTCGACCGTGGCACGGAGGTCGCCGGTCGCCGCTGTCGGCTGCACCATGGTCTCGGTGCGCTGCTGTGCGCCGCGCTTTACCCCGGCCGGCACGGCGGCGTCGAGCGCCTGACCCCAACTACAGCAATAATGCTCGGCAAGCCACCTGGTGAGTTTGAGTATCTGCGGCGAGACCAGTGGCTCTTTGTCCATTACCCCCGCAACGTCCAAGACACGCTTCAGTTCGGTCGAATCTGAAAGTGCCACGCAGTATCCGACAACGCAACGGTTCCTGAATGGAACACGGACGCGCCGACCGGGCTCGACGAGGGCGCGGAGGTTCGCCGGAACGCGGTAGGTGAACGTGCGCTCTACCGCGATGTTCAGCGCCACTTCTGCGAAGGCGTCGGGCATTATGCGACCTACCTTTTGGTTGGGCGGGCGAGGTTTCCGCTGTCATTATAGCGTAGCGGTTCGACCGGGCAAGGCGACAGCGCCGTCGCGTCATGTGCATTCACGGCTCGGACGAAGAATCTCCCCACCTGCGACCACCCGGCTGCGCTCGGAATACAGCACAAGGTGCTGCCCGGGGGCGACGCCCTGGCGCGGCCTGTCGAACTCGGCGTCGATTATTGCAGAATCACCGTCCGTCCGGTCGCTCTTCCGGACTGCCACGGTGCAGGGCTCGGCCGTACCCGTGGACCTGACCCGCCCCAGCAGCCGGCTTGCCTCGTCGAGGACCTGCGGAGCCAAGACGTTCACCTTGTGCGCTGAAACCGTCCTGGTGCCGGCCGCAGCTCTGTCGCCCAAAGTGATGGTGTTTCTTTCCGGATCAATTCTCACCACGTAGAGCGGCACGCTGGCGGCGATGCCGAGGCCGTGGCGCTGACCCACAGTATAGTGCGAGATGCCCTTGTGCCTGCCTATTACATTTCCGCGCAGGTCGAGCACGTCGCCAGGGCCGGCGTCAGGAGCGGCGCCGAGTGCCACCCGGTAGTTGCCCTGCCCTGCGAAGCACAGTTCGACGCTCCGGGCGCGGGCGGCGTCCAGCCCGTATGATGCGGCAAGTTCCCGCGTCCGTTGCGTGGTCTGTCCGCCGAGAGGAAAGAGAATGTTTTTGAGGTCATCCCGCTTTATGCCATAGAGAAAGTAACTCTGGTCATTAGTTGTATCCGCTGCGGCGTAAAGGCCAAATTGTCCGTGGCGTTCAGCAATCCGAGCGTAGTGGCCGGTCGCAATCTGTTCGACGCACAAGACCTGCCGCACCAACCGCATCACTACGCCGAACTTCATACGGGCGTTGCAGTCGATGCACGGGCTGGGCGTGAAGCCGTGGCGGTAAGCCTGCCGGAATGGTTGGAGTATGGATTGCCTGAACTCGTCACGGACATCGAGAAAGTAGTGAGGGATGCCGAGTTGGCGGGCGGCCTCCGCCGCACCCTGCCCGGAGCGCGATTCAAGTTGGGCGTCGGCGTGCCTGGGGCTGATGCCGCTGGGGATTTGCATTGTAACCCCGACCACGTCCCGGCCGGCGCGCTGGAGCATCGCCGCAGCCACGCTGCTGTCCACTCCGCCGCTCATCAGCACGGCCACACCTTGTCGCCCCCGCCCCGCAGGTTCCCAAGGCCTGCCCGAACAGAAAAATTTCTGCTTTGCATCACTCATAAAGGTTATGTTACCGGGTTTTAGGACCGTGCGATAGAACGCAGACCAGGCACGGAAGAAACCCGGGCTACGGGCAGCCTATAATCCGGTAGATGAAAAACTGGGGCGGTGCTTGCGGCATCTGGTCGCGGTGGTGCCGGCTGATTGTTTGTATCAGAGCCCTGTCCGCCAGATGTTTCAGCCGGCTGCGGAGTGGACGCGGATAGACGATTTCGCAGTAGTTCTCCAAAAAGCGCGACAGGAGATTCTCTTGGCTCGTCTTTCCGAGCAGCCTGCTGTAGCCGTGCCAGTCGCGGCCGCCGTAACGGAAGGCGTAGCTCCATTGCAGGCGATGCAGTTCGGCCAGGTTCACATAAATGTGAGTCATGCCCAGGTCGTTCAGGCCGTCCGAAATATCCTCGGGCGAGTGGGCCGAGCGCACGATGTCGTCGAGCGGATTCTCGTCGAACACCGTCGGTGCGATAACGTCGGCGGTGCAGTAAAGCGTTCGTGCCTCGCCGTAGAACAGCGTCCGCGAGCCAGCGGGGAGCGAATTGATATACATGATGGCACGGTGGTCATAAGTCGTCCCGGCCTTCAACTTCAGCAGCGCCTCGTCCGTCTTGTGTGTCCCCGTCAGGAGTTCGGCCTCGGCCGCCGGTGCACGGACGCAAACAGTCTTCCATGCCTCCGCAGCACAGAACACCACCAAGGCAACAGCCAAACAAACTCGGAGGAGTTTCTTGTTGCATAGCGCCACCGCGCCGGCGCCGTTGAGCACAACCAGCGGCACAAGCCACGGGATGAGGAACCTCGTAATCCTGTGGGTGAGCAGGAGCCACACTGCGACGCAGAATAGCGTGACCAAGAGCAGTACGCCCGCCCTCCCCCGCCACTCACGCCGCACAAACACCAATGGGATGAAAGCGACCAGGAGGAACGACATGCTCCGCGGGCCGGTCGCGGCCGGATACCTTTCGGTCGCAGTCTGGCGCAACGAGCGCCCCATTCCGGCCGGCGTCATGTCATTCGGGCTGTGCGCCTCCTGCCATCGGGCGTCCTTGCGGTCCGACCACCCCCGCCCGGCGAACACCTTCCAGAACAAGGGATAGACCGGGTTGCTGGTGTGAAGTGTGTTCCTCACCAGCCACGGAGACACCGCAGCCAGCGCCACAGCCCCGAAAATGAGGCCGTGAGTAAGCAGCCTCCTCCGCGCCGACACCAGCACCCACACGCCCGCAGGAACACACACGAATAACAACGCGGGATACTTGCAGCCCGCGGCCAGCCCGCAAATTAGCCCCAGCAACACCAGTCGCCGCCGCCTGCGTCCGCCCTTGTGATACTGGTACGCCGCCAGCAGCGCCAGGCCGACGTATAACATCCTGCGCAGTTCGACGTATCCCACCGTTGCGAGGCTGTTAATCCTCGGCCAGGTGTAGAGGATGGCCGCCGCGGGCAGACCGGCCTTCGGGGTGAACATCGCCCCGGCGCACGCACCCGCGGCGCACGCCGCAAGCAACCCGAGCGACACGTTGATCAACCGGCTCAGGGCGAAGCCCTCGACAACACCGCCCCGGATTA
>JAUWIN010000032.1 GCA_030605345.1 Candidatus Brocadiia bacterium
AGGTGACGACCTCGGGGATCGCCGATGGCGGAAGTTCGCTGAGGGCAAATATTGTTGCCGCGACTGCGGCAGTGGCCGGCCAGCGGCTCAGCCCGCCGACGAAAGCGCGGGCGGTGCCCGGCTCATTTCCCCCGCTTCTTCCGCTCAGGGTACTGCTCCTTCTCCGCGGCTGCCACGTCATCGTCGGAGAAGACCGACAGCCAATAATCAACCTCGTCGGGCGGCGCCCCGTGGTGTTTTCCTGCCGGCTCCGGCGGAGCATCTTCCGCTTTCCTGCGCTGTACCCTTGCCGCTTCCTTGAGGAACTCACTCGTGCCCAGGGTCTTGGCGCCGAGCGTTCTTGCCGCTGTGGCCAGGCTGTGGTCATTTGTGACCAGGCAGATTTCGCGCCGGCCAGTGCTGCTACTTATGATTCGGAGTATCTCGGTGTCGGCGGTGCGCCCGGGCCCGGAGAAGCAAAACCGGACCCAGCCGGCCGTGCTGCGGGGCACCTCGCCGCCTGCCCCGTCGAATACCACGCTCGCGCGTTGTCTTGTGGGCGTGGTGTAGTCTTTTACCAGTTGAAGGATTCGGCGCCGGGCGCCGTCCGGGTCTCCACACTCGAGCAGGTCCCGGGCGGCGTCATCGGCGAAGGCAAGGTTATGGCCGTCAATAATCAGCATTAGGGTGCAACCTGTATTTGGTTTTTCCGCCGACGATGGTTTGGATGGCTCTGCCGCGGACCTGCTTGCCGTGGAATGGGCAATTTCGGCTCTTCGAGCGGAATCTGTTGGCATCGATTGTCCAAGTTAGGTGTGGGTCGATGATTGTGACGTCCGCATCGGCTCCGGGCCGGAGCGTGCCCTTGTCGATCCCCAGGATACGCGCCGGGTTACAGGTCAGTTTCGCAATGAGCTCGGGCCAGTCGAGCACCCTGTCGATGAGTTCCGTGACGGCTACGGGCAGCAGCGATTCCATCCCGATCACACCGAAGGGCGCCAGGCTGAACTCCAATTGCTTTTCTTCCGTCGAGTGCGGCGCGTGATCAGAAGCAATGGCGTCGATGGTGCCGTCTCGAAGTCCTTCCCGGACGGCGTCCACGTCCGCCTGAGTTCGCAGCGGGGGTTTCATTTTATAGACCGGATCATAAGCCTTGACACACTGATCCGTGAGCGTGAAGTGGTGCGGGGTGGCTTCCGCAGTGACGCTGAGCCGCTGCCGCTTGGCGGTTCGTATAAGTTCAACCGCGCCGGCCGTGCTGACGTGGGCGATGTGCAGTTTTCCCCCCGTCAACTCGGCGAGGATGATGTCCCGGGCCACGGCGCCACTCTCCGACGCGGCCGGGATTCCGGGCAGGCCCAGAATGGTGGAGAGGGTCCCTTCGTTCATCACCCCGTCGCCTGACAGGGCGAGGTCTTCGCAGTGTTCGATGATGGCCTTGCCGAACATCTTGGTGTATTCGAGTCCTCGGCGCATGATGTCGGCGCTGCTGACGGGCGAACCGTCGTCGGAAAAGGCCACCGTGCCGCTGCGGCTAAGCTGGCCAATCTCGGCAAGCTCCTCGCCCCTGCGGCCCTTGGGCACCGAGCCGACCGGGTAGATGTTCGCAAGCCCAGCACGCTCGGCTTGAAGAAAGACGAACTCGGAGGATGCCTCGTTGTCCACTGCCGGGTCGGTGTTTGACATGCAAGCAACAGAGGGGAACCCGCCGGCGACCGCCGCGGCCGACCCGGACGCAATGGTCTCCTCATTTTCCTTGCCAGGTTCGCGCAGGTGCACGTGCATGTCGATGAGGCCCGGTGAAACAATCTTCCCTGAAGCGTTGATAACCTTGTCGGCAGCCGGGCGCGATTCGGTCAGTTCCGCCACCCTGCCGTCGGAGAGCAGCACGTTCAGTTTCCGGTCGATGCCCTGATCAGGGCAGATGGTCCTGCCGTCTGCCACGAGAGTCGTTCCCATGTTAGCCCCTTGCGCCCGAAACGAGATACAGCACCGCCATGCGCACGGCCAGGCCGTTGGTCACTTGGTCGAGCACCACCGAGTGGGGGCCGTCGGCGACTTCGGGCGTGATTTCGATGCCCCGGTTCATCGGGCCCGGATGCATGATGAGCAGGCCCTCCTTCGCGTGTGCCAGGCGCTCGGCGTTCAGCCCGAACACCTTGGTGTACTCGCGGATCGACGGGAACAGGCCGCTCTTCTGTCGTTCGAGTTGGATGCGCAGTATGTTGATAACGTCACACTCAGGTATGATTTTGTCGAGGTCGTAGCAGACTTCGACTCCAAGTTCCTCGATGCCGGGTGGGATGAGCGTGGCCGGAGCGACTACAACAACCCTGGCTCCGAGTTTCTTCAGGCCCCAGATGTTGGACCGGGCCACGCGGCTGTATTTGATGTCGCCGACGATGGCGACGGTCAGGCCTTCGATTTGCTTCTTTTTGTCGCGGATGGTGAAGATGTCCAGCAGCCCTTGCGTCGGATGCTCGTGCGAGCCGTCGCCTGCATTCACAATGCTGGCGTCCAGATTTCTCGCCAGAAGGTGCGGCGTACCGGGCGCCGGGTGGCGCAGGACGATGACGTCGATCCCCAGCGCTTGGATGTTCTTTGCAGTATCGAGAAGGGTTTCGCCCTTGAGGATGCTGCTTCCACCTCTTGCGAAGCTGACCACGTCGGCGCTCAGGCGCCGCGCCGCCAGCGAAAACGAGGTCAGCGTCCGCGTGCTTGGCTCCACGAACATCATTACCACTACCTTGCCGGTGAGGGTGGGGACCTTTTTCTTCTTGCGGGTTGACACCTCACGGAACGATTCGGCAGTGTCGAGAATAACGTTGATTTCCTCGGCCGAGAGGTCTTCCAGCCCCAGCAGATGTCTGCGGGTCCAGTTCAAGCGCCACTCTCCTTGCCGGTGACAACTACCTCGTCGGTTCCCTCGGGGCCGCCGAGGTGGACGACGATTTTTTCGTCATCGTCTATGGTCACCTTCCGCCCGATGAAGTCAGGCCGAATGGGAAGCTGGCGTCCGCCGCGGTCGATCAGGCCGACCAGCTGAATCTTTTCCGGTCGGCCAAGGTCCACCAGTTCGTCGAGCGCAGCTCGGATCGACCGGCCGGTGTTGAGCACGTCGTCCACCAAGATGACCGTTTTCCCTGTTATGTCGAACGGGATATCAGTCCCTTCGGGGGCCGGAAGATGCGGGCCGCCGGGGCGCATCCCCACATCATCCCGATACAGCGTGATGTCCATCGTCCCCACGGGCACTTCGGAACCTTCTAACTGTTTAACGGCTGCAGCGAGCCGGCGAGCGATGGAGACGCCGTGGGTGTGCAGCCCCACCATCACCAGACCGCCGGCCCCGCCGTTCAGTTCGAGGACCTGCTGAGCGATGCGGTTGGTCGCGCGCCTGATCCAGGCCGCATCAAAGATTTGTCTGCACTTGGTCATCAGCTGCAAGATTACCAAATCGCCACGGTCGGTGCAAGCGGAAATCACTGCCCGAGTCGCTCGAAGCCCGACTCCCTCAGGCTGGGTGTCAGGCATCTGACTGGGAGAGAGCTGCCCCAAGCGCAACCACGTATTGGGGCATCGGCGGGACGTAGACTCTGCGGTGCAGAATGCGTTCGAGCGCTGCCTTCACGCCTGTGTTCAACGCGCCGCCACCATTGAAGAATAGGTCGTGCCGGGCCATCGGTCCGGCCATCTGGGCGATTCGGGAGGCTATGGCTGCGTGTAGCCCGGCGGCGATATTTTCTTTCGCGGTGCCCTTGGCGATGAGGGAGATCACCTCGCTCTCGGCAAAGACCGTGCAGGTGGAGTTAATGGCCGCTGGCTGCTGGGCTCGCTCTGAAATTTCGCCCAGTTCGCCAACACGTACCCCTAGCACATCGGCCATCACCTCGAGGAAACGCCCGGTCCCCGCAGCGCACTTGTCGTTCATGGCAAAGTCACGAACCGAACCGTCCGCGTCGAGAAGAATAACCTTAGTGTCCTGTCCGCCGAGGTCAGCTATCAGTCGGGGTGTGCCCCACGGGCAGCCGATGTGGTGAGCGCCGCGTGCGTCCGCCGTGATTTCGGTCAAGGTGTGATGGGCGAAGTCAACGGTGCGCCGCCCGTAGCCGGTTGCTACGATATGTTTTACCTGCTTTTTCTCTGCCCCGGCCTGCTTGGCTGCCGTATCAAGCGCTTCATTTGCGGCGGTCTGTGGTGCTGCCCCGGTACGGACCAAGGCACGGCCCACGACTTCGCCGCGGCGCAGCACCACCGCCTTAGTCGCAACCGATCCGACATCTATCCCGGCGGTAATCAATATTCGACCTCCATCAGGCACAGTCCCTGGGCGGGGGCCGTGGGGCCTGCGGCGGAACGGTCGCCGGAAGCAATGAGCTCCAGGATGCTCTCCGGGGTGCGTTTGCCGAGGCCCACCTCAATCAGTGTACCGGCGATAGCCCGAACCATGTTATACAGGAAGCCGTTGGCCGCGACATAAATCGCGATTTCTGGCGCGGCAGACTCGATGACGAGCATGCTTATCTCCCGGGCCGAGCGCGCTCCGATGGGCTTGGACTGGAACGCGGCAAAGTCGTGCCAGCCGATGAAGTGCGGCGCCGCCGTCCGCACGGCCTCGAGGTCGAGCGGCTTTCGCACCAGATGCCACCAGCGGCGATGGATCGGACTCGGAACACGCTGGTTGAGGATCGAGTAGCGATATGTTTTGGATTTCGCCGAATACCGCGCGTGGAAATCACCCGCCACGTCCTCCGCATGGACGACTGCGACGTCGTCCGGCAGATTCGTGTTGACGGCGTGGACGAGGTCAGCAGCGGGGATGCTGGTATTGGTGGTGAAATTGGCGGTCTGGCCGAGCGCGTGCACGCCCGCATCGGTGCGGCCAGAGCCGATAAGATTCAGCCCCTGTTCGCCGGTGATCTCGGCTATTGCGTTCTGGAGAACCTGCTGGATACCGACGGCGTTCGGCTGGATCTGCCAGCCGGCATACTGCGTACCTTCGTATTCGATGATGAGTTTCACGTTTCGCATAAGCTCTGGGATTTTGATACATCGCCTCGGCCGGGAAGTCAAGAAAGAACCACAGCCCGAAGGTAAGAGTTGAGCAGTATGTATCTGCGTGATATAATAATTATTGTCGGGGCGCTTGGCCTGACGAGGAGATAGGCAAATGCACAAGATAATGGTTTCGGCATGTACGTTGGCCGCACTGCTGCTGCCGGTCGAGGCTGAATCCGACGTCCTCAGCTTGTCCAACGGCAACCAGCTCGACGGCACGCTCGAGGCGGTGACTATCCTTGTCGGCGGGGAAGAATTGACGCAGGCCCGAGCTGGGATTGCCTCTGTGTCGGTTTCCGAGACCGGGAAGGATTTCGTGGAACTGAGAACCGGCGAGAAGCTCAAGGGCGAATTCGTGTCCCTGAAGTTTCGGTCAGTCGATGGCCTCCTTACCCTCGAACGAAAAGAGGTCAGGCTGGTCACCTTGTCCGCCGACCTACTGGACAAGGCTCGGGAGGAACTCGCCGCGAAGAAGACCAAGGTGCCACCGGGTGACGCTGAGGGCTTGTTGAAACTCGCCCGCTGGTGCCGCCGCAAAGGGCTGAAGGCCGAGGCCGTATCGCTTGCGCGGGCGAGCCTCAAAGCTGACCACGACGGTAAATGCAGCAAAGAGGCACACAAGCTCCTCGGCCATGTGTTCTGCCAGGGGAAATGGATGACACTGGCTGAATTCCTGGACCTTAGGCTAAAAACCGAGGAGCAAAAAGACGAGACGGCCGAGAGACACAGGAGAATGGAGAAACTCAAGAAGGACTTGACCCACGAGCAGCTTGACGCAATCACGGCGGCCCTTCTCACGAACATACAACTGTATAAAACCTATCTGGCGCGTGCCGAGGAGCAGAAAAAACAAGAACTGGAACAAGTCAAAGGCAGGTACAGAGCACTATGGACCAAGGTTGATGGCAAGGTGAAGGGCTTGCTGCGGGACCTCGAGGCTCTGGAGAAAAACCGGAACAAGATAAAGCAAAACAAGCGCACCTCGCGGAACCCGTTTGCCTGGACACAGGGTGGGGCGCCCCGTGGCCAAGCATCTGAGGAGCAAAAGGAAAAACTCGAGGAGCCACTGCGAGAAGCCAAACGCAACAGACAAAGGATTGCCTCCGCCATCAAGTCTGCGCAGGCGACCGGTTCCCGGAGAGCATCGCGCAGGAGAACCAGGATCAGCCTGGCCTATCAGAGGAACAAGCATATACTTCTCGCCGGTAAACCGCTTACCACTCAGCAGATGATCGAAAATCTGGAGGCGGCAATCAAGGAACAGTAGCCCCGAGTTTTCGGCGCGGCGGACCCGGCGCCTTCTTCTCACCCAATTCCAATCAGGCTCAGGCGGTCGCGGTAGAGTTCGAGGATGCGCTGTCGCAGCGGAGCGTGTTCCGGTTTTTCCAGCTTCGGATCATCGGCGACGAGTCCCGCGGAGTCGTCGCGAGCGCGTTCGAGCAGCTCGATATCCTCGGTGAAATCGCCGATCCGCACCTCCGGCAGGCCGTGCTGCCGGGTCCCGAACAGCTCGCCCGTGCCGCGCAACCTGAGGTCTTCTTCGGCTATGGTGAACCCGTCAGTAGTCTCGCACATGACCTCGAGCCGCCGCTTTGCATCTTCGGATTTCGGAGCCCCACAAAGCAGGCAGGTGGCCTGTTCTGTGCCTCGGCCAATCCGACCCCGCAACTGGTGTAACTGTGCCAGGCCAAGCCGCTCGGCGTGAAGGACCAGCATAACCGTGGCATTCGGCACATCGACACCGACCTCCACCACGATGGTTGAGACCATGATTTGCATCTCACCCCGGCCAAACGCCCCCATGCTGCGTTCCTTCTGCTCGGTGCTCATCCGTCCGTGGAGCAGGCCCACGTTGAACTCGGGGAAGACGTTCTCGTCCAACTCCTTCGCCGTTTCGATGGCCGAGCGGAGGTCAAACATTTCCGACTGCTCGATGATTGGACATACAACATACGCCTGTCGCCCACTGGCCACCTGCTGACGGATAAACTCATACGCCCTGCCGAGCCCGGCGGGTTGGATTCTCTTCGTCAATACCGGCTTCCGGCCCGGCGGAAAGTCATCTATCACCGACACATCGAGGTCCCCGAAAAGCGTCAGCGCCAGGGTCCTCGGAATAGGAGTCGCCGTCATCACCAGCACGTCGGGCGAGTGACCCTTCCACCGGAGCCGGCCCCGCTGTATCACACCGAACTTGTGCTGCTCGTCGATTACCCCCAAGCCCAGCCGATGGAACGACACGCCGGACGGGATGACGGCATGGGTGCCGATGACGATGTCGGCCTCGCCGCGCTCGACCTCTCCCCGGACCTCGGGAGTGCCGTGAGAGCCAGTGAGCAGCCCGAGGCGGACCCTCGAATTCCGGAGCATCTTGCCCACGGTACGGTGGTGCTGTTCGGCGAGGATTTCGGTCGGAGCCATAATGGCCGACTGATATTTGTTCGCCGCGGCCAGCAGCATAGCGTATAGCGCCACCACGGTCTTTCCGCAGCCCACATCGCCCTGCAGGAGTCGGTTCATCGGCGCCGGAGTTCGCATGTCACGCTTGATTTCGTCGAGGACTGTGTTTTGCGACCTGGTCAGTTCGAACGGAAACAGTTCGCAGATGCGCCGGTCGAACTCGGCGGAAGTCTTGAACGCGATGCCTCTCGCGGTCTTTGTGACCTGGCGTCGGAGAGCAACGGCTGTCTGAAAGACGAGGAATTCTTCATAGATCAACCGCCGCTTGGCTCCCTCCTTGGCGTCGGCAGATTCGGGGAAGTGCGCCTGGGACAGGGCCTCGCAGATTGGCGCCATCCCGTAGCGGGCGCGGAGCGACTCAGGCACAACCTCGGGCACCAGCGACGCATAGTCGTCCAGCGCCGCCCGAATAATCGGGCGGAGCTGTCCCTGCGATAGACCCTCGGTCATAGGATAGACCGGCGCCAGTTGCGACCTTTCGTCGGTGAGCGCTATTCCTCCGTGCTCTTCCGCGCCCACGTGCTCGAAGCCCGGATTAGTTATCTCGAGCCCGTTGTACGCTCGCACAGGTCCCCACAACAGCAGGGTATCGCCGGCGTCGAACCGCCGGGCGAGGTAGTTTTGATTAAACCATACTGCGTCGAGCAAGCCGGATTCGTCACGTACGGTCACCCTAAGCACTCCACGCCCCCGGCCGCGCCGGTGCAGGTTGACCTTGGTCACGTCCCCCAGAATCATCGCATGGCTCCCCGGCCGGGCGTCGGCGATTTGGATGAGGTCACGCCGGTCGTGGTACTTGCGCGGGAAGAGATACAACAGATCGCTGACCGTCCGTACGCCGAGCCGCAAGAGCAGTTCCGCCCGCTTCGGCCCGACACCACGGACATACTGAACCGGGTCGCCTATGTGCCTTGAACTGGCCGACTCTCCAGCCATTGCAAGCCCCCGCGGCCACTCGGTGCCGAACTTCCTTCCTACGGGTCCCAGGGTATGTGGGCTACTGAAACGGGCTTGGGTGTCAAGCCCATGTGTTAGCGTGGGCGTTTTTTGCGTCGTTGGGGCGCGCGGTTTTGCCGTTTCTGCTCTACGGGGACCGTGGGCTTCTGTTGGGCGCTGGCCACCGCGGCGGCCGCGTCGAGCCGTCTGCGGATGAGATACTGCTCGCCCATGCCGAAGGCGCTGCTGCTGATGAAGTAAACCATGAGGCCCGACGGCATTCCGTAGAGCATCACGGCGAAGATGGCTGGCATAATCATCATAATCTTCTGCTGCTGCTGGGCCTGCGGATCGGGGCTCTGGGGCATCATCTTCTGCTGCAAAATCATCAGCCCGGCGGACAGCAGCGGCAGAAGATTGAGCGACCGCCAGCCAGTAATGGGCAAGGCCGAGCCGAAGGCTATGAGGTTGTCCGGTTTGGAAAGGTCATTTATCCACAACATGAACGGTGCGTGTCGGAGGCCTACGTCGAGGCGCAGCGTCTGAAAGAGGGCGATGAAGATGGGCAACTGGAGCAGCATAGGCAGGCACCCGCCGAGCGGATTGGCGCCTTGCTCGCGCATCACCTTCATCACTTCCTGCTGCTGCTGGCGCTTGTCGTGCTTGTATTTCTGCTTCACCTCGCTGATAAGTGGCTGAATCTTTTGCATCTTGTGGGTGGATTTCTGACTCTTGAGCGTCAGCGGATGCAGCACAAGCCGCACGCAAACGGTGAGCAGGACGATCGCCCAGCCGTAGTTGGGGATTACCCGGTGAAATGCCCGGAGCAGCCAGGTGAGCACCTTCTTGATGGGCCCCAGCCAGCCCGGCTCGAGGAGCGCCCCGAAGTAACGGCCGGGATATTGGTCAAAGACTTCGGCCATTCGTGGCACCACCAGGAACATGTAAGATTTGGTCGAGACCCCGCCGGGCGGAATGTGCTCGCTGGTAATTTCGAGGTTCGATGCGACGTTGTGCTCGCCAACCTTTTCAATCAGGACGGCGGTGATCTCGGAGTTACTGGCAAGCGGTTGAAGCACGGCGGCGAAATAGCGGTTGGTCATCCCCGCATATATGGGCCGGGCGCCTGCGCCGGGGTAGCGTTGCGGCGCGTCACCGGGTGAGAAGGTTTCAAGCTTGGCCTTATCCCCCGAGAGCCCGCCGACGACTGCCTGGACGTAGCGCGACTTCTGCCGTTGGAGCTCGCCCCGCTCGCGCTCAAGTTGGCCTGGGTATCTGGGCGGTCCTTCCGGTTCCGGCATAATGCCCGCGGCGGAGCGGAGGGTGTATTTGAACTCGACTTCCGTTTCCCCTACGTTCTCCACGCCAACTTCCAGCTCGATGTCGCGACCGGCGGTCAGAGCGCCGTCCGTGCCTGGGTCCGGCTGGCGGAACTTGAACGTCTTGGTTATCTCGAGCCCCAGTTCTGGTACGCGTGTTTTGAATTGTGCCACATCGACGAAGCCGGTAGGGACTGGAGCGTCGGGCACAAACTGCCATATCTTGGTGTCCAGGTTGCCGGGTCCGTTCACCGCGGCCATGGCGAGCGAAAGTTTGCTATTGACGATAGCGGTGATCAGCCGCAAGTCGCCACCAAACCGCTGCGGGTCTTCCTGCGGGAAGGTATAGAAATCGCGGAGGGTGACGTGTTTTATTGCTGCGCCGCGGTTTGTGAGGACGACCCTGAGGAGCTTCGTTTCGCGGACATACTCTGTGGGCTTTTGCTCAGGGAGGGGCTCGACCTTGGGTAGGGCTTTTGACGGCCTGCTGATTGTCTTGGCGGGCGTGGTGGATGGTGCGCCTGGCGGCGTGGGATGTGCGCGACGTTTTTCCGCTGGCGCGGGGCCAGGGCGAGGGTGGTCCTGCGGCGCGGGCTCTGGCCGGGGCGAAATCATCGGGAGGACGACGTTGAAGTAAACGAAGATCGCCAGCAAGCAGACGACGAGTGCCGCTACGGTGCGTTGCTTCTCGCCCACTATTTTCCTGTTCTCAATCTCTCGCCGAGAGAGTGGTCTAATTCTTTCGCCGCATAAACCTTCTTCACCGTTTCCTCTATGTTGTATTCAACCCGTCTGAATACAACGGCGTCGCCGTCGAACGTGACGTAGCAGCTTCTGCGGTCTCCGTCGCGCGGCTGGCCCACACTGCCCACGTTGACCATCACCTTCTCTTTGCCTGTAAGGTACACGCCGGTGGGCAGGTCTTCGGGGTGAGTGAAGGTGCCGTCGTCGCGGAACACCCCGGGCAGGTGGGTGTGTCCGCAGAAGCAGAACTTAGTCACACGCGAGAAAATCTCACCCATTTTGCGGTGGTTCTGGATGTCCTTGGGATAGACATAATCCCGCAGGGGCTGGCGCGGCGAGCCATGGACGTAAAACTCATCGCCGTCGTGGTAGGTTTCCTGGAGATTGTGGAGAAATTTCAGGCTCTGCTCGCTCGACTGCTGGTCCCGGTCAAACAACTGTTTCTTGGTCCACTCTATGGCCATCTCGGCCCGGACGCGAAAGTCGCGGGAGCCGGCGCGAAACAACGTTGCTTCCTCGTGGTTGCCGAGAATGGAAACGCTGAAGTCTCGGGCGATGTTGAGGCATTCCACCGGGCTGGGCCCGTACCCCACCATGTCGCCGAGGCATATAATCTGGTCGATGTCTCTCTTCCGTATGTCCTCCAGCACCGCGTTCAGGGCTTCAAGATTGCCGTGTATGTCTGAAATGATAGCTTTCACTGCGGTGCGGCTTCTCTAAATCCTGTTCCTGAACTTCCGGCGATAGACACTTCCTCCATTGTGAAGGTAAGATAGCAGGACGCTGCGAGTGTGTCAACTCGTAAACGTCAGTCGCGGCGGATCTCGTTCTCCTGTCTGTTCGCCCACGAGGCAAATGCAATCTGCGCCGTAGGCGGGCTGAACCGGTTCAAGCGAACGCGTAGGAGGATGACCGGGGCGTTCTGCCAAGGATGGTCCTGGAACGCAAACTCGACTTTCCGTAGTGCAGCTGACTTCCGGGCGTCGCAGCGCTGGGAACTCAGACAGTCAGGCGAAGGGTTCTGCCGGCGGTAAGGGTCTTCTCGGTCTTGATCTCGGCCTCTCCGGCGCCGGTCAGAACAAAGCGTTTGAGCTTGAGCGAGCCGGCCTTGACGGTAAGTTCGACCTTCGTGCTGTTCTTCAATGACTTGATGCGGCAGGTGCCCCACGCGTGGCCATTGGACCAGAAATGGAGGCCGTCCTTTGCTGCGAATGTCAGCGCTTTTTCGACGGCGGAGTAATGGAAGCCGGTGAGCGCGAGGACAGCGGCCCACGACGCCATCGCTCTTGCATAGTGGTGGCCACATTCAGCCTCGTCCCAGGGGCTCCGCCTCCGGCCGTCATAGCGGTGGCGGATGGCCCTGATTGCCTTCAGGCCGTTTGCCTCCTGGCCTTCATACCGCATGCCCACTGCGGCGGTGTATTCGAAGCCGGTCATCACCTCGGTGAAGTAGGGGAACGGCTGCTTTGGGCGCTGGCCGTGCGGATATGCGGTCATGCGGATCGCGTATTCGTCGTTGAGCGCGAAACTCCGCATGTCGACGAACTGGTCGTGGGACTGTTTGAGGTTGTACTTCATAATGCTGCGGAGGGTCTTGCTGACGTGCTTCGGGTCAACCAGATATCCCAGCCCGCAGACGTGGGCCATGTACTGCCCGACGAGCTGGTCAACCAGGCAGGCCTTGCCAAGTTGCCAGTCGGGATTAGCGGGGTTGTCGCATGTTCCTAGCTCGATCCCGTCGGCGATTTTCGACCTGTCAGTTATGGGCCAGATTTGCTGTTCGTAGTACTCCCCGTTGAACAGGTTCTCATCCACCCACTTACTGCCTCGGTCGAACAAGCTGCGGCAGGTGTCGGCGAACGCGTCCTCGCCAAGATACCTGGCCATCTCTTCGGCGGCCCGCAAAGCGCCAAGATACCATCCGCACATCTGGCCGTTCGGGCCGTAGTATTCGACGTCCATAGTGTTGTGCTGGCAGCCTTCCATCACGCCGTCCTGGTCGGCGTCCCAGCCGCCGGGGACCCAGCAGACCGCGATTGTCTTTTTGGCGAATGGCCAGAGGCGCTTGAGCATCTTGTCGTCGCCGGAGAGCTGCCAGTCGCGATAAAGCTTCATCAGGCAGCCCATCTGTCCGTCGGCCGCTGCCTTGCCGAATTCCTTCGCCCGCTCGATTGGCAGGTTGACTCGGAAGCTCATGTGCCCGTCGACCCGGGTGGCATGGGCGAACTCGGTGTCGCGCATAGACAGCGCCAAGGTGCCGCACAAGTGTGCCATCGCCTGCTCGTAGTTCCACACGTGGGTGCAGGAGCCGTGGCAGGAGCCAGAGGGGTCGTTGCAGCCTTCAAATCCGAAGAAACGCCCGTCTTCCGTGCGGAAACAGGTCTGGGTCCGCAGCGTACTCAGGTTGTAAAGAGCGGCCTCCTTGACCACGTCGGGCAGGTCGCTCTCGCAGAAGGTCCTGACAAAGTCCACCGTTTCAGTTTCCAGCTTTGGGAGTGAGGCGGCTGTTCGCACCGCTGCGTCCCATGCGTCGCGGTATCGGGTGGTATAGTAGTTACCGACGCGGTCAGAAGAGCAGGGAGCGCCTTCCCCCTCCTTCTCCTGTTTCGGCGTCCAGGTCTGCCGATTCGGAAAGTGCCACGTGAGCAGAAAACAGACCGTTTTCGTCCCGCGTGGCGGGATTCTGACGCTCAAGGCAAGCGAGCCAACAGGCGCGTCTTCACCAGCACCGTCGCGTTCTTCAAGCCGGCCGTCATCGCTGAAATCGTCCCAGAAATCCAGCAGAGCCGACTGTCCGCTCCTATCCCACGCGGTGCGATACGTCACGCCCCTCTCCGACAGGGTGGCAAGTGCCATGGTTCCGTATTGCTCCGCGGATTTATCGACGCCTCTCGACCGCATGAAGAGCCCTCGCAGGCTACGAGTCTTCATGAACGTATTGTAATTTCCCTTGGGCGAACCGGCGCGGCCATCTGCACCGATGAAGTTCTTCAGGCTGCCGCAGACCGACGCAGAAACCGAATCGGCCGTCTTGTTCGAGAGCACGAACCGTAGTACTGCCCCGGGGATACCACTCTTGTCGGTGTCGGGCGGAACCAACGGATTGAACCCCTCCAGCCGCACATCCACCGGCACTAGGGGGTCGGACAGGAATACCTGCCCCAGTGGGTAGGCTGCGTGGAACGCACACTTGCGAAAGCGCGGCAGGCCGTGGTTGGGGACGGCGCAGCCGCTTGCCCCTTCGTAGTCAGCCGGGTCGATTGGACCTTCGAGCGCCCGCGTCACCGCGTCCTCCCCGGCGCGTTTTGCGCGGATGGCAAAAAAGCAGTTCTCAGGAGTGAACCCCTTGGCTGGACGGTTCATCACTTCCCAATCGCGCAGGTCGCCGCGGCCGCCCAGAGAAACCGTCCCGGTTCCAATGCCGCCGAGCGGCAGCGCAACTCGCCGCAGATGGTCCGAATCATAACTCGTCAGAACCGGCCAATCCTTGTTGGCTTTCATGACCATCTCCCTTTCTCTGTTTACTGCTGCTCTACCCTGAAACAGCGGGCGGCATTCTAGCAGGCCAGCCGGATTTGTAAACATAAAACGCAGCCGAACGTGGAAAACACCAACACTATTTTCGCGTTCCTTATTGACATGCGCCGGTTCGCGGCATATCTTGTATCTTGAAGCGGACTCGGCAAAAGTGAACGCTAGGAACTTGTGGATTGGATGAAGGGAAATAACTCGTGGGAAAGGACCATAGAAGGGACAAATTGAACTGGCGGAGCAAGAAGGCCTCGCACGGCCGGAAACCACGCACGGGAAAGCGGAAAGGCAAAAAGAAAAACTGGTAGGCCTGCCGACCCGGCTTGCCCGGCAGGGATGACAATGAAACGACCCATCTCGGTGCTCTTTTGTCTGAGCTTTCTCCTTGCTTCAGGAGTGTCGCACGGCGCTACGCAGGGCTACACGTCGGCCGAGCGGCAGAGAGCAAACGAGCTTTACAAACGCCTCATCGATAGAGACACCCCGAAAAAGAACGCGGCCGAGCTTGCCCGCGTTTACCTGCGGCGCGCCTACGTTCTGGATGTTGGCCCGGGCGAGACTATTGCCAACGAACTGCAGAAAACCTATCCGCAGCTGGCCGACCAGGACAGGCTTTGGTATTTCGCCTGGGCACTCGACGCGCTGATAAGAGGTGCGAAACTGAAAGACCTGCAGACGACGCTGGAACAAACCCACGAGATCATTCATAATAGCGATGAGAGGACCTTTTTCGTCCGGTCTGTGCTGGGCGTTGCCTCGTGCTATGCCTCGCCTGTGCCGATTTTGGAAATCGTAGAGGATGCCACCGACGACGGTATGATGGGCGAGCAACGCCGCAAGTTCGTCAGCTGGATCATTACCCAGGTCAAGCGTGGCGAGAATCCCGTATATATCCAACAGATATACGACGTAGTCAGCGACATTACACCCCTTCCCGGCTCCCAGCGAGATCTGCTGGACAAATGTTATCGCGCTGTGCACCGCGGCGTTCCGCCCGACCGTCTTGCCGATGCTGTCAAGCGGATGGGGGAGAACTGTGAGACCGGCAAACAGCTGGAGGGGAATCTGGATAACGTCCTGAGGCTGTTCTACGCGGGGGTACCATTCGAGAAGGCGGTTGACACCGTGGCCCCGCCGACGAAAAAGGCAGAACGCAAGGAATAAGAGCGACCGCTAACCTGCAACTACTGCACGCCGGTCTCTCGGCGCCACTGCCAGCCGGCCCCTGATTCAAGTCGGAGGAGTTTTTTCTTCAGCGTCAGACCGTGCCGGTATCCGCCCGGCGAGCCATCCGACCTGATTACACGGTGACAAGGGACGACGATGGGAAGCGGATTGGCAGCTATCGCACCCCCGACGGCCCGCGCACCCCGAGGGCAAATGACCATTTCGGCCAACTCACTATATGATCGGACCTGTCCATAGGGGATCTGCCTGCACGCCCGCCATACCTTCTGCTGAAACGACGTGCCGGAAGACATGTCCAGCGGCACGTCAAAGGTAACTCGCCCGCCGCTGAAATATTGTTCGAGTTGCGCCCGTATCAAGCCAAGAACACGCGCCACACGAACGCCCGTGCTGGCATCCGAGCGGCTGCCCAAAGAACGAAGCAGGCGTTCAGTAGGGCGCAGCAGGATCCGGCACACCCCGTTTTCGCTGGCCTTTATCGCAATCCGGCCGACCGGAGATTCAAACACTTGTGTTATATTCACGGCGCCTACTCCCCCATCACGGTGACGACGATTTTTCTCCGGCGCGGCTTCACGTCACATTCGAGATGAAAAATCTGCTGCCAGGTTCCAAGGGTCGGCCTGCCGCGGCTGACCGGGATGGTGACTGACGGCCCCAGCAACGTCGCCTGCAGGTGCGAATGCCCATTGCCGTCATGCCACGCCTGTTCGTGCCCGTAGTCCCGGCTTGGCGGCATCAGTTTGTCAAGCACTTCCGGCAGGTCGCGTTCGAGGCCGGGTTCAAACTCGACTGTGCCGACCGCCCCAGTGCTGCCGACGTTAAAAACATGCGCCGTGCCAGTCTTGATTCCAGAACGGGCCACCACTTCGCTCACGTCTCCCGTAAGGTCGTGAATGTCGCTATGCCCGCTCGTTCCGAAGTCGAGCTGCTCCTGATGTACCATGTCCTGCACCTCCCGTCACAAGTTTAGTTGTGCCGTATGTTAGCCCAGCGGCAATCAGTGCTCAAGTGTGTGGCGCGCCCGCCATTGACATTCAGCGGACCCGCTCATACAATCCCCCAAATTTCACGGACTGACACGGAGATGATTCATGCCCAAGATTACATTGATGGGTGCGGGCAGTTTTTTCACTTCGGGGCTCTTCTGCGACATCATGCAGATTCCCGGTATCGACGGCGGCACCATAGGGCTGGTAGATATCGACAAGCGCCGACTGGCGCTGAGCGCTGGAGTGGTCAAACTGGTATCGGAAAAACTCGGCCTGGACAAGAACTGGACCGTCGAAGCCTCCACTGACCGCCGCAAGGTCCTCCCCGGCACCGATTACCTCATCAACTGTATCGAGGTCTCCGGAGTGGAAACCGTCAGACGCGACTACCGCATCCCGAAGGAATACGGTGTCGATCAGTGCATCGGCGATACGACAGGCCCCGGCGGGCTGATGAAGGCGCTCCGCACAATCCCCGTCTGGCTCGATATTCTCCGAGACGCTGAGGACCTCTGCCCCGACGCGCTCCTGATGAACTACACTAACCCGATGTCAATGATGAGTTTTGCCACCGTGCGGTCAACACAGATGCAATACGTCGGGCTGTGTCATTCCGTTCAGGGGACCTCAAATGAGCTCGCACACTACGCCGGGGTCCCTTATCGGCAGATGAAGTGGCGCTGCGCCGGGATCAACCACATGTCGTGGTTCACCACGCTTGAGCACAAGGACAGAGACCTCTACCAAGTGCTGAACCGAAAGCTCGACCGGCGGGCGCAGCTGGACGGCAAGCCGCTTTACGAACACGACCCGGTGCGGTTCGACCTCATGCGCCACTTCGGCTACTTCGTCAGCGAGTCCAGCGGGCACATGTCCGAATACGTTCCATACTACAGGAAGCGCGACGAATTGCTGGACAAGTATTGCCGCGGTGGATACAGCGGCGGCCGCGGATTCTATTCGCGGGAATGGCCGAAATGGCGCAAACTATACGACAAGAACCGCCGCAACATGCTGGCAGGCAAGGGAGAGCCCTCGCTCGCCCGCGGCCACGAATTTGCCTCGTATATCATCGAAGCCCACCTGAAGGATGAGCCGACCGTCGTGCACGCGAGCGTCGAGAACCGAAACCTCATCGATAACCTTCCCACGGAAGGCGTGGTGGAAGTGGAGGTGATGGTCAACAAGACAGGCTATCATCCGTGCAAGTTTGGGCCGTTGCCTCCGCAGGTCGCGGCACTGTGCGCCGCCAACATGGCGCACTTCGAACTCGGCGTGAAGTCAATCCTGAACCAGGACCGTGACGCCGCGGTCCAATCCATGATGCTCGACCCGCTGACGGCGGCGGTTTGCTCCCCCGCCGAAATCGCAAGGATGTTCGATAGGCTCGTCAGGGCACAGAAGGACTACCTGCCCGCATACATCACCAGAAACACAAAGAGGATATGACAGAGCGGCAGCGGCGGCGGGGAGATCACCTGTCCACGGGGATGTCGAATGCCTCGCCAACGGCCTTGCACAGCAGCTTGCCCGCCCGGATATTGACCCCCCGACCAAGCCCAGGGTCAGTCTCGGGGGCCTTGTCAGGTCCCAGATTGGCGAGTTTCAATACATACGGCAGCGTCGCGTTGGTGAGCGCGAACGTGCTGGTCCTGCTGACCGCCCCGGGTATGTTGGCAACCCCGTAGTGCACGATACCGTCCACCACATAGACAGGGTCGTGATGTGTCGTGGGGTGAATGGTTTCGACGCAGCCTCCCTGGTCCACGGCGACATCGACGATGACGGAGCCGGGCTTCATCGATTTTAGGTCCTCGCGGCGAACCAGCCGCGGCGCCCGTGCCCCGGTAATCAGCACGGCGCCGATTACGACCTCCGAACCGGCCAGCTGCTCACGGATAGTGTGCGGGTTGCTGTGCAGGAGGACGACATTGGGGGGCATCACCTCTGCCAGGTAGCGGAGCCGGTAGAGGTCGATATCGAGCACCACCACCGAGGCGCCGAGTCCTGCGGCCATTCGAGCAGCCATCGCCCCAACAGTGCCGCCGCCGAGGATGGTGACGTGGGCCGGCGCCGTGCCGGGCACGCCACCCATCAGCACTCCGCAGCCGCCCGTCGTTTTCTCCAGATACTTCGCCGCCTCCTGCACGGCCATCTTCCCGGCGATCTCGCTCATCGGCTCCAGCAGGGGCAGCCTGCCCGCCGAATCCTCCACCGTTTCATACGCCACGCACGTCGCACCGCTCGCCAGCAGCCCCTCAGTCAGTTCCAGCGAGGCAGCAAGATGCAAATAAGTGAACACTATCTGCCCCTCACGCATCCGGGCGATCTCAGCCGCCTGCGGCTCCTTCACCTTCACAACCATTTCAGCGTCAGCCCACACCCCGTCCGCGCCCGCGACGATTTCCGCACCGTTCCTCGCGTAGTCATCGTCCCCGATGCCGCTGCCTTCACCGGCGCCCTTCTGAACGAGGACTCGGTGTCCGGCCTCCGTCAGCATCTCCACTCCAACGGGCGCCATCGCCACGCGGTATTCGTCGTCCTTGATTTCGGTTGGGAGTCCAATAATCATTGTCAACCCCACAAAAACTCTCGGTCAGCCGGGCAACCTCAAAATTCTGCGCCACAACCTATTGCAGAACCAGACCTATGTCAACCGAAAAAGATTCGCCCCGTGACTCAGCCACCCATGCACGGGCGACCGGCCCGCCCGCCGTCCGCCGAAGCCAGACCCCGGAAAGCGGCGCAGGCGGGACGGAAAAAGTCCTTCCACGAGACCCTCAGCAATTGTGATGGTCCCGGTGGCAGGCATTGTCGCTCGAAGGCGGCGCCCTTGCGACTCCGCCGGGCCTCACAGAGGGAGAAAGCCCCACCTCCAAGCTCTAACAGTTCCTGACAACCTCGCCGGCCAGCACGTGTTGCCGAAACGCAACATTTCGCCTCCACGTTGCTTTTGGGCAACATGGCCTAAGTCCCGCCCGCGCAGGCACCTACGCTGTTTCCCCCCAAATTGCGACTTTTCATGTGTATTTGACGCAACATGCCCCCCTTCCCGTCGCCGGCCCGCTCCTCTTGTAAGCTCTTATTTTACAGGGGCTTAGGGTTTTTCCTGCAAATTTGCCCGCCGTTGGCACGGAATTTGCACTATACTCAACCGAAAAGCACAGGCAAGACAGCTCCCCCGGGGCTTCTTGTTTGTCGCACGTGGCAGTAAAGTGGCAAGGCACCGGTGGTAAAGCGCCCCTATGCGGGAGGGGCTGTTGACGGTGTAGTTAGCAGCGGTGTATAGCGCAGATAGGGGGGAATTTGGTTGGGGCCGTGTCGGCCCCCACGACGCCGCGGACCACTTATCCTGCCCGTCGTGCCGGCACGACACCATAGTCGCCGAAAGGAGCCAGGGGATGGCATAGCGGCAGGGCACCGAGAAGCCCACCAAAAGCGGGGACCCCTGGTCACGGTTTGGCGGTCGTGACCGCCAACCGGGGAAGCGCAGCCTCAACTGGCTCTAAACTCAGCGCTCCCCCGGATAGGAGACCGTGGACGACTTCTCAGCTCCGACGAACTGTCACCGAAAGTCAGTTCCGAGGACCTAATCCAAAGCACGACGTACCGGCCGCATAATACTTCTTGCGGCACGCGACCCTGCGCGGAATCAGCGCCATCACTCCCGGCGCAAACTCTCTCATCGTGAAAAACCTGCCCATCTCGACCCCACCCGGCTCAGTGTCCCAGTTGCCCTGCGGACTCCGCCTCTGGCGGACCAGCCGCACTAAACACAAAGGAGGTGATGCCTATGGCCTGACCCAGCAGGGGCGAAGTCCCCGCACAGTCCACGTCCGCCGTTCACGGCGTAGTGAGCGGCATTTCGTAGTCCGCGGGCAGGTGCCCAGAGCGCTCGCCCGCACAAGGCCGGTGGAAGTCGCTCAGTTCCACCGACCGTCAACCTGCAACAGAAAGGAACTGCAATGTCTGTCCCAATTGAACAACTCAACGCTTTACTGGAAGAGACCACCATCGGCGAACTCATCAAACTCGCCGTCAACCACAACGGTAACGGCGCCGGTCTGGCCGTTGCCCGTCGAGACCCTTCACGGTTCAGCCCGAGCGTTCAGCCCGAGGGCCAAACGGCCCGCCTTGGGCGGACTCCGGCGGAGGCGGCCTCGGCGGACCAGCCGCAGGCCCAGAACGTCTTCCGCAACGAAGGCGCCTCCTGGCACCTCACCTTCGCCGGCTACTCGGTCAAGGTCAAGCCCAGGACAGGGCTCGACTACATCGCGCATCTCCTCGCGAATCCGTCGCGGAGGATCCCTGCGATCTCGCTCTACCTGCGGGTGAATGGCCGCTCCTCCACCGCCGCACAAGCTGCTCCGACGACCGACCCGGCCGCAGGCCGTCCCGAGGCCATTGATTCTACCACCACAGACATCTTCGCCGACAGCTCCGCGCTCAGCCAATACCACCACAGGCTGGCCGAGCTGGAAGGCGAAATCCAGCAAGCCGAGCGCCACAACGACGAAGGCCGGGCACTCAGCCTGGAGTGTGAACACGAAAAACTCCTGCGCTTCCTCCAGGTGTCCACCGACGGGAGAGGCAGCGCCAGAAAGTTCTCCGACCCCCAGGAGAAGGCCCGCAAGCGCGTTTCCAACGCAATTTCTCGCGCAATCTCAAAACTTTCTGAGGAACACCCAGCACTGGGCCAGCACCTCGGCAACAGCATAAGCACCGGCTACACAGCAACTTATAACCCGGAAGAAAAGAGAGTGTGGCAATTCTAAATGTAATTCTTTCTAAAAACGGGCGAAGTGCTACACGCTGTGTAGCAATGCTACACGCGTTGTAGCGGGTATAAGAGTAGAGGGCGATAGTTACATCGACCCAGCCGCACGAGAGAAGCACGGATTGAACTGACGAGGAAACACAATGGCACCCAGACACATCTGCAAACACGAGCGCGCCCGGTTTCACTCAATCCAGCAGCTCGGAAATCAGCCGCCGGTCGAACTGTGGCACTGCCCCACCTGCAACAGCCCCAGCGCAGTCGAAGCAGTGCGGAGGGCTTCAGCCCGAGGCCTGAGTCCGAGAGCGCGGACCAGGGCCGCAGGAGGTTAACCCGCCTCTGGCGGGCCACAGGCGGATCGCAGTGTAACGAAACTCGCGGAGTGGCTACGTAGCACGAGGCGGAAAGGAGGTGGTGCGAGCCGAGCAAAGTTGACGTAGCAGCGTTCCGCCTAAGGCCCGCCTTTGGTCCGCCTCTGGCGGAAAGGGAAGTAAGACGTCGCTCGCGGCGTAGTGAGCGGCGCAGAAGTGAGCTTTGTCGCAAACCGGTTTTATGCGGAGGCAATCCGCCATAGGCGGACCGGGAAGCGCCGCAACGACGAAAGGAGTTGCAAGATGAAGAAGTTAGCAGTTGGAATGATGTTAGTCGCAGCGCTCTTGTTGGGCGTCACCACCGCGGCACCAGTCCTCGGAGGGTCGATCGATACGAACTACACTATCGGCGACGGCACAACCACATGGGTGGACACCACCAGCGGCGTTGGTAGCTATTCCCTGGAACTGTACTGGCCCAAGCCTGGAAGCCACTACGCGGGAGTCCGCCTATACGACCTCGGGGACCCCCTGGTGAAGGATTTCGCTAGCTGGTCGTATTGGGCCAACGCGCCGGAGGACTACATCCCCAACTTCGTGATCAGCCTGGATACCCCTCTGGCAAACTACACCGACAAGGACTACGACACGAACGTCAACATCTGGCCCCGCAATGACGGCCATGGAGACGAGTGGCTCCTGTTCCAGAGCACCTCTGAACTCCCGTACGTCGTTTGGCAGTGCGGCAGTGGCTCCCCAGTTATGAAAACCATGTCGTGGAGCGAGTTCCAGCAGCCTTGCGACCAGTGGGGCAATTCGTACGACTTCAGCGAGGCGACCATCAAGCAGGTCCGCGTTTGGAACGGCGGGATCGGAACTAACCAAACCATTACTGCCTACCTTGACGACATCGCGCTCGATGGTGTCACTTATAGCTTGGAAACAGCTCCCATCCCCGAGCCCGCCTGTCTTGGCCTGATTGCCTTTGGTCTCATCCCGGTCATTCGCAGACGCAGGAGTTAATTACACAACGTCGCAGGCCGGTGGCGGGG
>JAUWIN010000014.1 GCA_030605345.1 Candidatus Brocadiia bacterium
GGCCGGACGACGCGCTCAACGCCGCGCGGCACAGCGAAAGTAACACGGTGATTGACCATACCAAGACCTGAGCCATCATCCTCGCGGCGGGGGCATCGAAACGGCTCAATTCGGCAATCGGCAACCGACACAAGTGCCTGGCCGACGTGGATGGGCGGCCTATTATCGATTATGAGCTGGCGCCGCTCGCCGCGTGCGGCGCGTCGGAGGTAACGGTGGTTGTCGGTTACCAGGCCGAGGCGCTGACGAACGAACTCATCGCCCGCTATCCGTCCGTCAGATTCCGCTTCATTGAAAACACCGACTACGCGACCACCAACACCATCTGGTCACTTCACCTGGCGCGCGAATCGCTGGCGGGCGGTGCGCTGCTGTTCAACGCAGACGTTGTTCTGCACCCCCAAATCGTGCGGGACCTTGTCGCCGCCGAGAAAGACAAGACCTGGCTCGCCGTCACCCGTGCCGCCTGCACAGACGAAGAAGTGAAAGTAGTTGTTGACACGGACGGTCGAATCTCCAGGATCAGCAAGAAACTGAAGCCGGCGGAATGCGCCGGTGAGTTTATCGGCGCCGCATGCTTCTCGGCTCCGTGCGGCGCACGCTACGCCCGAGAACTCGAAGCGGTTGCCCCCGACAACAAGAACGAATACTTCGAATACGCGCTCGACCGCATCCTCGGCGAGGAGGACGTGCGCATGCTCGACGTAACAGAGCTCCCCTGCATTGAGGTCGATTTTCCCGAAGACCTCGAACGCGCCAGGGCCGAAGTGGCGCCGCTAATCATGGGGAGGCCAGCACCGTGAGCCACACCAGGACCCGCCGCTCGGTCGGACAGCCCAGCCGCGAGCCGTTCTTCTGGGCTAGGCTCTACGGCAGCAGGCTGTCGTGGCCGGTTACCTTGCTGGTTCTGCGGACGCCGCTTTCCGCCAACGCCGTCTCCGTCATATCTATTGCCGTGGGCGCCGCAGGCGGGGCGTGCTTCGTCGCCAGCTCGCCGGGGTGGAACATCGCCGCAGTTGCGCTCATCCTCCTCAGTTGGATTCTCGACTGCGTTGACGGCGAGGTGGCGCGCGTCCGGGGCACCGCTTCGCTGGACGGCGAGTTTATCGACGCCTCCCGCCACCAGATCGTCCCACCCGCCATCTTCGCCGGCCTTGCTCTGGGCGCACACGTACGGCATCCGGACCTGCTCTGGGTCCTAGCGTTGGGTTTCAGTTCGGCCGTCCTTTCGACGCGGTTCGTCGGCGGGATGATCGATCAGCTGGTGCTGGTCGGGGTGCGCCGCGGGCTGGCGGCCGGGACAAAGCTGGGACCTGGGCCGGCGGAAATGTCGGCTCCGAAAGGGCGCTGTCGGGTGGTCGGCTTTGCACGGCTGTTCACACCGCTGTTTGTGGACTTTAATATCTTGCACGTGCTCATAGCGGTGGTAATTGCGGATACTGCGGGCGTACGCGCGGGGCGTTGGACGCCGCTGGACATTCTGCACATCGCCTATGGCGCGGCCTTCCCGATCGCGAAATTGGGCAGTATGGCTGTGGCGTGGCGCCGGGGCGTCTCCGGCCGGGTTCGTGAAGTGCTGCGAAAGCAAGAGGACGCGCCAGCGAAACGGGGAACTCCGACCAAATGAGCGCAGGCGATACACGAATACTCATCATCGGCGCCGGGCCTTGCGGGCTCGGCGCCGCCTGGCGGCTCGAACAAGCAGGACACCGCAACTGGCTGCTGCTTGAACGCGAAGCATACCCCGGCGGCCTGGCCTCCTCGTTTGTCGATACCGCCGGGTTCACCTGGGACGTGGGCGGCCACGTTATCTTCTCGCACTACGACCTGTTCACCTCAGTTGTGGACGATGCCATTGCAGGTCGGTACCTCGAACACCAGCGCGACGCCTGTGTCCATCTGTTGGGCCGGTACGTTCCTTATCCATTTCAGTACAACATACACCGGCTCCCCGCTGATGTTCGCGACGAGTGCCTCGAAGGGCTCCGCCGTGCTGCTGAAACAGCGGCCGGTAAAGACCCAAAAAACTTCGGTGAGTGGATCGACCTGACGTTCGGCCCCGGAATTGCACGTCACTTCATGCGGCCATACAACGCAAAAGTCTGGGGGCGCCCGCCGGAGGAGCTCGACTGGCGCTGGATCGGTGAGCGCGTCGCCGTCCCGGACGTCGCGCGGATCACCGAAAACATCAGACTCAGCCGGGACGACGTCGCCTGGGGGCCGAACAATACCTTCCGCTTCCCGCTTACGGGCGGCACCGGCGCCATATGGCGGAACCTCGCCCAGAAACTGCCTCCCGACAAATTCCGCCTGAACGCTGAGGCAGTGGCGCTCGACCTCGACGCCAGGACCTGCCGCACAGCGTCCGGCGAACTCCTCCACTACGACTGCCTCATCACCACCATGCCCCTGACCACGCTGGCCCTGCTTGCCGGGTTTGACCCGCCGCCGCTCGAGGCTACCAGCGCGTATATATTCGGCCTTGGGCTCGAAGGACGGCCGCCGGAACTGCTCCGAACAAAATGCTGGATATACTTTCCGGCGCCCGACTGCCCGTTCTACCGCGTCACTGTGTTCTCCAACTACTCTCCACAAAACGTGCCGCATCCCACCCGGCAGTGGGCGTTGATGTTTGAGTGGTGCGTACCTGGCAAAGGCGACACGGCTGCGCTATGGGAGCGGACACTCGCCTCGGCGCAGCAGGCGGGGCTTATACCCGATGCGCCAAAGATTGCCTCGCAGTGGTCGAAGTTCGTGCCCCACTGCTATCCCGTCCCCACCCTTGGGCGCGACGCCGCGCTGAACAATCTGCTGCCGCGGCTTGAAGCAGCGGGCGTTTACTCTCGCGGACGGTTCGGCGCCTGGAAATACGAGGTCGGCAATACCGACCACAGTTTCATGCAGGGCGTCGAGGCCGCCGACAGAATCCTGCACGGGCGCGAAGAGACCACCCTCAATCACCCCGAAATCGTCAACCGATAACCTCGCCGCGCCGAGTGTCGGCTTTACCGGAGGTTTGGACTTTTGGTATGATTCTTGCCTGTCTGAAGACTCCGGAAGATTACGCATGACCCTGCTCGACTGGCTGGACAATTTTCTCGAATACCTCGAAAGCGAGCGGAACTTCTCTGAGCACACTGTCCGCGCCTACAGCACAGACATCGTGGAGTTCGTTCGCTTCGGCGAGAAGGGGGCCGCGCTCCAGCCGGATGGCGTTGACCACCTGATGTTGCGCGGCTACCTGGCGCACCTGCGCAACTCCGGCCGGGCGCGCTCGACCATCGCCCGCAAACTCAGCTCCGTCCGTGCGTTCTTCAGATATCTCGTCCGTGAAGAGGTGGTGGAGGACAACCCTGCCGCTGACATGCGCTCCCCGCGAAAGGAGCAGCGCCTGCCCGGCGTGATGGACGAAAAACAGGTCCAAACGCTCATCGAACAGCCCGACATTTCGACCTTCTTGGGCCTGCGCGACCACCTCATACTCGAGGTTCTCTACAGCACGGGGATGCGTGCGAGTGAACTGATCGGTGCGAACGTAGATGACCTCGACCTGATTGGCGAGGTCATCCGAGTCCGCGGCAAGCGGCGGAAGGAGCGGTTGGCGCACCTCGGCACATACGCGGTCGCCGCAATCGAGGATTACTTAGAGGCGCGGCGGCTGCATCCGCGTGCACCCTTCTTCGACAAGCGGGCACTTCTGCTCAACCGCTTCGGCAAACGTCTGACTGACCGCAGCCTGCGCCGGACAGTCCACAAATACTTCGTGAGAACGGGGCTGAAACTCAACGTCACCCCTCACACCCTGCGGCATTCATTTGCCACCCATCTGCTCGACAGGGGCGCAGACCTCCGCAGCGTGCAAGAACTCCTCGGCCACGAGAGCCTCCAGACCACGCAGGTCTATACCCACGTCTCGGCCGAACGCCTCAGGAAAACCTACGACAAAGCCCACCCGCGGGCGAAGTGAGCCGCGCAAGCCGACCTCATTGCCGTCGAGCGATAACCACCAAGGTGTCCCCCATACCCAGGTCAAACAATGCGTGTTTGACAATGTCCTTCCCGGACTGAATCACGCGCCTCATTCCGCCCGGTGGCCGCTTCTGTATAGCGGTCGTCGCTGGCAGAACTGGCGCACCGCCGCTCGACGGCTTCCGACGAATCAGTTGTTCAATCCCCATGCTGCAAGTGGAGATGGCTTCTACTTGGAACTGATACTTGCACAATAACTGAACGAGAGTCGCTCTTGAAAAATAGGACAGATGAATCGGAAATGAACGAAAACGTTCATCGAAGTTCGCGTAGCGAGTTAGGAAGCGCCGGCACAAAATCGCCCGCAGTGATTTTGAATTCGGAACTTCAATAAAAAGCCGCCCGTTCCGAGCTAGAAGTCGCTTTAGCAAAACAAACAACTGGCCGAAGTCCGAGACATGTTCAACCACGTGAATCAAAGTGATCACGTCAAAGCTATTCTCCTGCAAGTCATCAACACGATTCGTGACTATCAAGTCTTGTTTCCTGCAAGCTTCCAACGCCTCCGTGCTCACGTCAAAGCCTGTGGCATCCCAACCGGACCTAGCCGCAGATTTCAGGAAGAATCCGCCGCCGCAGCCCCAATCGAGTAATTTTCTTCCGCGACAGAAATCCACGTGCTTGGCGAGAACCGAAAGAACGAACTCAGCGCTCTTCTGCTGCACCAATCCACATTGTATGTGCTGGTGAGGACTATACTTGGCCCCTGAGTAGAACACATTGAGCAGCGCCTGATTTGGTCTCGGATTGACAAAAACGAAAGAACAAGTGCGGCATTGGCAAAGGCCAAGCTGCGCCCTGTAGGAGCCGAACACCTCCTCTCCAATCCAGTGACCAGGAACACAGCGCCCTTTCAGCTTGTTGCTGCCACACAACGGACACTGCGACAAAGTCCCTACCGAAGGAATATCAGATTCTGGAGTCACGCCCTTCTCTCCAAGGCTTTTCAATCGGGGAACATTATACCCTTTTTTGGTCATTTTTCGGCTGGCGGCTGCGTTTTGATTCACAGCGCGGACAAAGGTGACCCGCGGGCCAGGCGAGCCGCGCAACCCGGACCACCCCAGCATCCGCGGCGGCGGATGGAGCCGTAAAGTGTCGAGGGACCGCCACCGCAAGCCCGCGACATCACTCATCACCTGTGACAAGATGTGAGTTGAGGCAACAGGTTGCCGTTTCCATTCTGGCGCGGTATCATAACGTTACGTCTGCGCCGTCGCGAGATTATCCCCAGCCCAATTTGACAAACGGCAGGAAACAAGCAGACATGAAGCTGTTTGCTAGACTTTTCGGCGGCCCAGTGCTGCGGAACGCTATCCAGTCGGGAGACGTGAAGGCATTCCTCGAGGTGGTGCTAGCCACTCCAGAGCTGATGACAAAGAGACACAAACGTGGAGGCACGCTTCTCCACTGGGCTGCGGCATATGGTCAGCGGGAAATTGCCACCTTCTTGCTGCACAACGGAGCTGATTTGAACGCAAAAGATGATGGAGGTTTGTCACCGCTACACCTCGCGGCGACTGCCGAGGTCGCACGGATATTGGTCGAGGCAGGAGCCGACGTCAACGCGACTGACGGAAAGGGTAACAGCCCCCTTGGGGTTGCGGCTGAGTACAACCGTGCGGATGTTGCGCTGATACTCCTCGATTCTGGTGCCGAAGTGGACGCACACAACTTTACCGGAGCAACACCACTTATCTATTGTGCAATTTACGGTCATGGACAAACAGCGGAAGTCCTTCTTGACGCAGGAGCCGACCCCAAGGCTAAAACGCTGCAAGGAATGACTGCAGGCCAGGTGGCCGAAGCAAGACGCGACGACCGCTTGGTGGCGTTGCTCACACGGAAAAGGCAATGAGTAAAGAATATTAGTAACTGGACGCGAATTGGCATGGGAGATATGAAGCTCCCCTCCCACAAGACATCCGTAGGCCTCCGCTACTTGGGGCACTTTCTGGGCGCGGCAACCTTTTGATTCAAAGCACGGGCAAACGTGAGCCGCGGGACAAGTGAACCACGCTCAAGAAGCTGTATAGCCGCCGTCGATGATGAGGTTGCTGCCGGTGACGTAACTGGAGGCGCCGGACGCCAGGAAGACCACGGCGGGGCCAAGTTCTTCCGGTCGCCCCGCGCGGCCCATCGGGATGCGGTCCATCCACACGCCGCCGACCTTCGGGTCGTCGAAGTGCGGCCGGGCCATCGGGGTGTCCATATAACCGGGGCTGATGGAGTTGACTCGTATGCCGTGGCGGGCCCACTCGACCGCCAGCGATTTGGTCAGCTGGATGACGCCGGCCTTTGTGGCGTTGTAAGACGCCTGGCTCTGGGGCACGTTAGCAACCAGGCCGGACATTGAGGCGACGTTGACGATGGAGCCGCCACCGGCCTTGATCATCACCTTGCCCACGGCCTGGCAGCAGTAGAAGAGCCCGGTGAGGTTAACGTCCAGGACCTTTTGCCACTCCTCCGATGGGACGTTTTCGGCTTCGCCCCAGATGGTAATTCCGGCGTTGTTGACCAGGACGTCGATGTGCCCGAAGGCATCGAGCGAGGCGTCCACCGCGCTCTGCACGCTGGACCTGTCCCGGACGTCGGTTTCGAGAGCGAGGGCTTGCCGCCCAATTTTTCTGATTTCGGCCGCCGCGTCCGGGCCCGTTTCGGGGTTGAGTTCGGCGACGACGATGTCGGCACCGGCGTTTGCGAGTGCCCGGGCGAACTCACGCCCGAGGCCCTGCCCCGCTCCGGTCACGACGGCCACTTTGCCAGAAAGGTCGAACGGTTCGGTCATCACGGCTCCGAGCGTAATGAGCCTCCGGCCTCCGGTGATGGATATTTATTCCATCGACGGGACACGGCGCGGATTGGACCGCCATTGTCCGCGGCCGGTGGAAGTGATGGTTACGGTGACTTGCTTCGCGGCGGTATCCAGGATGAACGTTTCAGCCGGTTCATCGCCGTATGCAAAGACGCGCTGGCCCACGCTGTTCCTCTTCCCGTCAACCAGGTCAAATCTCCGGACATAGTCGCCCGGCTTGGTGGGATACTCCCGCACTGCGACGGTTATTTTGGTTACGGCGGTGCTGTTATCGAACGAGATACGAATTTTTACGTTCTTCCACGGCCCAGGCGTTGCCTCGGTGTATAGTTCCGGTTCCGGTTCTTGCCGTCGCAGGTACTGGCAGCCTGCCGCCACCGCCAAAGCGATGGACAAAGCCAGGAGCGCAAACAAATGCCGCGTGTTCTTCATGCCGGGCCTCCCGGGGCTTGAGCGTCAGCACCCCTTACGTGTTATTCTTAGTCCGCCCAGCCATCCACGCCAGGTGAAGGACAAAACGTTGCCAAAGGAGTATACAACTGCGGACGAGTATGTGCCAAACAAAATCTCCGGCCGAAGCTGGAGCCGGATATTGTTGTTTGCCGCGTGGGCCCTGGAACCGCCGGCAGCGGCTGCCAGGCCCTGCTCCCGTTCAGAACAACAGCGAGAGGCAGGTCAAGCCGCCGTCCATCTTGCGAAATTCTGAGGTGTCTAATTCCAGGACCTGTGCGCCGGACTGCTGGAGCTTGGCTTTCGTCCTGGGATAGTCCATGGGCGTCAGAATCGTACCGTTCACGGCCAGGCTGTTCGCCGAATAATCTTCGTCCTCATCCACAGCGATTCGGTCGAAGGCTTCGAACTCTTGGCGGTTGACAAGCGGCTCGATGGCGAGCAGGGTGTTGGGGTCTATGAAGGTGGCGCCGGTCTTCAGGTGTAGCATGCCACTGACGGGGACAGTAGAGGCCGTGTAGCCGTGTTTTACAAGGATGGAACTGAGTTGTCGCGCTCCTTCAGCGTTCGTTCTTCCGGAGAGGCCGATGTAGAAATGGTCGCCGACCCGAAGGACGTCTCCCCCGTCAAGATGCGCCGGGGCGACAAGTTGTTCGAGCGTCCGGAAACAGGATAGCACGTCCCTGACAGCTTCTTGCTCCCCTTGGCGGGTTGGCTCTCGCATTCTTGTGATGATGGCGCAGGTTTCGGTGACGACAGCGGTGTCTTCGACGAACCATGCGTCCGGGTAGCGGAGGTCGGCGTCGAGCACGCTAAGTTCCACTCCGCATTTTTCGAGTGCGTTGCAGTACGCGGCGTGCTGTTGGAGCGCGGTCTCATAGTCCGGCGGGCCAAGGCCAGCCGTCGTAATCCCCTCGCAGAAATTTTTGCCCGGCTTCCTTACGATAGCATGAGTAAACATCTGGTCAACCTTATATCCTGCATGGCCGGGCGTTCCCGCCTTACTATGAATGGAAGTATTTTATCAGACCGAATATGCTGTGTATAGGGCCGATGGCCGAGATGTCGGAACTAAGCAGGTACATCATACCCCCTTGACGCAGAACGTCTGCGGTGCGGGGGGCGGCTGGCCCAATGCCGAGGCAGAGCCGGTGAGATCTGAAGTTTCGTGACGCCGGCTGTATGCCCTAGCTCCGATCTCAGACGGCGCTCAGCGTTGCAAACTGAATCCTGAAGAATCGCGCGTATTCTCCGTCCTGCTCTATGAGACTATGGTGGTTTCCGCGCTCGACGATTCGCCCGTCCTCGACGAACAATATCTGGTCTGCGCGAAAGATAGTAGAAAGGCGGTGGGCAATTGCGACGGTAGTTCGCCCTCGCCGCAATCGGTCGAGGGCCTTCTGGATGAGTAACTCCGTTTCCGGGTCCACTGAGGAGGTGGCTTCATCGAGCAGGAGTATTCGCGGGTCCTTCAGGATGGCCCTGGCGATGGATACGCGTTGTTTCTGTCCCTCGGACAGCCTTAGGCCCCGCTTACCAACCTCCGTGTCGTAGCCTTCTGACAACTGTTCTATGAAGGTTGCGGCGTTGGCCAGGGTGGCGGCCTCGACGATTTCCTCCGCTGCGGCCCCCGGCTTGCCGTAGGCTATGTTGTCTGCCACCGACCCCGAGAACAGGAAATCATCCTGCATCACCATCCCGATATGTGACCGGAGCGAGCGGAGCGTGAAATCCCGCAGGTCCCTCCCGTCGATGAGCACTCTGCCCTGATAAGGTTCGTAGAACCTTGGAATGAGGCGGACGATGGTTGTCTTGCCGGCGCCGCTGGGCCCTACAAGTGCGATCATCTGGCCGGGCTGAGCGGTGATGGTAACGCCGTTGAGGACAGATTTGTCTTCGTACCTAAAATGAACGTCTTCGAACTTCACCTCTCCCTGCACGCGGTCGAGGTTCCGTGCAGCGGGCAGGTCGCGGATCGCTGGAGCGATGTCCATGTAGTCGAAGAACCTCTCCATACTGGCAAGGAACTGCCCGCCCTGCTCCATCATCATCACCATCCGAATGATGGGATGAAGAAGGTATCCGAGATACAGGATAAATGCGGTGAGGGTTCCCACAGAGATAGCGCCGCCCATGGCCATGGCACCGCCAAAAACCAGCACCGCCGCCAGGCCGACGTTATTGATGAACAGTGCCCCGGGGAACAGAACTGAGACATATTTCACCGCTCCCATGCGGCTACGGTAGTGACCCGCATTCTGCTCGGATATCGCCCTTCTCTCTCGGTCTTCGCTGCCGAACGCCTTGATAATGCTGATGCCGGACAGGTTCTCTTCCAGCACGTCGGAAAGAGAGGCCTTGCGCTTGCGCACCTCTCTGAACTGCTGCCACATTCTGCCCGACGTTTTCCCCGCAAAAATTACCAACAACGGCACGACTGTCATGGCAACCAGGGCCAGGCGCCAGTCAAGGTAAAAAAGCAGCCCGGCAGTGGTGCTTATCATCACCACGGCCAGCACAATAGCTTCCGGCCCGTGATGAACAATCTCTTGAATGACGTTGATGTCGTCCACGATGCGCGCCAGCAGCCCGCCGGTCTTCTTGTGGTCGTGAAACGACATCGACAGCTCCTGAAAGTGGCTGTAAAGGTCGTTCCGCAGCCGGGAGGTTATGCCCTGCGCCACCTCATGGCCCCAGTATGTCTTGAGCCCGGCAATAACGCCGAAAAACCCAAAAACGACGACAATGGAGCCCGAACAGATCAGCAGGGCGGACAGGTTCCCCTCAGGCACCACCCTGTCAATGATGTAACGGATAAGAAGCGGTGGGACGAGCAACAACAAGACCGCCACCACGTGCATCAATTGCACCACTGCGAACCTGGATATGCGGGGCCTGATGTAGGTTCTGGCGAACCTGGTCAAGCACTTCAGATTATCCCAACTTCCCATTCACAATTACCCTTGATATCCGAACGTTCGAGCCATTATACTGTTCGCTCAAATGTGTGCAATGGTAGGACTGCGATTTTCCCCGCGGTGATAGTCTGGAGGACCTTTTCATGCTGAGTGACCTTGACATAGCCCAGTCGGCAGAAGTAAAGCCCATCGAAGAGATAGCCGCGGAACTGGGGGCCGACCGGGCCGACCTGGAGCTGTACGGCGACTACAAGGCGAAGGTGAAACTTGACATCCTGGAGAAAAACAAGCACAAGCCAAACGGCAAGTACATCGACGTGACCGCAATCACCCCCACCCCACTGGGCGAGGGCAAGACCGTCACTACTGTGGGCCTCTCCCAGGCCCTCCAGCACATCGGCAAACGAGTCTGCACCTGTATCCGACAGCCGTCACAGGGCCCCACCTTTGGCATCAAGGGCGGAGCGGCTGGCGGCGGATATGCCCAGATTATCCCGATGGAAGACTTCAATCTCCACCTGACGGGCGACATCCACGCCGTCGGCACCGCACACAACCTGCTCGCCGCCGCCATCGACGCACGAATCATGCACGAGAACACCCTCAGCGACAAGGCCCTCGCCAAACGCGGCCTCAAGCGGCTCAACATCGACCCATACAGCATCACCTGGAACCGCGTGGTGGACGTGAACGACCGGGCACTCCGAAATATCATCGTCGGACTCGGCGGCAAGGACGACGGACGACCCAGAGAGACCGGGTTCGACATTACCGGCGCCAGCGAGGGCATGGCCATCCTGGCGCTGGCAAAGGACCTTGGTGACCTCCGCGCCCGCATCGGCCGCATCATCATTGGCACCGACAGGAAGAAAACCCCGGTCACCGCCGACGACCGCGGCGCCGCCGGCGCAATGACCGTGCTGATGAAAGACGCGGTGAAGCCGACCCTAATGCAGACGCTGGAACACTCACCCGCATTCGTGCACGCGGGCCCGTTCGCCAACATCGCCCAGGGGAACAGCTCGATCATTGCGGACGAGGTGGCGCTCAAGCTGGCCGATTACGTAGTGACGGAAAGCGGTTTCGGCGCCGACTGCGGGATGGAGAAGTTCTTCAACATCAAGTGCCGCCTGTCGGGCCTGGTGCCGCACTGCGTGGTGATTGTGGCGACGGTCCGAGCGCTCAAGATGCACGGCGGCGGCCCGAAGGTCGTCCCAGGTAAGCCGCTGGACACCGCCTACACCCAGGAGAACCTCGACCTGCTGAAGAAGGGCCTTGGCAACCTGAAGAAACACGTCGAGAACGCCAAGAAGTTCGGCGTGAACGTTGTCGTGGCCGCCAACAGGTTCCAGGCGGACACAGACGCGGAACTCGAGCTGGTCAGGAAAGCCGCGGTCGATGCCGGTGCAGAAGGAGCTTACGTCTCCGAAGTATGGGCGAAGGGCGGCGAAGGTGGCGCCGAACTCGCCGAGGCCGTAGTGGCGGCCTGCGAAAAGCCGCCGAACTTCAAACTACTCTACCCCGACGAGGCCACTATCAAGGAGAAGATCGAGACCATCGCCACGGAAATCTACGGCGCCGCTGGCGTAGATTACGCGCCCGCCGCAGAGGCCAAGATCAGCCTCTATACGGACATGGGATTGAGCCGTCTGCCGCTGTGCATGGCAAAGACCCACCTCTCGCTGTCGCACGATCCGGCGCTCAAGGGCACACCGACTGGCTGGACCCTGCCCATCCGGGACGTGCGCGCCGCCGCCGGCGCCGGATTCCTCTGCCCGCTCTGCGGCGAGATGAGAACCATGCCCGGCCTGCCAGCTACTCCCGTGTTCTACGACGTGGACATCGACGAGCAAGGGAAAGTAAAAGGTCTGTTCTAACGGTCGCTGGGCAGAGCGAACTTTACTTTGTTCGTTTGATGATGTGGAAGCCGAAGGGAGTTTCCACCAAGTCGGAGACCTCGCCTACGTCGAGGTCGAAGGCCGCTTTCTCGAAGGCAGGAGCCATCTCGCCCTTCTTGAACTGACCCAGGTCGCCCCCTTTGTCCTTGGTGGGGCTGTCGGAGTATTTCCTGGCGAGCGCCGCGAAGTCGGCGTCCTTTTTACGGGCTTGTTTGAGTACCTGTTGGGCAAGGGCTTTGGCATCGAGCTTGCTGCGCTCGGCCTTGGAGCGTTCGGCGCCCTTGTAGGAAATCAGGATGTGGCGGGCGGAGATTTGCTGCGGGGCAGCTTCCTTCGGAATATCCTCAATCAACTCGGCGATGGGCTTCCGCATCGGCTCGGCCTGGTATGTGGAAACTTCATATACCCAGCCTGTGTGGCGCGCGGTGAACTCACGGGTGGTCTTCATCGCCAGGATGATGGCTTCCTTTTTCTTCAGTTCCTCGTCCGATTCGGTCTTGCTAATCTGGATGCGATCCTTTTCCGGCCCCTTGGCCGCGAGGCGGACGTAGTTCGTTCCGTCCTTTTCGGCCAGTTGAACCGTGTAGGAGAGACCGCTCTTCAGATGGCTGGTATAGGTTGCATCCCAGGCGAGTTCCAGCTTGTCCGCCTGTGACACGTCGGTCATGTTGAGGCCGCTGAGCGCGCCGAATACTTCCTCACAAGGGGAAGTTTTTGCGCGTTTGCCTTCGGGGACGTTCTCAAGCGTAATCTGCTCCTTCTCATCCCGGCTGATAGTGTAGGCGTCTTCGCCGACCTCCACGCAGACACGCTTCACGTCTTTTTGTTCGACGCTAACCAGCGTTCTGTCGATATAGTCGATTGGCCGGGTGCTGAGATAGAGATAATTTTCCGTGCGATACACAGTATCCTTATCGAGCAGTCGCACGTAGCGGCCGCTGCTCCGTTCGGCGCTTTTGCCTCTGACGAATCCGACGATTGGCTGACCTTCGGCGTCGAGAAACGAGACCGAGACGGCGTCTCCTTCGCCCTCCGCCACGCCCAGTTCCGCGTGGTGCTGCTCCGAGTCAGTGATCTCTTCAGCGCACCGGATTTCCAAGCACTTGATGATGAGGTCGTTTATCTTTTTGACGGAAGCAGGATAGCCGCTTTTCTCGCTCACCACGAAGTCCGCTTCCTTTCTCGGCAGGGTCACCGTGCCGGAGGCGCTGTTGACAACGACCTTGTGGACGGTTTCCGGGGCGAGTCCCTGGATTAGAGCTGCACCGGCAACGAACTTCCCCTGCTGTTGGTTGCCCACGCTATACAGGACCACCGTGACCACCAGCAACACGACCGCCGCGAGAGCAAGGATAATCAATCCCCGGTCCTTCATACTCACGTCCTCCGTGCTGCATAGCGCTTGGCCCTGACGGCTCGAACCACGCCCAGCACGACGGCTATCAGCAGCACAGCCGCCGGCGCCCAAACCATGTTCTGCGTCTGGAGGGAAGCTTTCAGGGCTTCAATCTTCTCGCGTTTTCCGGCTTGAAGCGCCCGCAGTTCTTTGCGGGCATTGCGGAGGTCTTTTTGGAGTTTCTGCCGTTCGGCAAGCGCCGCGCTCTTCACCAGTTTGATGTCCTTATCGGTGGCACCGGCGCCGATTTGGCGCAACTTCTTCCTGTAGCGCGCGATCCTCTGGTTAATCGCTTGACTCTCCTCCGCTGTGGCCTTGTTTGCCGCCGCTTCGATTTCGTCAACCACCACAAATGGCCGGCTGAACCGGCCGCGCGAACGGACGGCGATCAGGTCGCCCGTACCCCCGAGGAATTCGACCGCGTTAAGCACTACCGACGCATTGTCCCCCACCTGCGCTGTGCCGAAAAAAGTGTCCCTGTAGGCCAGCTCGTCCGAGATCATGTCCACATCGGCAAACACCAGCACCGCGGCCTCCGCCGAAGCTTCCTTTACCGCCTCAAGCCTGCGGGGCTTCTCCGGCTTGTCTCCGCTGCCGTCTTTCTTGGCCTCCGAGTCAGTCTCCTTTTTGTGCTCCGCTTCGGCGTTGATACCTTCAGGGAAGTTAGTTTTCAGTTTCCCGGAGATGCGGCAGGCCAGCATCAACGGTTCGGAGCCGTCGGTCACGGCGCGGTTTATGGCCTCGGGATCCGGCATCCGCAGTTCAAAAAGCTCTCTGGGCTTCCAGGTGTTTCCGGTACTGGTGGTCTGGAGGAGCGGGGTTACTTTGCACTTCGCACCGGGGACCTCCTTGAGCACACCGCCGAATAACATCTTCACCTCGTGCAGCTCCGCAGTGACTACTTCGTCAGGATTGACACAGTTCTGGTCCAGCGCCAGGTAGGTGATGAGCGGTTGGATGCTGTTCCGGACGCGAGCTTTGA
Organism: Candidatus Brocadiia bacterium; assembly: GCA_030605345.1. Lineage (GTDB taxonomy): Bacteria > Planctomycetota > PUPC01 > PUPC01 > PUPC01 > JAUWIN01. The sequence continues at coordinate 14,489 of JAUWIN010000014.1, forward strand.
CCGCCAGCCTGCGGTCGGCGGCGATGAGGCCGGGCTCCATCTTCACTCCCCACCCAGCGAGCAGTTCGTTCAGTCCGGAAGAAGTCTTGTGCTCCATGTCCCCATAGGGCTGCTGCGGACTTGGCCTCGGGCGGTCGCTGTAACAATGTGGGTCCACGAAGACGAGCAACTTGCCGCCCTTCATCACGAACTGGTCAATCGCAAACAGCGTCTTTTCCGCCAGATTCTTGGGGTGGATAACCATCAGGAAATCAACGTCCCGGCCGATAGATTGAGTGTCCTTCTTGACCGGGACGACCTCGTATTCGCTGCGCAAGTGGGAGATAATGTGCCACGGCTCCCGCGGCTGGCGCCCTTGCATCCGCATCATTCGGCGCATGTAGGGCGACATCCCGCCGCCCGTGACCGGCAGCGAGGAGAGCACGCCGATTTTTCTCTTCTCCCGCCGGACCACGCTCGAAATGAGTTTGGAAACATCGTACTCGACGAATTCCTGTCGCCCCGGCTCAAAGAATCCTATGACTCTCACCTTGCCCAGTGCACTCTGGGCTACCAGGCCAAAAAAGAATTGTTCGTCCTCCGAGATTGGGAAGCGTTTGATGCCGTAGTTCGTGGCGTCGTCTTCTTGCTTGGTGAACGGGCGAGGATCGACGACGTTGAGCTTGAGTCTCCCCCCTGACAGGCCCACGTATTCCTCCAGCAAGTCTCGCACATAAAGGTAGTAATTATTGTAGTACCGAATTTGCTCCGGGGCTTTCATCGCGGCGACCCGCGAGTAGTACAATTTCAGTTTGATGGGCTGGTTCAGTTTCCCGAGGATTTTGCGCGTCCCCTCAGAAAGGGTGTATAGCCGGTGCTCGGTGAGGTCGACGCGGGCGCGGCCGACCACCCTTCGGAAGATTAGCGCAGCACACACTGCAATGACGGCGATACACGCAACGGCCAGAAATGTGCGAAATGCTGATTTCATCCGGCGGCTATCCTTCCCCTGAGAGCGATTACGTTTGCCCATAGCCAGCCCGAGGCCAGCAACACGAAAAACGCCACATCGCGAAACTCAATCACGCCCCGCTGAATCGATTCGAACCGCGAGCGAAAACTCAAGCTCTCAACAACCCTTACCAGCCCAGCCGGCAGGAAGCCGGCCAGATAGTTCATCACGCTCGGGCTGCCAGCGTATAGGAACACCACACAGGCAACCACCGAAAGCACAAAAGCGATCACCTGGTTCCGCGAAAGACACGAGAAAAAACTGCCGATGGCCAGGTAGGTGCCCGCCAAAAGCAGAGAACCCAGATAGCCAGTCACAATCGGCCCCCAGTCGGGGTCGCCCAGATAACAGACCGTGATTACCATCGGGCAGGTCAGCACGAGCGCCAGCGCAATAACCGCCCAACAGGCGAAAAACTTCGCCAGCACTGCCTCCGGCAGGCGAACCGGCAGGCTGAAGAGAAGTTCGATTGAATTGGTCCGACGCTCCTCCGCCCACAGCCGCATGGCCAGAGCCGGCACCAGGAAAATAAACAGCAGGGGCATGTTTCCAAAAAACAGCCTCAGCGACGCCTCCCGCATCTCGAAAAAGCCTTTCTGGAAGGTTATGAAACTGCTGAAGAAAAGGAAGATGACCAGGAACACGTAAGCCAAAGGCGTCGAGAAATAACTTTGCAGTTCCCGCTTGAACACACTCGTGAAGCCCTTCATCCCGCACCTCCCGGCACAGCGGCCCCTTCAGAATGAACTTCTCGGCGCTCCACGGTCAGTTTTCGGAAAACTTCATCCAGAGAGCCGTTCACCTCCTCGCGGAGTTTCTCCGGCGTCGAGTCCGCCCGTATTTTGCCCCGGTCGATGATAATCATCCGGTTGCAGATGGCGTCCACCTCTTCCAGAATGTGAGTGGAGATGACGATACATTTCTCCCTGGCGAGGTCCTTGATCAACTCCCGTACATCGTGCTTCTGGTTGGGGTCAAGCCCGTCCGTTGGCTCGTCGAGAATGAGTACCGGCGGGTCATGAACCAGCGCCTGCGCCAGCCCCACACGGCGGCGGTAACCTTTAGACAGCGTCCCGATGGGCTGGTGCATTACGTCGGCGATGGCGCAAGACCCGGCCACGGCGTCGATCGCCTGTTGTCGTTTCCGCCCGTTGATGCCTCGAGCCGCGCAGACAAACTTCAGGAACCCTTCGGTGGTCATCTCGTCGTATGCAGGGACATTTTCCGCCAGGTAGCCGGTGCTGCGGCGAACCGCCACCGACTGGGCCATAATGTCATAGCCGAGCACGCTCGCGGTGCCTCCGTCGGGCGGCAGGAAACAGCTCAGCATCCTCATCGTTGTAGTTTTTCCGGCACCATTCGGCCCCAGGAAGCCCAACACGTCGCCCCTGGCGGCCTCAAACGAAATCCCATCCACTGCAACGATAGGCCCGAACGCCTTGCGTAAGCCCTTGACCTCGAGCACCTGTGCCTGTCCCCTCTTCAATAGCGGTTGAGAAAAACGGCTGCAAGAGGCACGGCCGCCCGGCAACAGCAGCGACCTCTGCGACACCTCAGCACTTGCAACCGTCAACACCGCGGGATTCTATCAGTCCGCTGCTTTTGGCGCAAGCCGCCGTGGATTTCGTTCCCGCACTGTTCACCAGCGCCTGAGTTCTTCCTCACGGCGGGCGGAATGAAACAAGGCCCCCGGCGGGACGCGAACCCCCTCGCCGCTCCCGCGCCGCCACCACAAGTGTATATACCCGCCCGCTGTCGGGCGGTAGTATTCGATCTTTATCTTGTGAAGCCCTTTTCCAAGTCGGCTTTTTCCAAGTGTTATCAGCTCCGTGCCGCCGGTGTTCTCGCGAGCGCTCTGCCACCTGTCAACTACTTCCTTGTCGTCCAGCCACAGGCGAAAACCGCCGGCAGAGCTAATAGCGAACCGATACTGGCCCGGATGTGAAATCTTAATATATCCTTCCCAACGCGCTGACAAGTCCTCGCGCCGCCCAGCCGCTTCTGCAAGGTCGTGTGCGTCGAATCCGACCGTCGGAGCCACCTTCGCATGGCTGAACTTCTCAAACCGCGTGCCAATGTAGTACGCTCCCAGCAGTCCGCGCTCCAGAGAAAGCTCCCTGTTGGACAGTTCCCTGACCTCGACGGTCATGTTCCCAGAATTGTTCCCATACGCGCCGGGGGACTCGTTTATGCCGAGCCACAGCCGGCCGGATACGTATGGCCCCAAGATGATTTCCTCTCCGACGTAATACGTATCGAGGCCGGCTCTGGCGACGAGCGCGTCGGTCGGCATATACTTCAGGCCGTTCGGGAGTCCGACAGCACTTGTTCCGGGCCCGATTGCCCTGCCCTGCCACCAGCCGGTCGCCCTCAGGTGGTAACATTTGCCAGTGGAGAGCGAGAGTTCGGTCTCCGTCCAGCCCTTGTCAGCGGGCACCTGTATGGTGCCGAGAAGTTTGGACTGGGCGATGTCGGCGAGGTCCGCAGCGCGGCGCTTAGCCCAAGCCAAGTCGAGCCGGCCTCTCACGGTCACGCGTGACACATCGACTGGCGATCCACCCGTAGTCAGGAATATAGACCGCCCGGTAGCGCGGCCCTCAGCGGGCAGCTCGAGCAGGCCGATACCGTTGATGGCGAGGGTCACATTCGCCCCTGTGATCCCCACCTCGAGGGAAGTGTCCGTGCGGGGTCTGATGTGCGCTCCACGGTATCCTGCACCATCAGGCCCCTTGAGGTAGCACATCGCACCGCCCTGCGGCTCCGTCTGCCGGTGCAGGGCAATGCCCGCGGTGACAAATGCGTCCGCGCCCTGCGGGGTGCACATGATTCGCAGTGTGCTTCCACCCACCTGCTGTGGCATGTTGAAGACCAACCCCAGCGAGGTGACTCTGACCCCAGCATTCCAGCGCAACTGCTTCGTAACCCGAACGCCTTTCGACACCGGGGTACCGCCGCGCCAGTTGACACGGTCGTGTTCGCGACACAGGTCATAGATAACCGTGACGGCGTCCTCGCCGTGCAGGGCAACTTGTCCGCCGAGCACACTGGCGAGGCCCCTGCCTCTTCCAGCGGCCCGCACTGACAGCCTGGTCTGCTCGCTCTTTGTCCTTTGCCAGGTCTGCGTGTCGCGATGCTGGGCGAGTTGCCTCAGTTTTCTGTCCAGTCGCTTCCAATGCCCTTCTTCGGCAGCTATCCTGGCCTCTACAAGCAGCCCTGCAGCTGCGACTTCCGGCTTCATTCTTGTGACCAAGTCGACGTAAGAACGCCCGCGGGCCACTTCTGCGACGGCACCGAGGCGCTCGGCAGCATTGAACTCCTTCCGCGCGGCGTCCAGATCACGGTATTTATCGAACGTGTAGAACAAACCCCGCTGGAAATGCGGCCCGGGGTCACGGCTGTTGGCCTCAAAATACGGTTCGAGCAACTCGAACAGGTCAACGTCGCGCAGTGACTTCAAGGGGAGCGGTTTGGCCAGACCCTTCGCCCTCACCAGCCCGTCTTCGAAACTTTCAAACTCCATCATGATGGAGTTGATGCGGACCATGTCACCGGGCCTCACGGCGTTCAGGTACTGCTCGGCCTTCTCCCAAAGTGGCTCAATGCTCTTGATATCTTCCGCGAGTTGTTTGAACTCCGCCGCGTCCTTGCCAAGGGCATCGTTGTGCGCCATCTCACGGGCAAGCTTGCTGGCCTCGCTGTAGTTCCGCTCTTCCAATGCCGACATTACAACCCCTGCCCGCGCGACCAGAAGCGTAAACCGCCGGGTTTCTGCGCGGCGTTTTTCTTCGGCTTTTTCCTTGCGCCATTCGTCAATGAGTCTCTGTGCCGCGGTTTCGAACACTGGAAGCCCCCAATCCGTGACCTCCTTCACCGGGCCAATGGCCTTGTCAAACTCCCCATTCGCGGCGGCAACCGCTGCGGCACGACTGACCCGTCCGTAGACCTCCTGTGCTTTGTGGCGGCACGAGCTCCTGGCACGCTCGAGTTCGGGGCGCAACTCATCGAGCAGCAAATGTTGTGGAAATGCATCCAGGACAGCTACGGCTCGGCCGTATTCGCTCTCACCGCATAGCGTCTGGGCGCGGCTTTTGAGTTTGTCGAGTTCCTCGCTCGCGGCCTGCCGAAGGGCCGCTCTTGCGTCATCAATGAGCGATTGCACCGAACCCTCGTATTCCGTCCCGCGGCATTGATTGTTGAGGATGCCTTGCAACTTCGGCACCAGCAGCCACGGCTGCTCCTTGTTTCGGCGCGCCAGCTCTTGCGCCAGTTCATAGGCCTTTTTGCCCGGTTGTGGTTGCTCTGGGTCTGGGGGTTCTGGTGCCGGGTGCTCTACGACCGGGGGCGGTGTGGGCTTTTGCGGTGGAGATGGAGATTGTGAAGGCGGTGTGGGTTTTTCCACCGGTTCTTGCAGCGGCGGTTTGGGCTGTGGCGGGGTTTCTCCACCTGGCCGGACAGCAAGAAAAGCGATGACGGCTGCGGCAAGGACTATGCCGCCGAGCACCACGGCCGCGGGCGATAGTCTCCGGCGGAGTTCGGTGGCGATTTTGTGGGTTGCGGTGTCGGGCCCCGGCGGGCCGGCGGGCCCCGTCGCGGACAGCCCCTGAACAGCTGCATCCAGTGCCTGGGCCATTGCCTCGGCGGTTGGATACCGCTTCTTTCTATCTTTTTGCATCGCCCTCTGTATGACGCTTGTCGTCTTCGCGGAGATGTCTGCACTCGTGCCGACGGGGGTCGGCACGGGTTCGGTAAGGTGCTTGGCCAGGATCACGCTCGAAGTCTCACCGGTATATGGCGGCAATCCGGTCAGCAGGTAATAGAGGGTGGCTCCCAGGGAGTAGATGTCGCAACCGCCGTCGAGGTCGGTCTCGCCGCGGATCTGCTCAGGGGCTATGTAGTCCGGTGTCCCAAGAGTGCTGCCGTCGGAAGTGAGGGCCGTATCGGACTGGATGGTCTTGCGGGCGAGCCCCAGGTCGGCGAGTTTGGTTGTGCCATCCGGCGTGAGCAGGATGTTCTGCGGCTTGACGTCGCGATGAATGATGCCGGCCTGCGAGTGGACGTGATCGAGCGCACGTGCCACCTGGCCGCAGATGTCAAGCGCCTCTTTCTCGTCGAGCCGCCCCTCGCGGGCGACCTTCTGCGCCGCGGTCTCGCCGGGGATGTATTCCATGGCAAAGTAGTAGCAGCCGGCGGACTTTCCCACGTCGATGCCCTGGACAATGTTGGGGTGGTTAAGTTTTGCCGCTGCGCGTGCCTCGCGGACGAACCGCTGTACGAAGCTGCGGTTCCGGGCGAGTCGGTCGGAGAGTATCTTCAGCGCGACCAGCCGGTCCATGCTGACCTGGCGCGCCTTGTACACCACCCCCATGCCCCCCTTGCCGATTTGTTCGATGATCTCGAAGCCGGCAATCCTCGCGCCCTGCAGAGGCGCGCGCCTGGTGTGACCGCGCTCGTCGTCACTCGGCAATGCGATCCCTCTTCCTACTGGGTAAGGTTCACTCGAACGCCGGCCTGAGGTGGGCGACGTCAACGATGCCTATCTCGTCCGCGCCGGGGCTAAGCCTGACGTGGCCTGAGCTGGTTCCAACAATCTGAACGCGCATCCCGACAAAGGAGGCCAGGTTGACCCGGCCGCTTTTGACCAGCGCCAGCACGCGTCGAGCCTTCGTGATTTTATACGTGGCGCCGGTGCGTTTCAACGCCGGGTCGAGATACGTGAGCCAGCCCTCGAACTCGTTTTCGGCGCCTTGGCGGCGGGCGGCCCCCTGTCGGGCCTGCTCAGCGACCTGCTCCGCACGCCTGTGCGCCGCGAGAAGGTGCTCGCCGACAGGTTTCTGAACGTTCAGCCCGGCCACCACCCGGCTGAAGTCAATTTTCGGGAGCGGACGTGGGGCGGTCTTTTTCGCAAGCGCCGACTGGACGTCCTGCATGGCCAGAATCAGGGCGATCCTTCGCTCGACGCTCCTCAGCAGTTCGGCATCCTTGACCTGCTTTTGAGCATTCTGATACGAGCAAAGAGGTTCGGCGAGCGAGCGGTCTGCAAGCTCCTTGTCCAGTTCTGCAACGAGAAGTTCGTCAGCCTTTGCAACCATTCTGGCTTCGCGCCTCCTGCGGTCGGCCTTTGCCTCTTGCCGCGCCTTCCTGGCCGCTTCCGTAGCCTCTTGCTCTGTGAGCGCCCGGAATTCGCCCGCTGTCATTCGCTGGACATCCCCGGCACTGACCCAGGCCACGGTGTTCTTGGGCGGAACTATCCTCAGCCAGCCTTCCTTTCGGCCTTTGATCTTGACGGCAGCGCCGTGGTTCAGTTTATTGACCACCTCTCCCTTGCCGTTCGGCCGGATGCGGACGCGGACCCTGTCGCCGTTTACGACGCCGCGGCCACCGGCAACGTCCACGTACTTCCCGAAAATCCACACGTTCCCGTCCTCGGGCGCCGCTATGCGGAGCCACTTGCCGTTGTCCGATACGCCCAATATCGTTACCACGGTACCCTTGTCCAGTTCGCACATCTCACGGAAGCTCTTGTGGGGGCCGGAGCGTACGCGCACGGCGTTACCAGTAATCAAACCGTGGGGTGAAACTCCACCCGCGGCCCCGGACACCGCAAACAACACCAAGGCACCGATGGCAATTGTTCGCACCCTTGTTCACCTCCAGGAATCGTGTTCACAGTCCCGACCGCGACCGTCGTCCGCGGGCCGAGGACAGTTGGTGGCCGAGGGGAGACTCGAACTCCCAAGCCCCCGCAGGGGCAACGAATTTTAAGTCCGTCGTGTATGCCGGTTCCACCACTCGGCCCTCCCGACGGCAGATTACCCATACCGTCCGAACGTATTTTACCGTGATCGAGCCGCCCGTCAAATCTTTCTACGTCCCTATTCTCGTGGATGCCGCCTCGCACCGGGCAGACGGTGCCCCGGGTCCTTGCAGCTAGGTTGACCGCATGAAACAGCGGATATATAATTTTTTCATGGAAATTTCTCCTGGGTACAGGAAAGTTTTGTCGGCCGAGGCTCGTGGGGCCGGGACCTTTTGTGCGCGCCCGATGCTGCGCCTCCTCTCGCTCATCTATGGGCTTGCGGTACGCCTGAGAAACCTTCTTTACGATACCGGCCTGCGGGCCGAACACCGAGTGGATAAACCGGTTATTTCCATCGGCAATATCACGGCGGGCGGGACCGGCAAGACGCCGGCGGTGGAGTACACGGTAAACTGGTTCGCTCAGAACGGCGCCAGGCCCGCCATCCTGAGCCGAGGGTACCGGTCGAAAGACGGCAAAAACGACGAGGCACTGCTGCTCGCGGCGCACCTGCCGGGCGTGCCGCACCGCCAGCACCCGAACCGCTTCCGCGCGGCGCTGGAGGCAATGAAGCTCGACAACGCGAACGTCCTGATACTCGACGACGGCTTCCAGCACCGCCGGCTGGCGCGGTTCGGCAACCTGGTGCTGATTGACGCCACCTGCCCATTCGGTTACGGCCACCTGCTTCCACGCGGCCTGCTGCGGGAACCGCTCAAGGGGCTGCGCCGCGCCGATGCGGTGATCGTTACCCGCTGCGACCTGGTCAACCCTGCCGCACTGACGAAAATACTCAACCGCCTGCACAAACTGGCGCCGGAAGCGCCGATAGCCACCTCCAGGCACACCCCCAAGGCTGTCGCCGCGTATCCCGATGGCGCCGCCCAGGAGCCGACCGTGCTCTCCGGCAAGCGCCTCGGACTGTTCTCCTCCATCGGTAACCCCGCGGCGTTCACCCGGACGGTCGAAAAGCTGGGCGGGTCGGTAGAATGGGCTGTGGAGTTTCCCGACCACCACTGGTACACGGCAGAGGACATCGCGCGGATCGTGCGGGCGGACGACAAATCAGTGGAAGCGTTCGTGACAACGGAGAAGGACGCGGTTAAACTGGGAGGCAAGTGGCACGGCAGCCAGAAGCTGGTGGTGCTGCGGGTAGAAATGGAAATACTGTCCGGCGAAGAGAAGTTGGCCGGGCTCTTCGAGGAAGCGCTGCAGGCGGCACGATATGGCGAAGAGTAAGCACCGCTTCGTCCGCCGATTGCGACATTCCGCTGCATACATCCTGTTCCGGGCTCTCTGTGTGTGCGCCGGGCTGTTGCCGAGACGGGCGGCCGAGCTCGCCGGCAGGGCGCTGGGGCGGCTCTTCTGGCTGGCGAGCCCGAAGCGGCGCCGCCGGGCGACACAGAACATCCAATGGGCACTGGCCGGACAACTGACGAAGAAGGAGATGGCACGGGTGGTGAAGCAATCCTTCATCCACATGGGCCTGACCGCCATGGAAACTCTCTGGGCGGACAAGCACGATGATGCGTCATTCGAGGAACGCTTCCCCGTCGAGGGGGTCGACGCGGTAAAGGCGGAACTGGCGAAGGGCCGCGGCGTTCTCGCGTTCACGCTCCATCTCGGCAACTGGGAGATATTCGGTTCGCGCATGGCAAGGGTGTTCGGAGAGATAGCCGTCGTGGCCCTCCCCGGCAAGAACCGGAGTGTCTCGGACTACATCGTGCGAGTGCGGGAGCGCATGGGGCTGCGCGTGATTAGCAGCGAGGAAGGCGTGAGGCCCATGGCCCGAGCGCTGAAGAACGGCTCATTCCTCGCCATCCTCATTGACCGGCACGTGGACGCCGCAAGCGTGCGCACGAAGTTCTTCGGACGTGACGCGGCCACAACATCGATTGTCGCCGCGCTGGCCCGGCGGCTCGATGTGCCCGTGTTCCTCGGTTATTCGGTGCGCTCCGGGCATAGCTTCCGGCACCGCGGATTCTTTGAAGGCCCCCTGGAGCTTATCAGAACGCACGACCACGAGTCGGACGTTCGGGCGAACACGCAGCGCTTCAACGACCGGCTCGAGGTACTCGTTCGCAGGCATCCCGAACAGTGGCTCTGGATTCAGAAACGCTGGAAACTGGCCAAGAAGCTCAGGCGAGAGAGGCAAAGGCGGGAGGCGGCCGAAGCCGCCGACCCTGCGGAACAGTATGGGCAGAACTGACCCAGGCGTCCTTTGCAGGCTGCGGTACCTGGTTGAATACGCGGCGCTCCGGACGCTTGCGGCCGTTGTTGGCTGCCTGCCGGAGAAGCTGGCCGTCTGGGCCGGGGTGGCCCTGGGCAAGCTGTTGTGGCTTGTCGCTGCCGGACGCCGCCGAGTTGCCCGACGAAACATCGAGCTGGCGATGCCGGACGAACGGACAACTGACGAGGTCAGACGCCTAATCAGGGAGGTGTTCAGCCATATCGGGCTGACGGCGGTGGAAAGTCTGTGGATGAGGAACCGCAGGAGACACAGCATCGACCGGCGGTTTTCCGTCCACGGCGTAGATGCTATGAGGGCGCAACTCGCGGCGGGGCGTCCGGTGCTCGCATTCGGCCCGCATCTGGGCAACTGGGAACTTTTCGGCGCCTGCATGGCAGCCCACCTGGGCAGGTTGCACGCCCTGGCTCGGCCGGTGAATAATCCGCTGGTCAGAAACTACACCACCCGGCTGCGTGAGGAGTCCGGAATCTGTGTCCACAGCACGCGCCACGGACTACGCCCGATGATAAAGACGCTGAGAAACGGCGAAACCCTTGCCATACTCTTCGACCAGCACGTCAACCGGGCGTATGTGGCGTCGGAGTTCTTCGGCCGCAAAGCCGCCACCACCGCGATTCTCGCCTCGCTCGCACTTCGCCTGGACGCGCCCGTCTTCGCCGCCTACTCGGTGCGCCAGGGCCATACCTTCAGACATCACGGCTACATCGAAGGCCCGCTCGACCTGGTCCGAACCGGCGACCACCAAGGAGACGTCCGCGCAAACACCCAGTTGTTCAACGATAAACTGGAAGAGATCGTGCGCAGGCACCCTGAGCAGTGGCTCTGGACGCACCGGCGGTGGAAACTTGCGGACAGGCTCGAACAAGCCCGGCGGAAGGAGGACGCATCAAATGTCGGATGAACACGCTAAAGAACTCGTCCGTGCCCTCGGCACGCCGAGGATACTGGTCGTGGGCGACTACATGCTCGACCGGTACATCTGGGGCTCGGTGGAGCGAATCTCTCCGGAAGCCCCCATTCCGGTGCTCAAGGCCGGTCTCAACCGCCACCAACAGAAGCCCGGCGGTGCCGGCAGCGTGGCTGCCAGCCTCGCCGCACTCGGCGCCAGGCCCATCGCCGCAGGAATCATAGGGAACGACCCGCAAGGCCGCGACCTCCGCCAACTCCTCAAGCAGTGCCGAACCGCCATCCGCGGCTTACTGGTTGACCGGAGCCGGCCCACCACGGTCAAAACAAGGATGATGGCGCAATCGCAGCAGATGCTGCGCCTGGACGAAGAGTCAAACGCAGAAATCAGCGCCGACACTGCCCGACGACTCACCAAGTTCTGCGAGCAAACCGCGCCTGATGTCGATGCTGTCGTAGTCCAAGACCACGGCAAGGGCGCCGTCACCCGAACACTGGTCGAACTACTTGTGAGCGCCTGCCGTAAACGTTCCATCCCCCTGATTGTGGATCCGGCGCCGGCTGGCAATTACGCGAAGTACCGCGGCGCCACCCTGCTCACCCCCAACCGAGCCGAGACCGCCCACGCCACACAAATCATCAGCACCGACGAAATCAGCGCCAGCCGGGCAGGACGGAAACTCCTGAAGACGCTGGCCCTGGACGCCGCCGTGATCACGCTCGACCGCGAGGGCATGGCGGTCATCCAAAAGGACAAGAAGACGGCAATGGTGCCGGCGAGCGCGCTCGAAGTCTTTGACGTGGCTGGAGCTGGTGACGTGGTGGCGGCAACCATCGCCGCCTCGCTGGCCAGCGGCTACAAACTGGTAGATGCCGCCCGGCTGGCAAACACCGCCGCCGGCATCGAGGTCGGCAAAATCGGCGTCGCAACCGTCGCCAAGTGCGAGATACTCGAACACCTCCAGGGCGGGGCCGAGCCTAAGATAAAGTCACGCCCGGACCTCGTCACCATCTGTTCGGACCTGCACTCCCGCGGGCGAAAGATCGCCTTCACCAACGGATGCTTCGACTTGCTGCACATCGGCCACGTCAGGTTGCTGGCCGAGGCAAGGAAGTTCGGCGACGTCTTGGTCGTGGCAATCAACTCCGACGCCTCAGCACGCCGCATCAAGGGGCCGGACAGGCCGGTCATTCCGCAGGATGCACGAGCAGGCCTGCTCGCAGCGCTCGAATGCGTGGACTACGTGACTATCTACGAAGAGGACACACCCGTCCCGCTTCTGACAGCCCTGCGGCCGGACGTGAGTGTCAAGGGCGGTGAATACGGGAAAACAGGCGTGGTCGGCGGCAAACTGGTCGAGTCGATGGGCGGGCGGATTGAGAACGTGCCGATGGTGCCCGGGTTTTCGACGACCAAAATCGCACAGCGGGCACGCCGGAACGCCAGGAAGAAAAAGACAGGAGGCCGCGGCTATGTCGGACACAGCCGATGAGGTTACCAGGTTGCTCGAAGACTCCGCCGCCGCGCTCTCACGGCTGCGCCAGCAGGCCGCAACGATAGCGGACATCGCGGAGGCAGTCGGCGACGCGGTCCTGGGTGGAGGGAAACTCCTGCTCTGTGGCAACGGCGGCAGCGCGGCGCAGTGCCAGCACGTCGCCGCAGAGCTTACCGGCCGGTTCAGGCTGGAGCGCCGGGCGCTGAGCGCAGTCGCCCTGCCGACCGACACATCAGCCCTGACCGCCGTGGGAAATGACTACGGGTTCGAAAACATCTTTTCGCGGCAAGTAGAAGCACTTGCCCGGGCGGGCGACGCCCTTATCGGCCTGAGCACCAGCGGGAGTTCAAAAAACGTCGTCAAGGCCTTCGAGGCCGCCAGGGGGCTGCACGTCAAAACCATCGCCTTCGTCGGCAGCAAAGAGGCGAAGCTGGCCCAAATCGCCGACCTCTGTCTTACTGTGCCTGCCGACAACACCGCCAACGTGCAGGAATGCCACATGGCAGCGCTGCACGCCGTGTGTCATATTGTCGAAAACAAACTCTCGAAATAAGGCTACCCGATGGGCACAAAGGCCGTTTTTCTGGATAGAGACGGAACCATCATCCCGGAGACTGGTGCGCGAATCGCCGACCCCGAAATCGACCCGCTGCCCCAGGCGGTAGAAGCGATAAAGAAGCTCCGCGCCAACGGTTTTATCATTCTAGTAGTAACCAACCAGGCAGCGATAGCGAGGGGCTTTTTCACCGAAGCGGACCTAGCCACAGCTCACAAGGCCCTGCTGAAAAAGTTCGCCGATGCTGGCGCCCCCATCGACGGCGTGTACTACTGCCCTCACCTGCCGGACGGGGATGTGCCGGAATACGCCGTGGAGTGCGACTGTCGGAAGCCCAAACCGGGCCTTCTGCTGCGCGCCGCAGACGACCACAACGTTGACCTTGCCCGGTCGTATGCGGTTGGCGACGGCGAGCGCGACATCCAGGCGGCGCAGGCGGCGGGATGCAGGGCGGCGGTGCTGGTCGAGCCCAGCCCACAGGACGCAGCGGAAACCGCCGCCGAAGTGGTCGTCCCGCACGTCGCAGCAGCCGCAGACTGGATCCTCAAAACGGAGAAGCAGGGACATGGCTGAACCTGTCAAACTCGCCGTCCTGCTCTCAGGCGGCGGAACAACGCTCGAGAACATATTCTCAAAAATCGAGGAAGGCTCACTGGACGCCAACGTGACCGTCGTGATTGGGTCCCGCCCCGACGCCTACGGGCTGGAACGCGCTCGGAATCACAGCGTCGAGGCGGTCGTAGTCGAGCGGAAGAAGTTCGAAAGCACGGAGTCTTTCAGCGCCGCACTCAACACCACGCTCGACGAATACGACGTCGACCTGGTATGCCTTGCGGGTTTTATGGTGATGTGGGACATGTCCCAGAAGTACCTCGGCAGGGTAATGAACATACATCCTGCGCTCATCCCTGCGTTTTGTGGCAAGGGCTATTACGGACACTCAGTCCACCGGGCAGTGCTCCAATACGGTGCGAGGGTATCAGGCTGCACCGTCCACTTCGCCGACCGGGCGTACGACCACGGACCGGTCATCATACAGAAGGTAGTTCCCGTGCTCGATGACGACACCCCCGAAACGCTGGCCGCCCGGGTGTTCGAGAAGGAGTGCGAGGCGTATCCGGAAGCGATACAACTTTTCGCGGAAGGGCGGCTGAAAATAGAAGGCCGGCGGGTGCGCATACTGCCGAAAAATGAAGCAGGAGCATGAAACTCAGGCCCGCCGCAGGAGCTTGCTCATCGTCGCTGGCGAGAGCTCCGGCGACGGGTACGGCGCCGCGCTGGTGCGGGAACTGCTCCAGCAAGAGCCGAGGCTCCGGGTGGCCGGGCTGGGCGGCCCCAGGATGGCCGCCGCTGGCGTGGAGCTGCTTCAGGACCTCCCCGCGCCCGCAGTGATAGGGGTAGGCGGGGGGCTCAATAACCTCGGCGGGCTGGTGCGGGCGTATCGCAAACTCACCCACCGCCTCAGTGTAGAACCGCCCGACGCCGTTGTCCTGATTGAATTCCCCGAGTTCAACTTGATGGTCGCCAGGCACGCGAAACGGGTGGGGGTGCCGGTCATCTATTACGTCAGCCCCCAGGTATGGGCGTGGCGGAGGGGGCGGCTGAAGAAAATCGCAAAGTACGTGCGCAAGATGCTCTGCCTGTTCCAGTTCGAAAAAGAGATGTACCGGCGTGCGGGGATTGACGTGACCCTGGTGGGGCATCCACTGCTCGACACGATGGCGGAGAAACTGGAAGTGACCGACCGACCGGCGGTCCGCCGCTCGCTGGGGCTGCCGGAAACAGGGACGCTAATCGGGTTGCTGCCGGGCAGTCGGCGGAAGGAAATAGAATACGTTCTGCCCGTGCTGCTGGAATCAGCTGAAATAATGCAGCGCCGGATGAAAGACCTGACGTTTGTCACCGTGTGGGCGGAAGGGCTGGACCCGGGGCAGTTCAGTCAGATCGCGGCGGGATACAGGGTCGAGTCCAGAACAGTCTCCGGCCGGGCGCACGACGTGATGCTGGCATCTGACCTGCTGCTGGTGTGTTCGGGCACGGCCACGCTCGAGGCTGGCCTGCTCGGCACGCCGATGGTGGTGACGTATAAGGCGGACATTCTTTCGCACGTCATCTTCGGGCCGCTCATCTCCCCCGGGAACTACGCTCTGGTGAACATCGCCGCCGGAAAACAAGTGGTGCCGGAACTCTACATGATCGACGCGACCCCGAAAAGAATATCCACGGCGGCGCTGGATATGCTGTGCAATCGGCTGGACGAGACCCGGCGCAACCTGGCCGTGGTCCGCGAAAAACTGGGCTCGCCCGGCGCCTCGGCCCGAGCCGCCGATGAGATTCTGAAGGTCATCCAACCCGTGGGAAGGTAGGGTTGTATCTGCCGCAGTGTTTTTTTTGAAAAAAAGTAGCACAATTCCTTGACATGTGCCACTGTTACCGTATAATCGGCGCAGTTGCGTAGACCGGTATGTCACCCCCAGCACAGAGGATGAGAGATTTTTCAGCAGATCTGGTCGAAAATTCGTAACACTATAAAGTTCGACCTCATGACGCGGGACAAACGCGTTTCCGGCGGCCGGAAAACGGGCTTCACGGTGGTGGAATTACTTGTGACCATGGGAATCATTTCGGTATTGGCTGGATTACTTGTTCCAGCGCTGGGCATAGCAAAGGAAGCAGCTAAACGGACGGTCTGCGCCAGCAACCTGCGGCAGCTCGGCCTGGGTTTAGAGATGTACACGCTGGCAAACGACGGCTGGTATCCGATTGAGGACCTGTGCGGCAACCCGCAAGACGTCCTTGTGAGCTCCCTTTACCCGGCGTACGTGCCGGAGCGCGACGTGTTCTACTGCCCCAGTGCGGAGGAAATTGAGCCTTACGCACAGAGTCCCGAGTATGGCGGGCCTGGTGGGGATTCCGTAGTGAACACGGACGAAAACTGGGAACGACATTACATCACGTACAAATACTTCTCGATAACCAGGCGTGATACGCGGATGCCGCTTCCTCTACGTCTTTCGGAGTATCCCCACCTTCTTAACTCGCGCTCGCCGTCGTCGAGATGGCTGATGAGCGACTGGGTGAGAAAGAACGTTCCCGTTTTCCCGCACCGAGAGCTGGGAGGTTGGGGCGGTGGACGGAATGTTTTGTTCGCTGACAAGAGTGTACGGTTCGTGCAACACAGAACCCCCCATGCTTTTACGGAGAGACAATGATGCGAACAGGAACCTTGACGTCCAGACAGTTGGCCGAACCGGGTCTCTTAGGCAAGGCACGTAGTCTGACGCAACGGGAGGTCCTGCTGGTGTGTGTTGCTGGGCTTACGTCGGCTGTGCTCGCCCAATTCGGTGGCCGGGCGTTGCACGCGGTGTGGCCGATTCCAGCATCGGGTTCGCTGGTTGCGGCACTGCCCCGGACGCTTGTCCTGCTGGCTCTGCTGACGCGGGTGAACCGGTTCGGCGTATTGACAGCGGCAGGGCTCGCCGAAGTGGCCGCAAGAGTGGCGATGGGAGGCATTGGGCTGGTGCCCTGGTCCTTGGTCGTGCCGATCCTGGGCAACCTTGCTGGCGACCTGGCGTGGGCTAGTTCAGGCCTGGTCCGAAGTCAACGCCTGCGCGCAGCGCTCACCGGTGGATGTCTTTGCACCGCGAGGGTCTTGGCGGCATTGTTATTCTGGGGCGTATGCCTGACAGCTATGCAACCGAGCCTGGGGCCGGTGCACGTGCTCATTATCGGAGCGAACGCGGTTCTGGGCGTGACGGCAGGCCTCGTCGTGAGCGGGCTAACAAGCAGAAACAAGCGGCAAGATGACACAGGCGAATAACGACCACCAAGATACTAAGGCACCCAAAGTGGGTTTCAGCGTCAAGCCCATAGGCTACGTATGTTCTGGCTATGCCCAGCCGGAGGACGTTGCGCACACTCACGTGGGCTGGACGGCGGACAGTGCGCGAATCCAGCTTATGAGCAGGTACGCTGGCGCCCTGAACGGATTGCAGGGGTACTCGCACGTAATCGTCCTTTACTGGGTCCACAGAGCCAGAGACTGGAAGATGCCCAAGCACCATCACAAGCCGCCCCACGTGAAGGTATTCGCCACCCGAATGCCCGTGCGGCCCAATCCCATCGGCATGTCCGTCGTGCAGCTGCTCGGTTTCTCGGCCCAGACCGGGGAAGTGTCCGTCAAGGGTTTGGATGCGCTGGATGGCACGCCGGTACTGGACATCAAGCCATACATTCCCAACTTCGATAGTTACCCCGATGGGGAAGTCCCCGAGTGGGTGGCTCGCCATCTGAACAGCCATTTCCATGTGGACCCGGCACACTCGGGCGCGGTGCCCGAACGAGAGAAAGCATAGCAGCCAAGGGCGAAGGAGAAATCAAAAATGAGGAAGACCTTTTACTGCGTAACGGCGCTGGCGATGCTTGTCTTTTCGAGCGGTCTGATGGCTGCTCCAGTAGAGTTCACGCTGCTAACGCACGGCGATAATTCCGGTCGGTTGCCGCAACCAAGCGCCGTGCCGGGGGTCTCGGGAGACCATCTTATACAGACGTCCGACGACATCACGTATGCCTCTTACAATCCGGATGGATGCTTCAGCTTCAATTTTACGAACCCGGTCGGCGAGTGGCCTCCGGACTACCCGCCGGGCTATGCGGAAGGGATTCACTCGATGACGGGGTCCCTTGTGCTGGATGTGGACCTTACGGACGGGGGCACGGTCGGCGTGAACGAACTGGCGTATAACGGGTTCATCACATCGTCCAAGACCGCCTATCAGCATCTCGTTAAACCCGGCGACCCCGGCGCCGACGGAAACCACGGTCCAGTGAATGGCCAGCCCAACAGCGGCTCGTATAGCGCCTCGGCGGATTCTGACTGGGCATTCTCGGTTAGCATCGATTGGTACTACGACACGCCATTCCAGAAACACCCCAGCATCGACATGACGTTCAATGACTACGCGTGGGACGGATTCCTCGTCCCGGTTGCCGAGCTCACCAGCGCGGGTATGGAGGCGGCGGTGCTCGACGACCACCTCGGCTACTTCGGGGGGACAAGTGAGGACTTCGAGTCCTGGCTCCTGAATGAGGTCGAGCCCCGGCTTCCCGCCAGCGCGCAATATCTTCTATTCGCCCAGGGTGAAGCGCATCCGGACTGGACGCATCCGATGATGGGCATGACCACAGACGGCCTTGTAGGGGAAACCATCGTGGCTTACACGGAGGCTGTCGTCCCCGAGCCGGGGACGGCGTTGGTCTTGGGGCTCGGTCTATGGATGGTTGTGCTACGCTGCCGCATTTCGCGGCGTTAGCTCACTGCTCCACAAGACCACTATCTGCAATCGGCTTACTCAAGGATGCTGCGGGGCATACCGATATCGACCACGGTCACTTCGCCTGCCATCTCCGGCCCGCTGTTGCGGATGAACCCAACCTTGGGCGCGGCGAACGTGGCGGTGCGGGTAGCGTGAACGCACCCGCCGAGTACCCTGCCGGTATTGGCGTCGAGCCCGGAGGGGATGTCGATAGCAAGGACTGGTTTGCCAGCGGCGTTGATCGCTCTGATGGCCGCGGCGAACGGCTCACGCACCTCACCGGACAGGCCAGTGCCCAGCATGGCGTCCACGACCAAGTCCGCCTCCGAGAAATCCAGTTCGGCCGGCTCCACGTGGCGGATATCCAGCCTCATCTTTTCGGCAATCTGAAGGTTGACCAGTGCGTCGCCGGTTGTCTTTTCCCGCGGGGCGAGCAGGCGCACGGCAACGCTGACCCCTGCGTTATGCAGGTGGCGTGCGACGACAAAACCGTCGCCGCCGTTGTTGCCGGGCCCACATACGACGGA
Source organism: Candidatus Brocadiia bacterium (assembly GCA_030605345.1). Taxonomy (GTDB): domain Bacteria; phylum Planctomycetota; class PUPC01; order PUPC01; family PUPC01; genus JAUWIN01. Next base: position 33,327 of record JAUWIN010000014.1, read on the forward strand.
GACCCGGGCGCGTCGTCCCTCCACGAGCATTTCAAGGGCGCAGTGCGCAGCACCTCGTCCGGCGTTCTCCATCAGGATAACGCCCGGCATGCCGTAGTCCTCGATGGCCTTGCGGTCTGCCGCTCGCATTTCTTCTCTCGTCAGGTACCGCACAACATACCCCCTTGAAGTGTCAACCAGGCGTGCGGGAACGGTCATCCGGCGTATTTCTGTCGGTGTTTCTTCCCGTAAACCAGGGTTTCGTGGAGGAACGCTTCAATGTTCTCCAACGGCGTGCCACTGACGATGCCGTTACCTGCGGCCATGCACATCCCACCGTCCGGCCGGTCCAGCGTGTCAATCAGATGCCGCACCTCGGCGCGAACTTCGTCCGGGGTGCCTTCCTGCAAGATGTGCTGGACGTCGAACCCGGACCAAAAGCCCAGCCGGTCGCCGTAGACCCGTGCCACGGCGGCTTCATCCATCGTATGCTTTTGGACAGGGTGGAACATCTTTACCCCTGCATCGATGAGCGCTGGCAGGAGCTCGGTGTTGTTGCCGCAACTGTGCAGCCACCAGTGGATGCCGTGTGCGCGGAGCGCCTCGCCGATACGGAGGTAGTAGGGCTTGAGGAACTCGTCGAAGACTTCGGGACGCATCATCGCTTGCGTCTGATGGCCCAGGTCGTCACTGGTCCAGAAGCCATCGGGCTTCAGCACTTCCGCGGCCTTGTGAATGCTCTTGCAGTACAGGTCGCACAAGGCCGAATGGAGGCGGTGTATCTCGTCGGGGTGCACGTAGTAATCAACCATCAGGTTCTGCATGCCCCGGATGGCCCAGGGCGTCTCGAAAAACAGGCCCCACCAGCCGTTCATCAGGTACAAATCTCGTTGGCGGACTCGCTTGACTTGCTCCTCTAGTTCGTCAAAGTACGGGTCTCTCGACGGGTCGGGCAGTTTTTCGATGAACTCGTCGAGTTTGCCCCAGTCGTCGATGACGTAGTTGCTGTCGTATGCGCCAGTATCCCGGCTTTCCCAAGAAAGATTCATTGCGTTGGTGTCGAACTTTGGTATCCCCATAAAGGTTACATCCTCAGGGAAGCGCTCGAACTGGCGCAGACGGTCTCCGTACTGTTCGCACAGTCCCTCACCCCACCATTTGGCCATCACAAGCGGGATACGGGAGGGGCCTTTACGCTCGACTGCCTTTACGACTTCTTCCCGCGGCAGCGGGTCCCACACTTCCTTCTTCTTGCTCATGTCGCTTTCCTTGTAATGATGACATCGTTCCGGGACTTGATATGTTCAAGTATGGCCGTCAGCTGGTTTTCTCAGGTGAACACCTTCACCTCTTGCTTTCGCGCGGCTGGTTTCCTGGTCTTTTTTACTCTGGACGTCCGAACCAGGCTTGCCATGAGCTCGTCATACTCGGCGCGCTTAACCGGCAGACGAACGGGCTTGTTTTTCATTGACGAGAGCACGATGGCGCAGGAGATTTCGACCTGGTGTATGCCTTCGTCACCGGGGGAGATCAGTTTCGTGCCGCGATTGATGGCGTTGATGAAGTTGCGGATGATGGCGCGATGTCCGACCTCGCCGCTCTTTTTATACGGGACGACCCTCCAGGCGACCTTTGGCCCGGCCCACGGTTCCTTGTTCACCCTATCGAACCTGGTGAGGTCGGGTTTGAGTTCTCCGAGGCGGAGCCTGTCGCCTTCGATATCGAGGACGCCCTTGTTCCCGGCGATGCGCATGTAGGTCCGGCCAGGGCACTCGGTGGTGCAGGTATAATAATATCCGGTAGCGCGGTTAGGATATTCCAGCATGGCCTCCGCCTCGTCCTCGGCCTCGATCCGGTGGAGTTTTGTTCTGACCTTTCCGGTGATAGTTTTGGGGCTGCCGGTGAGATACCACAGTATATCGGTGAAGTGCGGAGCCTGGTTGACCAGCACGCCTCCGCCCTCTTCGGCCCAGGTGCCCCGCCAGGCGTCCTGGTCATAATACGCCTGGCATCGGTAGTCGGGCTTGATGAAATGCACGCGGAGTAGTTCGCCGATTTGGCCGGACTGGATAATGTTTTTCGCTTTTTGGTATATGCCCTGTGTGCGCCACTGATACATCACAGCGAACTTGCAGCCGGTCTTCTTGGCGGTTCCGATGAGTTTGTCCACCGGGGTGAGGGTGACGCCGAGCGGTTTCTCACAAATGACGTGGACCCCGTTCTTCATGGCACACATCGAAATCTCCGGGTGCTGAAGGTGGGGCGTGGCCACAATCACCGCATCGACCAGGCCGCTCTGGACCAGCTCGCGGTAGTCGAGGAAGGACTTCACCCCAAACTCTTCGCCGACGGAAGTTGCCCTGCTTCGAACTATGTCGCAGACGGCGGTCAGTTTGGCCGTCTTCATCTTCGCCAGATATCCGGCGTGAGTTGTTCCCATCCCGCCGACGCCGACCACGCCGAACCTGATCCTTGCCATTGTCTGCTCCTTCCTGCAAAGCCGAATAACCGGGGCCATCCTAATCGAGCGAGCGCTGAAATGCAATATGAAGAAAACACACGGAGGTGGCGGATTTGCGGACTTGTGGATTGAACTCCCGGCTCTTCTCAAGCAGAACAGCCGGGAACGACACGATTGCTGCAATGCGCCGGGCGAGGCGACCCACCGTTGACACGCCCCGGCGTCGCCCATACAATTGATGTCAGCTCAAGTAAGGTTGCGGTTCCTGGGGTTTTCTTCCGAGGCTTTCATGGCGTTGCTTCGGGTCATCGCCGGGCCGGATGTGGGGGCATCTGCGGAGGTAGATCAGAGTCCCGTCGCCATCGGGCGCGGTCAGGAGTGCGAGCTCAGGGTCACCGACGAACACGTTTCCATCGTCCACGCCCTGGTCGAGCGGTGCGGGCGGGGTTTCCGAGTGCGCGATCTCGAAAGTTCCGGCGGAACTGCGGTGAACGGTCACGGGGTGCTCGAGCATCCGCTGATGCCCGGTGACGTCATCACGGTCGGCGAAACCACCATACTCTTCGGCTCCGGAGCCGAGACCGCCGACACCGAGACCGTGGGTAGCGCCGAGAGCCCGCTGCCGGGTGAATCCGAAACCGCGTAGCCCCCACCCGCTCGCCAATATACCCGGCGGAAAATGTCCCGCGGCCAGTGGTTCACCTCTATCGGATTCCGCCCTCAAGCCCTAAATCTCGCACCCACCCGATACGACCGAGCCTGCACATTCTGCGCCCACGTACGTGCTTCCTTTTGTGTTTATGGCGGGTTCTCAGGAGTCGGGAATTTTAAGTGGCGGCAGGTTCTCCTCGAGGTCAGCGTTGACTTCCTTTACTGCTTGCTCGATGGCGCGCCGCCACGTCCGGTTGGTCCGGTCACGATGTGCCAGGATGATTCTGCGCGAGGCAGCGACCAGCGCCCCGTGACCGGTCGCGTCGAACGCCGCCGCGACGTCGGCCGCCTTGCCGCCCTGGGCGCCGTAGCCGGGCAAGAGAAAGATTGTTTGCGGCATTATCTGGCGCAGCTGCGGGATGTCTTCGGGGTAGGTCGCGCCGACGACCGCCCCCAGGGCGCTGTATCCGCTGTGGCCTACGCTGTCGGCACCCCATTCGGCCACCTTTGCGGCCAGGCGCAAATAGAGCGGGTCGGCATCGCCCTGTTCCCCCTGTATTTCGCGGGCCGTAGGGTTGCTGCTCCGCACCACCACGATGACGCCCTTGTTTGATTCCAGGGCGGCCTGAACAAACGGCTCGACCCCTTCCCAGCCGAAGTAAGGGAGGACGGTGATTGCGTGGGCGTGGGCGTGGTGTACCGCCTGCCCGTCGAGTTGGGTGGTCCCCAGGTGGGCACAGGCATAAGCCCGTGCGGTGGTACCGATGTCCGACCGCTTCACGTCACCTATAACTACGACTCCTTTCCCCGCGGCATACTTGAGTGTTTCCTCGTATGCGCGCCAGCCGGGCGGGCCAAACACCTCGTAGAACGCGACCTGCACCTTCACCGCCGGCACGTATGGGGCAACAATATCAATGACCGCCCGGTTGAAGTTGAGGATCATCTCGGCCGCCGCCGCGCAGGAACCGCCCGAAGCCTTGAGCGCCGGCTGGCGCAGTTCGTCCGGGATGTGCTCAATCCGCGGGTCGAGCCCGACTACCAGTCGGCTCTTCTTGGCGTCAACTGCGTCCATCAACACGTCGGCAAAGTTCCGCACAACTCGTCCCCGTCAGACTACAACATCGAGACCGGGTCAACGTCGATGGCTACGCGCACCTGCCGACCGCGCGGCAGGACGGGTTTTGCAACTTCTATCATATCGTGAAGTGTCCGCCATTTTCCAGCCAGGAGCAGAATATGCCATCGGAATCTGTCTTTTATTTTCTCGATAGGGCATGGCTGCGGGCCGTGAACGACGCCGTTCCGGGCGGCAGCGCCTTCCCTCAGCGCCTTTCCGATGGCCAGTGCGGCATCTCGCACCTGCCGCTCGTTTCTGCCCTCAGCCACCAGCCTCGCGGCCCGGCTGAAAGGCGGGAGGCCGAGGGTTTCTCTGTGGCCGAGTTCAACTTTGGCGAACGCAACGTAATCGTGTGCCGCGGCGCAGCGCATGGTGTAGTGGGCGGGCTGAAAGGTCTGCACGATGACCAAGCCGCCGCGCGATCCGCGCCCGGTGCGGCCGGCTACCTGCGAGACCAGCTGATACGTCCGCTCGCCAGCACGGAAGTCCGGCAGGTGCAGAGCGGTGTCGGCGTTGACTACACCCACAAGTGTCACGTTGGGGAAGTCCAGCCCTTTTGCAATCATCTTTGTCCCGACGAGTATCCTTACCTCGCCGGAGCGAAACGCGTCCAGAACCCGGACGTGTGAGCCGCGGCCGCGAACAGAGTCGGAATCCATCCGAGCGCACCCGACGCCGGGGAACCGGGCGCGGATTTCTTCCTCCACCTTTTCCGTGCCCAGTCCGATGGACTTGACCCCCTGAGCTTTGCACTCCGGACATATTTCCGGCACGGTGCTGCGGCGGCCGCAGTAGTGGCACACTGCCCGGCCCAGCCGCTTGTGATACGTCATCGCTATGTCGCAGTGCTGGCACCTCATGGCCCATCCGCAGCGCGGGCAGAAGACGTACGTGGCGAATCCACGCCGGTTGAGAAAGATAATGACCTGCTCGCCCCGCTCGAGGCGGTCTTCCATCACCGCCGTCAGCCGGCGGGAAAGGAAGCGGAAGCGGCGGACGGCGGGCATCTCCTTGCTCATGTCAACCATTTCCACCTTCGGCATCGGCCGGCCCTGAACCCTGCCGGGCAGAGAGGCCATCTCGTAATTGCCGGCGCGCGCGTTGAGGTAACTTTCCA
>JAUWIN010000108.1 GCA_030605345.1 Candidatus Brocadiia bacterium
ATGTTTCGGCCGCCGGCCCGGCGGATTAGGTCGTGGACGAACGAACGCTTACCGACCGTGCGCAGAGGTTTCTGTGAAAGTTCCACGAACACCCGCGGGCGCTTGTCTTCCGGAACAGTGCGGGTGGCACCGGCGATACGTTCCTTCAGTTTGCTCGCGTATTCCTGCGCCACCTGGGGCACGCCGGCCGCCTCACCAATCTTGACTATTGCGTTGAGTACTTGCTCGAGGGTCTCCTGCGGGACGACGAGGAGCGTGGCGCCGGAGCGACGTATAACTTCCGCAGCTTCGGGGTCGCGCAGCGACGTGGTGATGACGAGCTCGGGCTTGAGCGCGTAAATGAGTTCCATTTTGGGTGCGCCGAAATTGCCCACCTTGCGGATACTTTTCGTTTCGGGCGGATAGTCACACGCTGTGCTGATGCCGAGAAGTCTTTCATCCAGGCCAAGGGCAAAGACAATCTCGGTCACGCTCGGCGCCAGCGAGATGATGGACCCCGCGACACGGCGGTCGCGCACCTGCACCCGCCGTGAGACCGTGCACACTGCCGCCACGGCCACGAACCCGGCCACCATTACGTACAGTGTCGCTCTCTTCAGCTGATGCCCCCTGACTTTTGAAAGGATTACAGCGGAACAGGCTGCCGAAGTCAAGGTTCGAAGTGCGCCGGTGGTCGGCTCGGTCAGGTGTCGCGTCAAATCGGCACGCTGCTGACGCCGCCAGATGGCGGTGCTGACTGACGATGCTGAGAGGAAGTTTCACCTGGGCTGAAGAGTGCAGCTGGGGAAGGTGAGCATTTTGCTTGCAGTGGCGCGGGCGACCTGGTCGGTGAGATAATATCCGCTCTCAATCCGCGTTCGGGTAAGTTGGATTTTTTGCTTGCGGGCCTGTTCGGCGCAGCGGAAGAGTGTTAGGTATTTTCCTAAGTCGTTGTCTGTCCAGAGGTTAGTGCTATTCATGATGCTTCCGTTGCCCTTGTTGGCAGTCTGACGCTGTTATCGTCCGGAATTCGCGATACCTTAGCGTTTCCGGTTCATATAGCGGAGTTCGGCGAGGAAAGAGATGTGAATTGTCAGGAAGTTTGAAGCCAACAGGTGTTCAACGGCCCAGGAGCTGCTGCATCCTGGTCTTGAGCAGAACGAGGGCCCGCCCGTGTATCTGGGAGATGCGTGACTCGGATACTCCGTAGAGTTCACCGATGTCTCTGAGCCGCATTTCTTCGTAGTAGTGAAGAGTGATGATGATGCGCTGCTGCTCGGGGAGTTCGGTGATGGCTCGGCTGAGCGCTGCGGTCTTTTCCTCAAGCTCGATTCGTGTGGAAGGCCCGGCTGCGGTGTTATCTTCGAGCAGGTCAACTATCGCTGTGCCTTCCCCGCGCTCCTGTCCCCCGGCCCTGCTGCTCTTGTCAAGCGAGAGGAACGAGACGAAACCGCTCTCCTGGAGTATGTCTCGCATTTCCTGGCGCGAGACGTGCATCGCCTCGGCAAGGTCACTGACTGTTGGAATGCTCCCGTAGCGTGATTTGATCTCGCCCGTAACGACCTCCACCTCCCGCGCCATTCTGCGTTTGGCCCTCGGGACCCAGTCGCGTGACCTGAGCTCGTCAATGACCGCACCGCGTATCCTGAGGATGGCATACGTTTCGAACTTTACCTCCTTGCGCGGGTCATAGCGGTCGATAGCGTCGATGAGCCCGAATATGCCGGACTGTATGAGTTCTTCCCGGTCGCAGCGCGGGGGAGCTGAGGCGGCAAATTTGCCAACTACATATTTCACCAGCGGCATGCAGTCCATGATTATATGCTCGCGGACCTCCGGGTTGCCGGTCTCGCTGTATTCTGTCCAGACATTCCTGAGGTCTAACATCCTTTTGCCTCCCCGGCTGATACACGGGTATGGACGGCGATCAATCCGCGGTCTCGGTACCTGGCAAGCCTGTTGGAGAGGATACTCGTGGTAATGGAAAGCCTCCGGGCTGCTTCGGACCTGTTGCCGTGGGTTTCGTGCAACGTTTTGATGATCAACTGTCTCTCGGCGTCTTGGAGCGTCGGTCCGGTCACACCGCCTATCACGCCGGATACCACCCGGCGTGACGGGCCCCGGAGAAGGTCCTCCGGCAAGAGGACGTTGCTTTGCGCGCCCGTCACCGCGGTTCGGAGCGAGTCCCTCAGCTCGGAGACGTTGCCGGGCCAGCTATACTCCCTGAGCAGCCGTGTCGCTTCAGGGCTGATATCGTGCACCTCCTTGGAGAGCTCGACAGCAAACCGACGCAGGAACCGCCTAGCCAGCGGTAGGATGTCCTCACGCCGTGCGGAGAGCGGTGGTACGCTGAGGGACAGAGCGCTGAGCCTGTATAACAGGTCCTTCCTGAACCTGTTGGCGCCGTCAGCATCAAGCAGGCTGTGGGCGGAAGCGCAAACGATCCTGACGTCCGCAGGGCTTGGCGGACATCGAGGTGCCTGCGCCGCCGGCGCGGCTAACTGGTGTGTGTCGCCGGGAAGGAACTGGCCCTCCTCGATGAAGCGGAGCAGTCTGGCCTGGCAGGCGGTCGAGAGCTCACCGATGTTGTCGATGAACAGTGTTCCGCCAGCGGCCAGTGCCAGGCGCCCTCCCCAGCTGCAGCTGTGGTCCCTCGGGCCGTGGTGTTCTCTTCCAAACAATTCGGCCTGCTCGGATGGGCCGCTGCCGCGGCCGCACTCGAACCGGACGAACGGCTTGTCCGCTCGTCTGCTGCAACGGTGCACGTAGAGGGCAATAATCTCCTTCTCGGTTCCGGGAGCGCCGTAGATAACGACTGGTTCGTCGGTGTCGGCCGCGGTGGCGGCCTGCCGGAGCACATCGATCATCTGCGGGCTGCGCCAGACGAAGTCATCGGGGCCCTCATCTTCCTCCCACTGTGTGCGCAGCATCATGTTTTCCTCGCGCAGTCGCTTCACCTCGTCAGCCTGTTCGATGGCGGGCAAGAGCTGGCCGGGGCCGAGCGGCTTCTGCAAGGCGGTGAAGTGCGATGCGAGCAGTTCCTCCGAGCCCCCAGCCATGGCGGCCGGCTGGGCCATGAGGATGACAAAGATGCCGGGCGAACGGAGCGCCAGGGTCTTCGCCGCCTCGATCCCGCCGGTGGCGGGCAGGTCCAGGTCGATGAGCCCGAGGTCACAGTGGTTCTCGACGGCGACTTTCACCAATTCACCTGCGTTGGAGGCAAGCAGGGCTTCATAGCCGTGCGCAACCAACATGGCGCGAAGGCTCTCCAGGGTTGGGTGGTGCGGGTCTGCCACGAGTATCCACTTGATGCTCATTCTGTGGCCTTGGCTGTGGTTCTCATTAGCGCGCGGGAGCTGTCCTTCTCGAGTTTGACGATGTTGTGTATGCGTTCGGCGAGCTGTTCGAGGAGCCTGTCGAGGGATTCCGCCAACTTCCGGGTCCGTGGGGCGGCGGCATCGCGGGTGCTCTCCCAATGTTCACGCAGAGGACCGATGCCGGCCTCTATTTTGCCGATATCCTCGGCCAGGTCGCGCTGGCGGTCGAGGAGAGCACCGAGTTGGTCCGGGTCGCTCCCATTTGTCAGGAGGAAATGCTGTTCTGTGGCAGCCTGTGCCAGAGCTTCATATAACCCCGCTTCTTCTTTGTAGGCAGTGAGCAGTCGCGTCACCACCTTCCGCCCGTCGGATTTGCGCATTAGTTCACTCCTTCTCATCTTGGCTGATGCTGCGGTCCATCACAGTGAAGCTCTGAACCGCACCGTCGGCGCTGTCGAACTGTTCGAACAGCGCGTCGAGGTTGGTGACCCGAAGCAATTTCTTCACTGATCTCGAGATGTTGACCAGTTTGATGTCCCCCTGCTGTCTGCGCAGTCGGCCGCATCGCGAGGCCAACAGGCCTAACCCGTAGCCGGAGATTTCACGGACGTTGGTAAGGTCGATGACGATGTGTTTCTCGCCGCTGGACGAGAGTTCGTCGAGGGCGCTCTTGAGTTCCGGCTGCGTTCGCCAAGTGATACTGGTGTCCGGCGTCAGGACGACCGCTCGCTGCTTGTGGTCCTCTGTTATGCTCATTGAAACCCCGCTGATAATTTCAGCTCGTCTCTCGGCTGCGCACTTAGCGCTCGAGGTTAGAGCAACCCTTGTGCCTGAGCGGGGTATGTGAAGGCGGACGAAGGCGCGATGCGCCGCTAAGCGGCGACGGCACCGGAGGTTACGGCGCCGGGTTTTGTGGCCCGGGCGGTGCGATGGGTTTGCTGGGGTCTCGACACCGCCTGTAGAAAATGAAGCGGCGGCGTGGTCAAGGCAGCCATAAGCCCTGCTGAATCAACCTGTTATGTCGTCGACTCCAACTCAGCGGAGTTCCGCTACAATTGTGGTAGGAACCTGCACAAGGAAGAACGAGATCGGGACAGGCGAAACAACCTACCGCCCGCGGTCCGCCAGCTGGCGGAGGATTTCGATGCCGCGCTCGAGAACGCTGTCCTCTGCTGAGTAAGAGATCCTCAGATGCGGGGTCCGCTCGCTGAAAACACTGCCGGGAAGGATGAGCAGATTGTTGCGGATGGCTTCATCGGCGAACTCGGCGTCGGTTCCCCAGGGGGCCTTTGGAAACAGATAGAATGCCCCGGACGGCTTGGTGAACTCGTATTTACCCTCAAGCCCCTCGCAGATGAGGTCGCGCTTCCGGCGGTATGCCTTGGTCACCGGGTCGGTGTCGAGGTCAAGGTGCTCGAGTATCGCGGCCTGCGCTGGCGCCGGGGCACAGACAAAGCTGTATTGCTGGAGTTTGGCCATCTCGTCGATGATGCACGTCGGGCCGAACGCGTAGCCGATGCGCCACCCTGTAGCCGCGTGGGACTTCGAGAAGCCAGCAAGGAGCATTGTATTTTCGTACAACGGTGCCATGCTCGGCGCCGGGCCGTCGTAGCTGAAGGACCTGTATATCTCGTCGCTGATCACCAGGAGGGCGTATCTCCGGGCCAGTTCAGCAATACTCTTGAGTTCGCCTTCGGCCAGCACCGCCCCTGTGGGGTTGGCGGGGCTGGCCGTGATGATGAGCTTCGTGTGTTTCGTAATCCGCGGCTCGATTCGCTCAGCGGTTAGCCTGAAGTCCGGGTAGGTGTCGACCAGCACGGGCGTTCCGCCGAAGAATCGCACGCACTGTTTGTAACTGACAAAATACGGGTCGCCCACGATGACCTCGTCGCCGGGATTGATCAGTGTTGCGAAGGCGAGAAAGAGGCCCCCGGAGACACCCGATGTGACTATCAGTTCCTTGCCTTCAGTGCTGACGGTCTCTGCGATGCGTTCGGTGAGTGCTTCGACCAGATCCGGACGGCCATGGGTCGGGGTGTAGCGGTTCCAACCGGCTCTGATGGCGCGGGCGGCGCTCTCCTTCAATGGCCCGGGTGTGTCGTGGTACGGCTGGCCGATGCTGAGGTTCACCGGATTCTTGAGCTTCGCCGCGAGGTCGAATACTTTCCGTATGCCGGAGGCATCTATCAGGCCGGCGCGTTCCGCAAGGAACGACCGGGGGCTGTCTCCCATGCCTGGTTCTCCGCGGCCTTGGATAGGGCTGAGCCTACTTCTTGGGTGGTGCCTTGGCATCCGTTGCACGCTGGGCGCTACCTTGCGGCCTCTGAGCGGCTTCAGCAGTTTCGGCAGCTTCCGCCCCTTCGAGAGGTTTTTCTTCCGTCGCCTCTTTCTTCTTCCCGTGGGCTTTCTTTGCCTTGGCGACGCGTACCTTGGGCAGGGCGAAAATCGAGTTCTCCTCCTCGGACCATTTCTCGTCTTGTTCGAGTTCCAAGATGCGCTCGATACGGGTGAGAACATTGCGGTGCCGTTTCAGTCGAGCCCTGGCAACCAGGCTCTTGTGTATGCTCATCGGGCGATTCCTTTCTTATTCGAACAGTTTCGCATAGCGGGGCAGCGGCTCCACGTCAGCGTGGGCAAAGTGGAGCACGCCGTTGTGGCGCAGGTTCCGCAGTTTCGGCAACAATGAGTTCACCTCCGGAGCAGTCGCTCCCTCGATAGGCCCGACGCACACGAACAGCTTTCGTTTGTAGGAAATAATGAACGCCTCCTTGCCGGCGGCTCTAACAAACGTAGCGTCGGCCGAGGTGTTCAGAAAATCGCGGTAAGCCCGAGCGTTTGCGGGAGCGGCGTCCTCGGTGTGGTCAAACACCCTGAGACATATCATACATTTACTGCGAAATTCACCCGGCAGCGCCGGCCTCCGGGTCTCACGCATACCGTTCCTGTCCACCGTGGTCCTGTGGGGCGGAGCTGTGGGCTTGCCCACGCGCTTGCCGAGCGCGTAGGAGATAAAAAGCAATATTGCGATCACGACGAATAAGAAAACAAGTGTCGAACGGCGGATGGTTACGGTGGGCTCGTTTTCAGCAAATACCGAGAGCGGGAACCTTCGCTCGGCGCTTGGTTCTGGCGGGGGCGTTGGCTCGGCCGCTTC
>JAUWIN010000104.1 GCA_030605345.1 Candidatus Brocadiia bacterium
AGTTCGCCGGGCAGCGCGGTCAATCTTGCCGAGACAACCGGCCAGGTACATTGATGGGAAACGTCATTCCTCCGCCTCCCATCCTCCGTCGCCTATGAGTTTGACGAACACGCAGGCCGTGCCGGACTCCCGGTGCAACTTATCCCTTTCGCGCGTGATGATGGTGAGCATCTGGGTGTGCCGGGGGCCTACGGGCACGACCAGCGCGCCGCCGTCGCCGAGTTGTTCGGTCAACGCCGCGGGGACGCGCGGCGCCCCCGCCGTCACGATTATGCCGTCGTACGGTGCGTGTTCGGGCCAGCCGAGGATCCCGTCGCCGAGCTTGACGTGCACGTTACGGTATCCCTGGCGGTCGAGCGTTTCTGTTGCCCGCTCCGCCAGCTTGGCGATGCGCTCGACCGAGTACACTTCGGCGGCCAGCTCAGCAAGGATTGCCGCTTGGTAGCCGGAGCCGGTGCCCACCTCGAGCACCCGTTCCGAGCCGGTCAACCGCAGGTATTGGGTCATCAGTGCGACCATGTAAGGCTGGGAAATGGTCTGGCCTTCGCCGATTGGCACCGGATGGTCGCCGTAGGCTTCAATCCCCGCCTTTGGCCCGCAGAAGAAGACGTGCCGGGGAACCTTTCGCATAGCCGCGAGGAGGCGTTGGTCAGTGATGCCGCGCGGTGCAATCTGCTGCGCGACCATCCGCTCACGCTCCGCCGCAAAATCCTCAGTCACGCCGCCTTCCTTCAGCACGGCTTTACTGCCCTCCCGGCAACGCAACACCAGGCCGCCGCGCTCTCACTCCAGGTCTCCGATATTCTCATCGCATGATACAGCGCGCAAATGCGACATTCAAGCACCGACGCCCGGCGAAGAAAGAATACTCAAGTTGGCGTGGGTTTATGCCGATATACATGTAGTTGAAGACTGCTCAGCACGAATAACAGAAGCACGACTCTGAGCTCCGCGGCCGGCGGACGAAAACCTTGGGTTTTGCGCGCTGCGGGTCCTGATGTCACTGGAACAAGTCCAATACAATCCCTGTAACGACTACTACCGACGCCTGGGGGTACATTCACATGCGACCCAGGAGGAGATTCTTCACGCCTACCGAAAAGCGGTAAAAAAACACCATCCCGACGTCGGCGGCGAGCCCACCGGCAGGAAAATCAAGGCCATCTATGAGGCCTACACTGTTCTGGGGCATCCGTTTAAGCGGTCGCTCTACAACTGCTCAAGAAACCGCCACGGCCGCCCACCGTTCCGCCCAGGGCTGCGCCAGTCCAGTCGCCGTGAGCGCCGACCGGCGCGGCGTGTCGCAGCCGCCGCAGCCCTGATGGTCTGTATTACGGCCGGTGTCTTCCTGCTGGCTGTCGCGGTTGCCAGCGTGAAGGAGACTGTTTCGGGACCCAGTTTCAGCCGGGAAATTGAAAACAGCCGAACTGCGGCCCGGACAAGCAGTCAGCGCCTCGGGAGCCCCGCGGGCGTCCTGTTCAGATATGCCAGCCCCCTCGAAGCAGCGGCAACCGAACCCGCCCCCTGCGCCACCCCGGCCCAAACAGAACATTCAGGCGCCGCCGGCGCCCGGGCCGATTGTTCGGATTGAGGCAGTTTGTGCCCCACGAGGCTCCGTTCTGGATCGCTCTTTCCAGCCTGCCCGGCGTAGGCCCAGCAACTTTCCGAGCTTTGTGCGAGCGTTTCGGCGGCCCGGAGAACGTTTTCGCCGCCGAGAGCAAAGAACTTATCCGAACACCAGGGCTCCGGCACGAAACCCGCATCGCACTGCGCCAAGGCGATTCCTACGTGCGCTCCGCACAGCGAACAGCTAAGGAACTCTCCAGACAACGCATCTCCGTCATCACCGCCGACGACCCCGCTTACCCCGCGTGCCTGTTCGACCTGCGCGACCCGCCGCCGGTCCTCTACGTGCTGGGGGTGCTGCCTGAGCTCCGGCGCGCGTTCTCTGTGGCGGGCTCGACCCGCCCGTCAGCCCGTGGCGCTGAAATCGCCCACGCCGCCGGAGGTGAATTGGCCCAGGCAGGTCGCACGGTGGTCAGCGGGTACGCACAGGGGATAGACACCGCGGCGCACCTCGGTGCGCTGGAGGCGGGAGGCAGGACGGTGCTAGTGCTTCCGACGGGGATTCGCACTTTCGAGTTGCGGCCCGAATTCGAGCGCTTCCGCAGCCAGGTCGGCGAGGCGATGGTGCTGTTGTCGGAACGCCCGCCCGACGACACCTGGGCTTCGCGTGGTGCGGTGCTGCGTGACCGGATTATCGCGGCGCTGGGCCGAGCGCTTCTGGTGGTTGAAGCGCGGCCCGACAGCGGTACAATGATTACGTTCCGCCACGCCCTGGGTCTGCGCCGGCCAGCCTACGTCGTAAAATACCGGCGGGCGCCGCCGGGCGCGTCAGGGAACAGCCGGGCCATCCGCGCCGGCGGTGTACCCGTCGAGAGCATCGCCGCGTTTCGGCAGGTTATACGAGCGGCTCAACTGCCCGCTGCGGCGCCGAAAGGCGGGCAGGGCGAACTTTTCTGAACACGCAGGATACCTGATGCCGCTAATCATCGGGATAGACGAGGCAGGTTACGGGCCGACTCTTGGGCCGCTGGTGGTCAGCTCGGCCGCGTTTGAGGTTGCGGACGGCGCCGGCGTGGCGGACATTTGGGAGTCGCTCAGCCCAGCCGTTGCCCGACGGAGAAGCGACAGCTCAGACCGAGTGTTTGTTGCCGACAGCAAAATCGTCTATGCCGGCGGGCGCGGCCTGGCAGACATCGAACGCGGGGTGCTCGCTTTCCTGGCCTCGACGGGCCGTCCGGCGGCGACGTTCAGAGAGCTGCTCGAACAGATGTGCCGCGAAGCAGACGGCCTGTGCGATGCGGCGTGGTGGAGCGACCTCGCCCTGCCCGCAGCGGTGAGTCCGCAGAACATCGAGGCCCCGGCGGCGCTCCTGGCCCCCGGACCGGGCGGGGCGGCTTTCCGCGGACTCGCGGCGCAGGTCGTGCGCCCCGGACGTTTCAACCAACTCATCGAGAAATACAACAACAAGTCGGTCCTGCTTTTCCAGCAGAACATGCTGCTCATCAGGCGGGCGATGGGCCGGTACAGGGGCGACCTTTCCTTCGTGATTGACAAACACGGCGGCAGGCACTACTACGGCCCGCTCCTTTCAAATAATTTCTTCGGCCGACCAGTCCGGACCCTCGAAGAATCGCCGCGCTCCTCGGCCTACGAGGTGCAAGCCGCCGGGCGGAAACTGCACTTCACGTTCGTGGAAAAGGCCGACAGGCTTTACCTCCCTGTGGCGCTGGCCTCGATGGCGTGCAAGTACATCCGCGAGTTGTTCATGATGTGTTTCAATGCCTACTGGTGCGGCAGGGTGCCCGGCCTGGCCCCCACGGCCGGCTATCCCGACGACCATAAGAGGTTCATCGCCGCAATCCGGCCGCTTTTCGACGAAACAGACGAGCGCCAGATTATCCGGTGGCGTTGACGGAGTTGATATTTAGCGCTGACGTGCCTGCTTGCCCAGCGCGCTCATTCGGGCTACAATTTCGCGCGCTAAGTCGCGGAGTTCGTCAGAAACGCCAGACAGAGCATGAGACGGAGAAACTTCACCATCGCTTGGAAGTGGGACGAGGTGGTCAGCGGAACTACGAATACATTGTGAGCCAGCCCAATTTCGCGCTGCATCGACCTTGATAGCCGAATCCTCTTGGCATATAATTCATTTGACTCAATAACGGCTGAGATAATTTGATGCGTGGCTCCAGTAATAAGAGAAAGCGAAGACCCCCCAATTCTGAAACGATCGCCGAAACATTGGCGGAGTACGCGAGCACCCGTCCGAACAAAGGGGCAACGCGACAGGTCATCCTGCAGGGCGACTGTCTTGACGTCTTACGTTGTCTCCCGGATGAGTGTGCCGATCTCGTCGTAACATCACCCCCATACGCCGACCGCCGAAAGTCCACCTATGGCGGTATCCATCCCGACAGGTATGCCAACTGGTTCATGCCCAGAGCCGCCGAAATCAAGCGAGTGCTCAAGCGCGAAGGCTCATTCGTGCTGAATATCAAGGAGAAGACGTATAATGGTCAAAGGCACACCTATGTAATCGAAATAATCCTGGCCATGAAGGAATCGGGGTGGTTGTGGACTGAGGAATACGTATGGCACAAAAAGAACTGCTACCCCGGCAAATGGCCAAACAGGTTCCGGGACGCATGGGAGAGGTGCCTTCACTTCACCAAGCAGAAGAAGTTCAAGATGTTCCAGGACCAAGTCATGGTTCCTGTTGGAGATTGGGCTGAAAAAAGGCTGGCAAAGCTGAGCAACACCGACAAGATGCGAGACGAATCGCGTTCTCAAAGCGGTTTCGGAAAGAACGTGTCCAAATGGGTGGGCCGCGACAAAGTGTACCCGACAAATGTCTTACACTTCGCGACAGAATGCGCTAACAAGAATCACAGCGCGGCGTTTCCCTTGACACTTCCCGAATGGTTCATAAGGCTGTTCACGCGAGAAACAGATTTGGTCGTGGACCCGTTCGTCGGATGCGGGACCACGGCGCTCGCATGCCGCAAGCTGAACAGACGCTCTATTGGAATCGACATGAGACGCGACTACTGCGACCTCGCCCTCCGCCGATTGGCCGACGAAGGCGGCAAGACACTTTGGGACGCGGTTCAGAAAATAGACGCCTAGGTTGCAGAGCTTCGAGGAAATGGCTCAATATGCCCGGAATAAACGAACACCAGATAAGGGGCTACGTTGAGGCACACATACAAGAGTTTCACGAAAGACGACTGGACAGTCTCCAAAACCTCAGCCTGACCACGGTCCTCAAGCGCAAGAACCCGTACCTGTTCAAAGCTAAGAATACACTGACAGCTGAACAATTCGTGCGAGGGGTCTTGGAAGCGCATCTATCCTCTCAGGAAGAGGGGATTTTCGGAACCTTCCTCGAGGGTCTGGCGATATTCATATGCCGTAAGGTTTATCATGGCCGCAAGTCAGCCGCCGATGGGATCGACCTGGAGTTCGAGAAGGACGACGGAACGCACATTGTAACGATCAAGTCCGGCCCTAACTGGGGCAACTCCCGGCAGATTGCCAAGATGAAGAGCGACTTCAGGAAGGCGAAAACAATTCTCCGCACGAATAGGTCTCGCGTAAACATCATCGCAGTCAACGGTTGCTGCTATGGCCGCGACGAACGCCCCGACAAGGGAGATTACTTCAAATACTGCGGCCAACGCTTCTGGGCTTTTATCTCTGGCAACGAGAACCTCTACATCGACATCATCAAGCCGCTCGGCCACCAAGCGAAGGAGCGCAACGACAGCTTCACGGCCGAATACGCAAAGGCAATCAATAGGTTCACGCACGAGTTCATGGACCGTTTCTGCGACGCGGACGGCACCATTCGCTGGCCTGACGTTGTCAAGTTTAACTCCGGTAATAAAGAAGAAGCGTAAGTCATCCGGACCAAACCTGAACAGATGCCGAAGGCCGCCGGCCTGCCGGACGGGTTCGAATTGCTCCGAACAGCGAAGTGTATTGTGGCGGTCAGGTCCTGCGCCAAAAATACTCTCCTCGAACTCGGAATCACAGACAGGTCGAAGTTTGATGAATTACTCAAGACTGGCCGGGCGACCGGGGGCAGGCGCGGCCGGGCGGTCTCAATCCCGCTGGACAGCGAGGGGAGGGATCGGGCGGTGGTGCGACACTGCTGGCGCGGCGGCCTGCTCGGCCGCGTGCTCGGCGACGTTTACCTGACCGGCGCGCGTGCGCTGGAGGAGGTGCGGGTTTCGGAGGCGGCGCGAACCGCCGGCGTCCCAACGCCTGAATGCCTGGCCGCAGTGGTCAGGCGAACCGGCCTGTTCCGCTCCGCCGACCTGTTGTTCCGCGAGGTGCCGGACGCCGTTTCGCTCGAAGAGTGGCTGAAACAGAATGCGGACTCCACGCCTCCGCATACGCAGGAGATTATGGGGACGCTGGCCGAGACGTTCGGCAAGCTGTTCGCGGCGAACATCTATCACCCCGACCTACACGCGGGGAACGTGCTCATTCGCGAGACTGGTGAGGGATACCGGGCTTACGTCATCGATTTTGACAGCGCCGAGCGGCGGAGATGCCTGCCGGTCCGGCTCCGGGAGAAGATGCTGTTCAGGTTTAACCGCGCCCTGGTGAAGCGCCATCTGGCGCCGACTCCCGTAACCCTGTCGGCACGTGTGCGATTCTGCCGAGAACTCGGGATGGCGGGCAGCGGAACGGGGATGAGGCGGCTGGTCTCACGGTGCAGCAACCACCTCAAGCGGCACTCCTGGCACTACTATTGATCCACGTATGGATAATGGAAACCGGTGTCTTCACACGCTGAGCCCTGTATGTCGAACGAACGACAGAAGCAAGGCCCGATTGTTGCGCCTGCAACACATGGACCGCCGCACCGCGTCGGGCACGTGAGCGATGTCTCGCTGGCTCGGGAGCGGCGCCACCGGGGCTATTCTGCCAGGTCGTCGAGCCAGCCCTGCATCTTCTTGACCATGTGCGGCATGCCCATCTTGGCGTATAACTCCCGCGCCTTCGTCCAGTATTCCCGCGCCTTGTCGAGGTGGCCGCGCTTACTGTAGATGAGGCCGAGGTTGGCGTACTGATTCGCGTTGAGCTCCTGTCGGCCGAGGCGCTCACTGATCTTCAGCGATTTCTTGTGCATCTCTTCCGCCTCGTCGAGGTCGCCGCGGGTCCGGTAAATGAGGCCGAGGTTGCCGTACTGACTCGCCAT
>JAUWIN010000008.1 GCA_030605345.1 Candidatus Brocadiia bacterium
CCAGGGCCTCGTGGCGCAGGCCCTGGCAACCGACCTCCTGGCCGAAATCGCCCTGCTGCCTTTCGAAGACCCGGGCGAACAAGTCAAGTTCGGACCGGAAGACGATGAGGCTGCCAGCACCAGGGCTGATTTCGACGACGTGGACGACTACGACGGCTGGACGGCCTGCCCGCCGCAGGACAAGGCCGGCGGCGAAGAAACCAAATATGCACAATATCGGCGGTCCGTGAACGTCGCACTCCTCGACCTTGACGTCAAACTAATCACCATCACCGTGTCACGTCAGGGCATGAGCCCCGTGACGCTCACCACGATGCGCCTCCGCGGGGCGAACAGAGAAGACCTGCACTGAGCCGGGCACAAACCGGTTATAAACTAAGCCCCCCAGGTGCCGATACCTATATCTGGAATATCAGAGTTTCTCCACCGCCGCGCCTGCAGGGACAGCGCCCGGCACTTGGGAGAAAAAAGAAGTGCTGATGAGGCGAACACATTCGGCAATCGGTATGGATATCGGCAAGGACTCGCTGAAGATGGTCCAGTTCCGTACCGGGGGCCACCCCCCTCGGCGAACGCTCCTCTCCGCCGCCAAGCTGGACCTGGCGTTTCCAAATAACGCGGCCCGGTCGGGGCAGCAGGCTGACTTCGTTAACCAGATGAAGAAATTCCTGGGCGCACGGAAATTCGGGGCACGCCGGGCCGTCGTTACCCTGCCCGCTTCGGAAGTTGAGGTCAGGCCGCTCACACTCCCTGTTGACGAACACGACGTAGCAAAAAGTGTCAAACGAGAGGTCAAATCCTATCTCAACTGTGACCCCGAAAACGCCGTCATCGACCACATCGTCCTGGGCGAGGCAAAAAGCGCCGGAGAGCGGCGGCTCGAAGTCCTCACCGCATCGGTCGAAAAATCCAGAGCACTGAGCGCCCTGGACCTGCTCGCCAGGGCGGGCATCGTCACGGAGGCCATCGACATAGTGCCCCTGGCGCTCTGCCGGCTCCTCCAGGCCTGCGCGGATGGGGCGCACACCGCCATGGCAGCGGTGGACATCGGAGCGCTCTCGACCCACGCCGTAATCATTGACAACCAGGAACTGCGAATGACCCGAAACATCGACATCGGCGGCGACGCACTCACCCAGGCCATAGCCACGGCGCTCGAAATCGGCACCGAAGAGGCCGAGATGCTCAAGCGCCAGCACGGAGCTGGCCTGGCCGCCGACAGCGAGCCGGAAGCAGCGGAGCCGGCACAACAGTCCGAATCGGAGGAGGCACGGGAAATCGCTCGTATAATCAACGACATACTCCGCCACAAACTGGACTACCTGGCAGGTGAACTAGGCAAGCTGTTCCGCTATTTCTCCGCCCAGAGCCAAGGCCAAAACGTGGAACGTGTGCTCTTGGTCGGTGGGGGCAGTTCGCTCAAACACCTGGACAGGTGCCTCGCCGAAAACCTCAATACGCAGGTCGAAGTCGGCGCTCCACTCAGCCGCCTTACAGCACGTCCGGTCGAACTCAAAGACGGCAGCCAGGAGGTGTTCGCCGTCGCGGCCGGCCTGGCACTTCGGGAAATCTGAGATGCAAAACGTGAACCTCATGCCTTCGGGTTACGCACGTAACCAGCGGGCGAAACGCCGCTTCCTCGTCGCCACTGCCGTAATGCTCACCGTGGTGATCGCCATGTTCGGCCCGGCAATGCTCACTCACAAGTGGGCCAGACAAAAGAGGCACAGCATCGCAACGCTGGAGCAAAAAGCCAATCAACTCAAAGCTGCGCGCGCGGAACTCGCCACACAGGCCGGACGGCTGGGGGAACTGGCCGACGAGTTCTCCGTCATTCAAACACTCGCCCGCAACCGGCACTGGGCCTCCTGCCTTGCACATATCGCGGAGGCGGCTAACGACAACATCCTCCTCACCAGGGCCAGCATCGCCCCGGTCAAGCGCCAGACGGACGATTCCGGCCGCTCCGACAGCCACAACCCGCGGACCAGTCCCAACCGGACTGCTGGCTCTAGACCTCAGGCGGGTCGGGAAAAACCGCCGGCGGATGAATCCAGCCCGAAGAAACTATTACTTCTGCTCGAAGGCTACGCCCTCACCAACACAGACATCACCCGGTTCATTTCCGCGCTCAACCAACGCCGAATCTTCGAGAAGGTTACTTTCAAAGGCTCGGAAATGGCACACATCAGCGCCAGACAGCTTAGCCGGTTCGAACTGGAATGCCCCATACGCTACGGAGCAGGCCGATGAAGTTCGCCAGGCTCGACCTCGTCACCGTCGCGATGGCCGTCCTGCTCCCCGTCTGCGCCTACTTCGGATACTTCCAGCACCGTATATCTCTGTTGAGCAAGCTCGGGCGGACAGAGGCCGAACTCCAACTCCAGGCAACGGACCGACACGGCACGGCAGGCGATATCAGCAGCGTCCGGAACAAAATCCGCAAACTCAGGCAGCGCCTGACTGATTTCATCGGCTCCATCCCCGGCGAGGACGAAGCATACACTGCCGTGGACGCCGTCCTGCACAATGCAAAACACGCCGACGTCAATATCGAACTCATCAGGCCGGGCAAACTGGTGGAAGGGAAAACCCTCAACTGCCTGCCCATCAAACTCACAGCAACCGCCGACTTCGCCAAACTGTACGACTTCCTCCTCCGCCTCGAACGCGGAAGGGTCATGGCAACCGTCAACAAGATGGAACTGGAAAGCGAACTGCTTGCCAAAAAATGCACCGTCAAACTGGAACTGCGAATCTACTTCGTCAAAACCAGTGACGAAAACAAACAGGCGAAGACATGACCGGTGCGAACCAAACAACTCTGCACATAACCCGAGCCAAACTGTTCAAGAGCAGGAAGGAACTCGTCGTGCTCGCGGTCGCCGCAGCTGTCTTCGCCATCGTTATCTACAAGGTATATCTGGCAAAAGACCAACAACCTGCGGCCACAACCAAACTCCCCGTCGTAGCAGCCGACACTCCTGTCTCCACCGACACGCCCACCACCGTGTCGGTGCGCCGCCTCATCGCAAAATTGCAGGTGAACGACATCAGCAACCGGCGGGAAACCGAAGCTCCTCCCAAGCCAACCAGCGACCCATTCACAATGAGCCAGACCATGCACCACCAGCTCTACAGAACAACTGAGCCAAGCGTTGACCGCGAGAGACCTTCTGAACCGGTCACCCTCCCCGCCCAGAACTACCGTGCCGTCCTCGCCCGGATACCCGGTGCCGAAGAGGCCGCCGGAAAAGGTCTCAGGCTCGTCGCCGTCATGGTCACCAGCGGCTGGAAGGGAGCCGCCGTCAACGGCGAAGTCATTCAACTGGGCGAATCCGTGCTCGGGTTCAAACTCGTCAAGGTGCTCGACCAGGCAGTAATACTCGAACGCGGCAAGCACCGCATCAGGCTGGTGGTGAGGTCTGCTAACTCACCGGGCCAGGGCGGACAAAACACCAGGAAACGATTGTGGAGGACCCACAAATGACCTCCTGCGAACCGAAGCAATGGAACTGCCCCGGGAGTGCTCGGCTGGCGCCCTTGCTCGCGGCGGTCGCCATCGTCCTCGTCGCCGCCCCCGCCGCCGGGCAGGACGGAATCTCGAAACTGGACGCCGACCGAAACGTGACAGTCTCCACCCGCGACATGGACCTCGCCGCGTTCCTTGAACTCCTCTCGGTCAGTTACAAACTCAACATCGTCGCACCGAAGGACATCACCGGAAAGGTCTCGGTCAACTTCTACGACGTGCCCCCGCTTGACGCCCTCCGGGCGGTCCTCGAAGCGAACGGATATCACTATGTCCTCGAACAAACCGCGGGCAGGCCCATCGTCAAAATCCGGGCGATAACCAAGGTCGAAGGCGCGGTGCCGGTGGTCATGCGGACGTTCGTTCTCGACTACGCCACCGCCGCGGACGTTGCAGCGGCCGCCGAAAAACTCCTCAGCCAGAACGGGAGCATCACAACCGCCACAGGCAGAAACGCCATCGTGGTCCAGGATGTCGCCGAGTCCATTCAGCGCATCGAGGACCTCGTCGAACTGATGGACGCTGCCCCAAGGCAGGTTATGATCGACGCCAAAATCATCGAACTGAGCAAGACCGACGTGGAGGAAACCGGATTCAACTGGTCCATGTTCCAGAACATGAACATCGCAGACATCACCGTAGAAGCCTCCTACGCCCGGGCTGCCGAGTGGGTAACTACAAAAGTCACCGGCACCGCGACCACCCACACCCGCAACATCGTCCGCACCACCGGCACCAACGTGGACCTTCGAGCTGGGATCCTGGCCGAAAACGACGCACAACTCATGCTTGACTTCTTCGACACCATGACAAACACCACCATCCTCTCCAGGCCAAGCATCCGCACCCTGGACAATAAAGCCGCTCCCATCATCTCAGGCCAGATCGTGCCCATCCCGCTGTTCGACTTCGCCAAGGACACCGGCGTGAGGACCCTCAGCGGCTTCCAGGAAGAACAGATCGGTGTTGCACTCACCGTCACCCCTCACATCAACCAAGACGGCTACATCACCCTGGAAATCCTCCCAAAGGTGGAAAGTATTGCCCGTTACATCTCCGTCGACGGCGAGGAGCAGCGACCGGTCAAAAACACCAGACAGGCCGACACCACCATTCGCATCAAGGACGGCCAGACCGCCGTCATCGGCGGGCTCACCCAGGCCAACACCACGATCACCACAACCGGCCTGCCGTGGTTCAAAGACCTACCCCTCATAGGCTTCCTGTTCAGGAATAAAACCAACGCCGTCGAGAACACCGAGCTCATCATCTTCATCACCCCCAAAATCGTCAAGGACGGCGAGGAATCACTCAGCCAAGCGCACAAAAACCTCCTCAGACAGGTTGACAAGGCCACCATCGTAAAGTGATGTCCCCTCCCCCGCCCGCTTGACACCCACCGGGCGCGAGAATAGAATGCGTCACCAGTGGAAGCCCGGCCAAGCCATACCTTTTCACGCCGCGAGCGCCTGAAACACAGCAGCGATTTCCGCCGCTGCATCCGGCAGGGCGGACGAGCCGCGGGAAAACACATCGTGGTCTGCATCGCCGACAACGAACTCGGCATCACGCGACTGGGAGCCAGCTCGACAACCCGCCTCGGCAACGCCGCCGAACGCAACCGCGCCAAGCGCCTCGTGCGTGAAGCGTTCCGGCTCTCCAAAGACAAACTGCCCCACAGCGCCGACATCGTCGTACTGCCGAAAATACCGTGGCAAAACCCCTCACTCGAAGAGTTGAAAATCGAGTTACCCGACACTGCCCGCCGCGCCAAAGCCGAACTCGCCAGAAGAGTGTAGGAAAAGTGAAAAGAACAAACACAACCCCGCAGGCGGGTGATTACCGAATGCAGCGGAAACGCCGGGGCATCTTTCCCATCCTTGCTTTGCTCACAGACGCCGCACAGTTTCTGCTCGTCGGCCTCCTCAGGCTTTACCAACGCACCCTCGGCGCGGTGCTGCCGAACTCCTGCCGGTTCCGCCCCACCTGCTCGGAATACTTCATCCAGGCCGTGCAAAAGTTCGGCCCGCTCAAGGGCACCGCCCTGGGAGTCTGGCGCTTCCTGCGGTGTAATCCGTATTGCAAAGGTGGACACGACCCCGTTCCGTGAGGAAAGCAGCATGACAATCAGAGGTAATTGCATCGTGGCGCAGTCCGGCGGCCCGACCGCCGTCATCAATTCAAGCGCCTGCGGCGTTGTCCAGGAAGCGCTCAAAGCCGAGCCCATCACCGGCGTCTTCGCCGCACACAACGGCATCCTCGGCGTCCTCAACGAAGACATCTTCGACCTTGGCGAGGAGGACCCCGAGCAGGTTGAGGGTCTCAAACGGTCGCCGGCCGCGGCGTTCGGTTCCTGCCGCTATAAACTCAAAAGCCTCGAAGACAGCCGCACCGACTACGAACGCATCCTGGAAGTCTTCCGCGCACACCACGTCCACTACTTCTTCTACATCGGCGGGAACGACTCCATGGACACTGCCCACAAGCTCACCATCCTGACCAAGGAACAGCGCTATCCGCTGGTGGTGATGGGCGTGCCGAAGACCATCGACAACGACCTCGCCTGTACCGACCACTGCCCCGGCTATGGCAGCGTCGCCAAGTACAACGCCACCATCGCGATGGAAGCCGGCCGCGATACCGAAGCACTCTACACCCACGATACCGCCACAGTAATGGAGGTGATGGGGCGGAATGCCGGCTGGATCGCCGCGGCCACCGGCGTCGCCCACCGCACCGCAGAGGACGCACCACACCTCATCTACCTGCCCGAAGTCCCGTTCAGCATCGAGAAGTTCGTCGCCGATTGCAAGAAGGTGTACGACGACCTCGGACGGGTATTCGTCGTTGCGGGTGAAGGCATCAACGACGGCGAGGGCAACTACGTCGCCGAGCAGAAAGGCCAGTTCGCCAAAGACGCCTTCGGCCACATCCAACTCGGCGGGGTCGCCGAGACGCTCAAGGGCATTATACAGAGGCAACTTGGCACCAAGTGCCGATACATCAAGATGGGCACCGCCCAGCGGAACGGCATACACTTCGCCAGCAAGACCGACCGCGACGAGGCATACCTGGTCGGGCAGAAGGCCGTCCAGCACGCCGCCGAGGGCGCCAGCGGCCTGATGGTCACCCTCGAACGCAAGTCCAACAATCCCTACGTTTGCGAGACCGCCCTCGCCGACCTCCAGGAAGTCGCCAATGGTGAGAAGAAGGTGCCGCGCGAATTCATCAACGACGAAGGCAACGGCGTCACTCAGGCCATGACCGACTACGTCACGCCATTGATGCAGGGCGAAGTAGAAATCAAAATCGCCCCCGACGGCCTGCCCGAATACACCCGTTTCACACGGCATAATCTGGAGCAGAAGTGCAAGCGGCGCTGAGAACGGAGCGACCAGAACACGACCTGCAATCCGGAAAGTGAGAGAGATGATATGAAGTCACCTGTCGCAACAAGCATATCGTCATACATCGACCACCTTGGCGAGTTATCCGACGAGCTCGGAGTAGGTCCGGACGATGCGATCTGGTATCGAGGCCAACCCCGGAGGTGCACATGGGACCTCAGACCTGGGCTGTACCGGAGGGAATTCTATCCCCATCTGCAAGAGGGAGAACCATTTCCGGTGACGCCAGCGGCAGCACTCGAAGCACTGCTCAAGAAACGTTTTGTACTGCGCTCACGCCCGTTGCTGGGTCGCAAGGTGGAAAAGGAGACGCTGGAACTACTGTTCCTGATGCAACAGCACGGAGTACCCACGAGGTTATTAGACTGGACCGAAAATCCGCTCGCTGCGCTTTTCTTCGCTGTCAGAGACGAAGGCAAGCGCGGTGAACCACCCCAGGAGAAGTCGGCGGACCATAGACAACCGAAACAGACACGAAGGAGCGGGGCCGCGGTATATCTCCTGAAGCCAACGGCGTTAAACTCTTTGTCGCACATAGAAAGCATCTTGAGTGACGACGAGGACGAACCGTCTTTCGGTAGGTATGTGTGCCTAGAATTCATGATGCACCTGGAAGCCAAGTACCCGACAGCCTACCTGCCGCCGTTGTTGCACCAGCGCATGGTCGTTCAACAGTCTGTTTTCACGCTTCACGGCAATGATCCCAGCTCGTTACAGGACCTGAACGCAATAGCTGAGGCAAATGGGAAAAAGCCGTTCTTAGCAGAAATACGCATCCCCCGCGAGAGTCTCAGCAACATCTACAAGGAGCTAACGGGGCACGCGGGTGTAACCGAATACTCGTTGTTCCCGGACCTTGATGGTCTCGGAAGGGAGCTGTGTAGTCTGGCACGCCATTGCGTATGGGCCGAACGGGACAAGGAAGACACCGAGGCCAATGACACCAAGTAGCGGGAGCCGAGCCGCTCCCGCCTAGCGGACCTCCAGGAAGTCGCCAACGGTGAGAAGAAGGTGCCGCGCGAATTCATCAACGACGAAGGCAACGGCGTCACTCAGGCGATGGTTGACTACGTCACGCCATTGATGCAGGGCGAAGTAGAAATCAAAATCGCCCCCGACGGCCTGCCCGAATACACCCGCTTCCAGCGGCACAACATTGAGAAGAAATGCCCGGAACGGTAAGATAGAAGACGCTCGATGGTCTTCTATTTGCCGACAGTCACTCCGAGAAAGTCGAGTAATGGACGCGGTGAACAAAATAATCTGCGGCGACGCGCTCGGAACGCTCCGGGCTTTGGATTCAGAATCGGTTCATCTCGCTATAACCTCGCCTCCCTATAACCTGGCGAAGCTCTATTCCAACCACGATGACAAAATGGAATACGACGAATATCTCCGCTGGATGAAGGAGGTCTGGGTCGAGACGAAGCGTGTGTTGGTCGAAGGCGGAAGGCTCTGCATAAACATCGGAGAGAACAAGAGACAGAATATCAGCTATCCAACCTACACCGCGTTCACCCAGGATTGTGTCGATGCTGGCTATCTATACCGCGGAACAATAATCTGGAACAAGAACAGCGCGGCAAAGCACTGCGCATGGGGTAGTTGGAATAGCGCAACGAACCCGCACATCGTTCCGCGGCATGAGTATATCCTGTGTTTCTCCAAGGGCATGTTCAAGCTGGGCGGGGAAAAGTGCAACTGCGACCTCGACCCCGACCTCTTTATGACATGCACGCGGAGCGTCTGGTCCTTCGGAACCGAAAGTAAAACCAGGGTCGGCCATCCGGCCCCGTTTCCCAAGGAACTCCCGCGGCGGCTAATCAAGTTTTATTCTTTTGTTGGCAACGTCGTGTTGGACATGTTCGCCGGCAGCGGAACAGTTGGAGTGGTCGCGAAGCAACTAGGGCGCAGATTCATTCTAATTGAGAATTCTCGCGAATACTGTGAACTGGCAGTCAGGCGTATTGAGGCCGAGGCTGGCGCCACATTGTTCGACGGCAACCGCGAAGTCGTTCGACCCGGAGGCTCTCGACGGGATGAAAAAGTAACCCTTCTCGAAGAACTCCGCCTGTGAGTTGACCTGACGCAGCCGCGGTAATCTCGAGCCGCATGGCGCAAACTACAAATGAAGAACGGCCTCCAGTTCGGTGGCTACTCATTGACATGGGCGGTAACTCATTGAAAAGGAGATGGGCATGGCGGAGAGACAGAAGGGTGGGTATGACTTCTCGCCGTTGGTGCTGGATAAGCAGGTGATGGAGCAGACAGAACAAGAGTTGGCCTACGATGGCGGCGAGGTGCGCACCTGGCAGCGGAAACTGCGCAGAAAACTCAACCAGTTGCTGGGGATGGACAAACTGCCCAAGAAGAATCCGCCGCTCAACGTCCGCTCGCTGTGGAAACGAAAACATCCCCTTTCGCCAAGCCTACGGCGAACCGAAGGCGAACTGGGAACTATCGAGAAGATTGTGTTCACGGCGGAGCCAGGCGCCGACGTGCCAGGGTATGTGTGCATCCCGAAGCACGCGACGCCCCCATATCAGTGGATGATCTGCGTGCAGGGGCACTCGACAGGGATGCACAACTCGATCGGTGTGAAGTTTGGCCACGAGACGAAACGCATGAAGACAGAAGCCGACCGCGATTTCGCGCTCGGCTGCATGCGGCGCGGTGTGGCCGCTCTCTGCCTCGAACAGCGCGCGTTCGGCGAACGCAGCGTTACCCCGCCCGAACCCAACTGCCACCGACCGGCTATGCACGCGCTGATGCTGGGTCGGACGCTAATCGGCGAACGCGTCTTCGACGTGGACCGTGGGATCGACTACCTTGCAACCCGCGACGACGTAGTGAGGAAATCACTGGGCATTATGGGCAATTCGGGCGGCGGAACAGTCTCGATGTTCTCGGCCGCGACGCTCCCGCGGCTTAAGTTCGCAATGCCGTCGTGCTACTTCTGCACCTTCCGTGACTCCATCATGTCGGTATATCACTGCATGTGCAACTATGTCCCCGGGCTCTACAGGGTGGCCGAGATGGCGGACATCATGGGTTTGTTCGCGCCGAAACCGGTCGTACTCGTCGCCGGCAAGGACGACGAGATTTTCCCGGTGGCCGCCACTCGAAAGAGTTTTAGAAAACTGAGGCGGATTTACCGGGCTGCAGGTGCGGCAGACCGCTGCCACCTGGTGGTCGGCGACGAAGGCCACCGCTTCTACGCGGAAAAGGCATGGCCCAAGGCACTTAGTGAGTTGCGGACGCTCCGCTCGGGTTGACGCGAAGGCCCCCGGCGAGCCAGCGATGTTGTCCCGCAGGCCGACGGAGTTGTCGCTGCCGGGGGTTGGACATCTTTCGTCGTCAGCACGAGGGTCAAGAGGACGCTGCGGTTGCTTCGGCTTCCTTTGTGCCTCTGCCGGAGAGGACGGCCTCGTAGATGGTGGCGATGTGGCGGGCGGTGGCTTCGATATTGAAGTTTTCAGCAACCATCTGCCTGCCGCGGTGTGCGAGTTCGGCGGCCGAGTCGGGATGCTCGAGCAGGTATTCGATTTCGCGTGCGAGCGCGTCGGGGTCCCCCTTCGGCACAAGTATCCCGGTCTTCCTGTTTTCGATTAAGGCGAACATCCCGCCGGCGCTGGTGGCAATGACGGGGATGCCCCAGGCCATAGCCTCGATGGCCGGCAAGCCGAGAGCCTCTTTCAGTGCCGGGACCACCATGATGTCGATAGCTTGCAACACGTCGAGCTGATCTACCGGCGGCCTTGCGAAGGTGACGGAACCGACCAGGTCGAGTTCGGAGACGATGTTGTGCAGCCGCTTCCGGTCGGGCCCGTCGCCCGCGATGATGAAGTGCGCGTCTATGCCGCGCATAGCGAGGAGGTTGGCGGCGCGAATGAAATACTCCTGCCCCTTGCTCTCGACGAGTCTGCCGATGGTGCCGACAACTGGGAGTTTGGAGCGATGGGCTGTTTTGCGCTCCTGCGGTACGTCGTAGTCTGTGTCAACCCCGCCGTGCACCACCTCGACGGAGCCGCGCGGCAGCCGTATCCGGTTGACCAGGTCGACCCTGACGGCGTCGCTGGGTGCGATAATCTTTCCGATGAACCGCCTCGAGATGCTGAGCGACTGGCCCGGGTCAAGAAAGTCGTCGATTCCGAGGAGATATGGCTTTCTGATCCGGCGCGCCAGCCTGGCCCCGACACCCGCCAGGCGAGAGCCGTGAACGTGGACGATGTCCGGGTTTATTTCACGCACGCGAGGGACCAGGTAGCGCAGATTGAACCGCCCCCGCAGATTGTTGCTCAGCGCCCGCGAAAGCAGGACGGGAGGGTTATACTCGCCGGCGCGCTGTTCGCTGTCGCGCGGATAAACTTTCGCAAGCGACCCACTGCGACACACCATCGTAACTTCGTAGCCTAACTTGTTCAGGTGACGTGCGAGCGCCACGACCATCCTGCACCCGCTGTTCGGCTGCAACCGGCCAACAACGAAAAGCACCCGCCTGAGACCGCCACCTGAGTCAGACATAGTCACTCACAATCGCCCCCGTTCAGCATGGACTTGAACAGGTTTGCGCCGCCGGGGAGCACGGGCAACCAGCCAAGACGGCCAAGCCAGTAAAACAGGTCGCACCCAGCACGCCCACATTCACTCAACGTCATTCAGCACATCCCGGTAAACGGAGATAGTACGTTCCACCATCCTTTCGGGCGTGAAGCGCTCCAGCACCGTCCGATATCCCGCCTCCGCCATTCTGGCGCACAGCCCCCTGTTGTTCAAGGCCCTGGTTATTCCGTTCGCCAGCGCCCGGTCGTCCGCGGCGGGCACCACCAGCCCATTGACCCCGTCCTCCACGATTTCCGGTATCCCACCTGCATCGGTGACCACGACCGGGGTTTTCACCGCCAGCGCCTCGATCACCGAAGTGCCCAGGCCTTCCATCACCGAAGACGACACAAACACATCGAAAAGGTTCAGCAATTCCGGCACCTCGCGGCGCCAGCCCGCAAATATGAGCCGGTCGCGGCCAAGGCCCAGAGCAACGGCCATCTTTTCCAGTTCCGCTCGCAGTTCACCGTCGCCCACCAGCACGAAGCGCGCCGCTGGAACGTCCTCGGTCACGAACGGGATGGCGCCGACGAAGTGGGAGAACCCTTTCGGCGGGCACAGCGCCCCGACAGCACCGACGACGGGTGCTCTCTGTGGGATACCAAACTCAGGCCGAAGTTCGCCCGACTTGTCGGGTACGTTCCCGAAACGCCTGAGGTCGACGCACGAATTGACCACACTCACTCGCTCTGGTGCCACGCCGCCCTCAGCCAGCACATGCTTCACCGCCTCGGAAATGGCGATGTAGCGGGTTACTCCGCGGCGGTACTTGAGCCTGCTGGCGAGACTATCCCCGACCTTAGAAACCACCCGCCGCGAGACAATCCGCCGGCCGCGGCCCGTCAGGAGTGAGGCTGCCACTCCAAGGGTGTGGGCGTGAGCTGTATGCATGTGGACGATGTGGCAGTCCAACCGGCGTAACTTAGCGCAAATCAGCGCCAACGCGATTGGGTCCGCCTCACCCCGCATCCTTATCTTATGTACCGCGATGCCGGCCTGCTCGGCGCGTCTGGCGAGTTCCCCGCCGGGCTGAGCTATCAGCGAAGCCTCGTGCCCTCGTTCCGTCAGCCCCTGCATCAGCAGCATCACCTGCCGCTCACCGCCGCGGAAGGTGTGCTCGGTATTGATATGCAAGGTGCGTATCGAGTCCGGCATAGACCGCTGCCCCTCCGCGCATGACACGCTCCTATTATTCAGAAAAAGGCCTGAAACACAACTGCGGTCGGTCACCGCGGACGGCTCGTGGGTGCAGACTATGATTCGCTGCCACTGACCGGCCCAATCTGGGCGGCGATTTCCCTGACTTTCCGGAGCGCCACCTTGCCGGTGCCGAGGAGGGGAATTTCGGCAACCTGGGCGAACATTTCCTTCCGCGGAATCCACAACCGCGGGAGCGCTCCTTCTCGCTTGAGCCGGTCCAGAAGTTCGTCCACCGTCACCGGGAGTTGTGTGTGCAGGACGGCGAGCCGCTCACCTCTCTTCTCGTCGGGGACAGATGTGACAACGCACACCTGCGCGCCCGGTTCGAGGTCGAGCGCCTTGTGGATGGCGTCTTCGACGGCTGCGTGTGGGACCATTTCGCCGCCTATCTTGCTGAACCGTGAGAGCCGATCGGTAATGGTGATGAAGCCGTCCTCGTCAATGCGCGCCATGTCGCCGGTCAGGTACCAGCCGTCCCTGATAACTTCTGCTGTTTTTCCCGGCTGGTTGAGGTAGCCGAGCATTACGTTTGGGCCTTTGACCAGCAGGTGTCCCTCCTCACCAGGCGGCAGGGGCTCCGACGTGCCGACGTGGACAACCTTTGCGGCGACGTTGGGGAGCGGCTGGCCGATGCTCCCGCGCTTGCTCCCTGCCTGCGCCCCGCGGTCGGTGGGGCGGTCCGGGACGTTTACCGCGGCGACCGGCGAGAGCTCAGTACAACCATAACCTTCGAGGGGCCGGATGCCAAACTTCTCCTCGAACCGGTCAGCGACGTCACTTTTCATCTTCTCCGCACCGACGACCACAAGTTTGAGCGTTTTCATGTCCCCCGGCCTGCACTTGCGTTCGTAAGTCCCCAGGAACGTCGGCGTGGTGACGAGGTGGGTGGCCCGGTGCTCGCGGATTAGGCGTCCGATTGTCGCGGCCTCGAGCGGACTGGTATGATACACCACGCGGAAATACCGGAGGATCGGCGCCCACAAGGTCGCGGTATAACCGAATGAGTGAAAAAACGGCAGCACCCCGCACATGCAGGCGGTGCGGTCGAGAGAAAGAGCCTGGCAAAACCCAACAATGTTCGCGGCAATATTCTTATGCGACTGCACGACGCCCTTTGGTTTCCCGGTGGTGCCGCTGGTGAAACCGACCGTGGCGGGGTCGTCAGGCCTGAGCCGGCGCCGGCTGTATATCCGTCTCAACACCGAGGCCGGCAGTAACAATGAAGTTAGCGCCGCACGTACCTTTTGCCATGGCGTAATCAGCGCCGCGATATCCTCCAGCGTCACCATTTGCGGCATCGGCTGGACCTGCGCCCGGTGGACGAACTCGCGCGAGGTGATGACGGTCTGGATTTTGCACTGCTCAACGGCGAAGTCAATTGCCTCCGCGGACGCGGTGAAGTTCAGGTTGACGGGGATTTTGCCGGCGAACAGCGCTGCGATATTGCCGAGAACGCCGTGCACCGACGCCGGCAGCATCAGACCCACATAGTCGCGCCCCTCCGTAAGCCTCCTGATCTGATGACTGAGCACCGCAGCCGAGACCAGCAGCCGCCCATACCGCATCTTCCTGCCGGTTGAATCAGCCACGCAGGGTTTCAACCAGTTTAGTTTGGCGGCGCGGATGAATGCGTGATGGAGCAGCACCTGGGCGCCTTTGCGATACTCAAATGCCGCGGCGCCGAGTTCGACGACCGCCGTGCGCACCTGATGGGCGGTTGAAGACGGAGGCATGGGCCTGCCGAAGGAAACCGTCACGGGGTACGGAATGGCCCGGGGCATTTTCCAGAAGACCCGGCCGCTCTCGAAACTGAACATGCTCCCCCAGACGCGGTCGAGGTGGACGGGGATAATGGGCACGTCGGTGCCCCTGACGATGCGCTCCAGCCCGGGCCGGAATCCCCGCAAGTTGCCGGTGCGGGTGATGCTGCCCTCGGCAAAGATACACACCAGTTCACCGTGCTCGACAAGCGCTTTGCGTGCCTGGCGGAACGCCTCGGCCAGGGCGCTCGGCCCGTCGGCGTATGAGAGTGGGATGGCCCGCATCCGCTTCGCGGCCCAGTGGAGCAGCGGATGGTCGTAATATTCGCGATACATCAGAAAACGCACGAACCGCTGGAAGCACGCCGTAATAAGCCCCGCGTCCATCAGCGACACGTGATTACACACCAGAAGGGCCGGGCCTTCCCTCGGGCCGTTCTCCCGCCCCACCACCCGGAACCGATAGACCGTGTGGGTGGTGAGCCAGACCACGAAACGGATGAGAAAATCGGGCACTGCCCGGCAGATATAAACGGTCACCGCCGCGGTAAGGATACCGAGCGCCACAAAAATGACGGCCGGGTTCATCTTGAAGACCATAGAAAGGACAGCGACACCGACCGCCCCGACCAGCACGCCGCAGAACGTGATGAAGTTCAGCACCCCAATAGTTTCGCCCCTGGTTTTACTCGGGCTCCTTTGTTGGACGTAGGCGTTCAGCGGAACGAAGTAGAACCCGGCGAACACACCGAGGACCGACAGGTTCAGCCCGGTGAGCAGCAGACGCGCGTTGTAACTTTCCGGCAGAGCGGTCACCGCAAACGCAACCGAGCACACGGCCATCCCCAGCCCGCCGAACGGGACCATGCCGAACTCGATCTTGCGGCCTGAGAGCCTTCCCGCCAGCAGGCTTCCCACCGCCACACCCAGGCACCATACCCCCAGCAGTGTGCTGATAGTCCGATTGGCCTCCACACCCATTATCTCACGCGCGTACGGGGTGAAGTTCTGTATGCAGACCGCCCCAAACACCCACAGATACATATTGGCCAAGATGCACAGGAACAGCGGCCTGTCCTTCCTCACTCGCCGGATGCCCGCCCACGCCTCTGCCAGGAAGTTGAGCCGGAACCGCCTTTGAGCGCCGGCCGGTGGGACTTTTCCCACAAACAGGCTGGCGAACGTACCCACCACGGCAATACCGGCCAACACTAGAGCCGCGTTCTGTCGCGCACCCTCAAACAGATACATCAGCCAACCCGACACCCCCGTCCCGACGATGATGCCCAGGTAGGTGGTCGTGTTGATGATACCGTTGCCCTGCGAGAGCTCCTCGTCGTCGAGCAGCTCCGGCAGGATGCCGTATTTAGCCGGACTGAAGAACGCGCTCTGCGCCGCCATCAGGAACAGCACCACAATGGGGGTGATGCGGTCGCCAGCCCACAGTGCAAGGAACGCCAGGAGCATCACGGCGACTTCGGCGACCTTGGCCAGAACAATGATTGTGCGCTTGCTGAACCAATCCGCAAGATGCCCGGCGGTCGCAGAGAAAAGGATGTAGGCGATGGCGAAAACAGCAGTCGAGCCAGCAAGGTAACCCGCACCGCCCTCCGAAGCGATCAGCCCCGCGGAGACCACCAGCATTACCATCATCTTGTATGCGTTATCGTTGAAAGCGCCCAGGAACTGGGCAGCGGTCAGCGACCAGAACGACCTGCCGCGGAGGCCTGATTTGCCGGCGGTCTCCCGCACCACTGCTTTCCCCGCCTGTCAGTATCGGTGCACCAACGCTGAACTTTGCGAGAAGGACGGCTCCACAAGTACGATACAGCAACCCCCGAGGCGGGTCAAGCCAGCCCTCGACTCCGAGGCATGTTGCTGAAACGCAACAACAGAGGCTAATGTTTCTTTTTGGCAACACGGGCCGACCGTCTGTAACCTCCGGTGCTGTCAGAGGTTACGACGCAAATCGCACCAAAAGGCCGGCCCGTGCTCAAAAAATTGGACTGCTGCACGGTTCCGGCTTTGTAGGCCCGGTCGGAAGATACAAAATACCCGGCCCGGTAAGCACAGATAATCCCAAGGCTTACGGCGTAGCCGGCATTCCCGGGCATTTTTTGGCCGCGGCTGGCGCGGATCTTGCTGCAATGACAAGGCGTCACGAGCGGTTCGGGCATCAAACCTGTTCACGAGAGGCCCAAAATGTTCAGCAGCGACAAAAAAGGGCAGGAATTTTTGAGTCAACTCGCCACCAAGTTGATGGCAAGCACCCAACAATTAACCCAAGCGGCACGACGGCTCCAAATCGCGGAACTGACATACCGCCAGTACCTCGTCCGCCTGCGCCGACTCGACGAGCACGTGCGCAGCCTGATCAGCCTCTTGCAAGGCCCGGAGAAGCAACCGCCAGCCCCTGAGACCAACCCGGCGTTCTGCGAGCCGCCCCACGAAGAGCCGCCCAACGAGAACCCGCACAACGAAGAGCCGCGCAACGAGAAGCCGCCCAACAGAAAACTCCGCTACGCGGATTACATCGAGTTTTCCAACTACGCCGAACTCAAGAAGTTTGAGACCATGCCCAACATAACCGAGAAAGACGTGGAGAACTGCGACGCCGACGCGCTGATGAGAAATCTCCTGAAAGAAGACAAACCGCAGTAAGCACCGCGCTAACGCGCGCCGGCTGATTCCGCGCCGTCCATCCGCCACTTGTTATTTCCCTCTATACTCTCAAGCTGAAGGTTGATATTGTCGATATAGATAATGTCAGCCTTTTAGCTGTTTTTCGTGCCTGCCCGGCTGTTGGCTTTGCCGGTTCGAAGGTGAGGTGTGCATTGTCAGAACCATCCTCCCCGCCGGGACGCATCGCGGCAAGTGCCCTGAAGTTGTTCACTGGGACGCTCGCCAGCCGGGTTCTCGGATTCATCCGGGTCGTGCTGATGGCGAGGTATTTCGGCGGCCGGGCCGCAATGGACATCTTCAACATAGCGTTCATGGTCCCAAACCTGTTCCGCAGGGTGCTTGGCGAGCAGGCGGTCGAGAGCGCCTTCTTGCCCACGTTCAGGTCACTCACGGCACGGGGGAACGTCCGCCAGGCTTGGCGGACCGCGTCCGTCGTCCTCAATTGGCTCATCATGGCGCTCTTAGTTGCGGCGACCGCTTGTTATCTGCTGGCGCCTTGGCTGGTCTCGTGGGTCCTGGCGCCAGGGTTCGACCCGGACACCGCCGGTCGGGCCGCCGACCTCGGCCGGTTGATGTGCCCGTTCATGGTGCTCATCGGCTTGGCGGCGTTCTGTGGCAGTTTGCTGCTGGCGCACGGCCAAGTGTGGGCCTATGGGCTGGCGCCGGCTCTGTTCAACGTCGGCTGGATCGCAACCATGGCCGCCTCGCACCGCCAGCTGGGCATTTACAGCCTGGGGCTCGGAGTGCTGATCGGCGGGGTGCTCCAGTTGGCAGCTTCAGTTATCGCACTCCTCTGGGGCCGACGGCGCGGCCGGGTCCGGGGCGGGTACAGGGCGAGCCATGGTCTGGCGGATGAGAGCGCCTCACGTGCTATGGGCTTGGCCGTTCCGGTGTGCGGGGCGGCGCTGATTGCACGGTGCGCGTGGGTAGTTGACCGTTTTATCGCGTCTTATCTAGAGCAAGGGAGCATTGCGGCGCTGGGGTACGCGATGCCGCTGGTACTGGTACCGTTCGCTCTGTTCGGCCTTTCGATCGGGCGCGCTGCCTTGGCTCCGCTGAGCGAGGACGCCGCTTCCGGGGATGCTGAGCGGCTCCGGCACAGCTTGGAGAACACCGTCTTACTGGGGCTGCTGTTTCTCATCCCTCTGACGGCCGGGACGGCGCTGCTCGCAACTCCGTTCGCCCAGCTCCTGCGGGGCGGGGAATTTGGCGACGACGAAGTGCAGATGGCCGCCGCCGCGCTCCGCTATTACGCGCTCGGTCTGGCCGGTATGGGCATGGTCAGTATCCTTTCGCGGGCGATGTACGCGATGAAGGATACCTTCCGGCCACTGCTGGCCGCGTCCGCGGCGCTGGTCATCAATGCGATACTCAGCGCCGTGCTGGCGTTCACTCCGATGCGCCACGCCGGCATCGCTCTGGCGACGTCTGTTGCGATGACGCTTCAGGCATTGTTCCTGTTCATCGTGGTCAGAAGAAAACTCCGTCGGTTGGGAGCGGGAGGGACTTTCGGCCGGCTGTGGAAACCTGCGGCGAAGATGTGCATTGCAACAGCCGTTATGTCGGCGACTGTGCCCATCCTGGTAGGGCTCAGCGGCTGCTATATCAATTCGCCCTCGTTTCCGGCTCGCCTTGTCGGGCTATTGATCCCCGCGTGCGGCGGTGCCGTGGTGTATGGGCTTGCGATACTCCTTCTGGACCGGCAAATAATGCGGCGGCTCCGGTAGAGTTCCGCGATTGAGCCGCGGCCGCCAGAATCAACACCGGAGTTGCAGGTATGATGTACCTGCGCAGTTCCAATTAGGGACCCTTTGGCTCCTTGACTATTGGTCAAGTTCGGTTATTATAGGTTGGTAATAGGCAGTTCAAGGTGAGCGCCTGCGTGCCGCGCAGGTGGTGTATCTTCCGTAGTGGAAGACCTGCCGTGCGCGTTTTTTGGTCAGTATTGAAGGTTAGAAAGCTTTTCTTATGACTATGAACAAGGATCTAATCAAGGAACTGGACAGTGACAAAGAAGCAATCGACGTGGAGGTCCAGGCGGTTTTCTCAGGCGTACATGAAACCGAGGGCGGCGAGGAAAAACTGTATGAAGACTCTATGCAGCATTTTGGAGTCAACAGAATCATCGATGGCAAGGTAATTAATGTGCACGGGGACGATGTGGTTGTGGACGTGGGGTACAAGTCGGAGGGGATTGTTGCAGCCTCGGAGTTCACGGAGGGGGTGCCTTCGGTTGGCGACCACGTCGAAGTGCTGCTCGAGGCGGTGGAGGACGAGTCTGGCTTGGTGGCGCTGTCGAAGCGTAAGGCGGACCGCATCCGCGGCTGGGAACGGGTAACGGAGACGCACGCGGAGGGGGACGTGGTCAAGGGCCGGGTAATGCGAAAGATCAAGGGCGGACTGCTGGTGGACATCGACGTGCCCGTGTTCCTGCCCGCCTCACAGGTCTCCATCAGGCGCTCCGGAGACATCGGCCGCTACATCGGCCAGGTCATTGACTGCAAGATCATCAAGATCGACACGGGCCGGCGCAACATTGTCGTCTCCCGGCGCCGGGTGATCGAAGAGAAGCGCGAGGAGATGAAGCAGGAATTGATGAAGGAAATCGAGGTCGGCCAGTTGCGCAAGGGCGTGGTGAAGAATATCACCGATTTCGGCGCCTTTGTCGACCTGGGCGGCATCGACGGGCTGCTCCACATCACCGACATGCGTTGGGGCCGCATCAGCCACCCGTCCGAGATGGTTGCCATCGACGAAGAGATCGAAGTGATGATCCTCAATATCGACACGGACCGCGAGCGGATATCGCTGGGGCTCAAGCAGAAGGAGCCCAGCCCATGGGACAATGTGGAGGAGAAATACCCCGTCGGCAGCAAGACACGCGGCCAAGTGGTAAACGTAATGAGTTACGGCGCATTCGTCAAACTCGAAGAAGGGGTGGAAGGCCTGGTGCACATTTCTGAGATGTCGTGGACGCGCCGGATCGCGCAACCGTCCGAGGTCGTGGCCATCGGCGACATGGTCGATGTGGTAGTCTTGGACATCAACAAGCAGAAGGAGGAGATTTCGCTGGGAATGAAGCAGACGGAGATCAACCCTTGGACACTGGTCGCGGAAAAATACCCCAAGGGAACCGTCATCAAGGGCCGCGTGCGCAACATGACTAACTACGGCGCGTTCATTGAGATCGAAGAGGGGATAGACGGCCTGCTCCACGTGTCGGACATCTCGTGGACGAAAAAGATCAATCATCCCTCCGAAATCCTCAAGAAAGGCGAGAAGACCGAGGCCATCGTCCTTTCTGTGGACCAGGAAAAGAAGCGGGTGGCGCTGGGGATGAAGCAATTGACCCCAGCCCCGTGGCTCGACCGCATCCCGGCGAAGTACGTCGCTGGCAGTACGCTCAAGGGCAAGGCCACAAAGGTAACCAACTTCGGCGTCTTCGTCGAACTGGAGGACGGCCTAGAGGGCCTGCTGCATGTCTCCGAGTTAGCCGAGGAAAGAGTGGAGTCGCCCGAGGACCTGGTCAAAGAGGGAGACGAGGTCGAGGTCCGAATCCTCCGGGTGGACCCCCAGGAGCGGAAAATCGCGCTGAGTATGAAGGAGCCACAGGTAACCGAGTCAGCAGAAGACCAAGAGCGGCGGCAAACCGAGGAATCGGCCCCCGGTGACGCCAAGGATTCGGAGTTCGGGCAGACCGTACTCCCCACCGACGAGGAAACCCCCGACCAAGAAACCAGCCACCAAGACGAAACTCAAACCGGGGAAGAAAAGCCGCAACCTCCCGAGTCATAACGACGACATACCGTCCTGCCGGCCGAGACCTGGCTTGGGAGCCGGGCGCCAGATGAGTTTCGTTATGCGGCTTCAGACCTCCCCCGTACCATTGCTGTGAATCTTCAATTGGCAGTCGTGTTTGACGCAAGCCCAGCCGGGCGGTATAATTAGTTGAAGTACATGGACTTGAGATAGCGGTAGTTCTCATCTTGCCGCCGTCTTTTTCTGGAGGGGTCATATGGCTACCGTGACCAAGAAGGACTTGGTATGTGCCCTGGCTGAGAAGTGCAACTGCCAGCAGAACGACGCCCAAGACGCCGTGCAGTGTTTTCTTGACCAGATCATCGACCAGTTGAGCGCCGGCAACAGGATCGAGTTGAGGGAGTTCGGTGTCTTCGAGACCCGAACCCGCAATGCTCACAAGGCCAGGAACCCACGCAGCAAGGAGACGGTGGACGTTCCGGCGCGCGCGCGTGTCAAGTTTAAGCCCGGCTGCGCGATGAAGGAAAAAGTCCAGGTCTTGGTACAGGGCGCGTCCGTTCAGCCGCCGCCTGGCTAGGTGTCGGTGGTTCGTCTCTGGCGAATGCCTCATCGCCTCGGACCGAAGCCTTGGTGTCGGGCAGGATCTCGCTGGCCGTCCCCGCTGTTTGACTTCGCATCCCCACCGGTTTATAATTTAGATCGATGGCAGAATTGACCCCCGGCAAGCGGGCCCGGCGCAAGGAACGCGCCATACTACTCGGCCTGATAACGTCCGGCTCGGCGGCCGATAACGAGTCCCCTCTGGACGAACTCCGCCAATTGGCCCAAACCGCCGGCGCCGAAGTAGCTGCACCCGCAACTCAGCGCGGCACCCATTTCAACGCCTCCACATATATTGGGTCCGGCAAGGCAAAAGAAGTCCGGCACCTCATCGCGGAAACAGACGCCGACACGGTCATCTGCGACCACGACCTGACGCCGGCGCAGATCCGAAACCTGGAGGAACTGCTCGACACCAAGGTGGTTGACCGCAGCGAACTCATCCTCGATATTTTTGCCGCACACGCTCGCACCAAACAAGCCAAGTTGCAGGTCGAACTCGCCCAACTGGAATATACGTATCCCCGCCTGACGGGAATGTGGGCGCACTTCGAGCGGTTGGAGGGTGCCATCGGTACCCGTGGCCCCGGCGAACAACAGCTCGAAACCGACCGCAGGCTGGTCAGGAAGCGAGCCGGCAAACTGAAGAGCGAACTCAAGAATATCCAGAAACGAATCGAACGCGAGGTCGAAGCGCGGCACACCGCCTTTACCGTCTCTCTCGTGGGATATACAAACGCCGGCAAGTCCACCCTGATGAACGCCCTCACCGGTACCCACGTCCGTGTGGAAGACCAGCTCTTCGCCACCCTCGACACCAAGTCTGCCAGGTGGGAAGTACAGAAAAACCGGTTCGCGGTTCTCAGCGACACCATCGGCTTCATCCGTCGCCTGCCACATCACCTCATAGCATCCTTCCACGCCACCCTGGAGGACGCGACTCAGGCCGACCTGCTCATACACGTGGCCGATGCAAGCCACCCCCATTGCGAGGAACAGATGCAAAGCGTGAAGAACGTGCTGGCCCAGATCGGCTGCGCCGAGCGCCCGGTCCTCACTGTGCTCAACAAAACCGACGTAGTGAACAACGAGGCGAGGCTGCTGATACTGAAGAACCAAAGCCCAGAGCATATACTAATCTCAGCGCTCAACCGGCAGGGTCTCGAGGAGGTCTCCCAGTGGGTCGCGGCGCAGATGTCGAAGCGCTTCGTCGAAGTCAGGGTCTGGTCCAGCCCCGGCGACGGCAGGCTCATTAGTTTCCTGCGAGGGAACGCCCAAGTCCTCGACGAAACCCAACGCGATGGCAACATCCTGTTTGGCGCCTTGATGGATCGTCAACTGCTCGGACGACTGCGCGCGATGACCGAGTCGGTAGAGGTCAGGGACTGATAAGAAAGCGGCTTGCCTGACTTTCCTCGCCGTGTTCGGGTTTTTGCCGCCTGAGGTGTCACAGGCCGGGCAGGTCAAATCTGCTCCTTCCTGTGTCGCCCCGTGTTGTGGTGGCGGGGAAAAGGATGCGCCAATTCCAACTGCTCATAAAGCCTGTCGGTGACCGTTGCAACCTGCGCTGCAAGTATTGCTTCTACCTGGGGACTGAGGAACGGTTCGACGGTCACCTCGACCCGCAAAAACGCGCCGCCGACGTCATGGACGACGACATCCTGGAAAAAATGGCGGCTGAGTTTCTTTCGTATCGCATGCCGCAATCGATCTTCTGCTGGCAGGGCGGCGAGCCGACCCTCGCCGGCCTGGATTTCTTCAGGCGCGTTGTTGAGTTCCAGACCAAACACGGCGGCCGCGGTCAGGTCGTTGGCAACGCCTTTCAGACCAACGGCGTGCTGATCGACCGCCGGTGGGCAAGGTTCCTGGCCGAATACAAGTTCCTCGTCGGCCTCTCCATCGACGGGCCCCGCGATATACATCAAACCATGCGTGGCAACTCCTTCGACGCAGCAATGCGCGCCGCACAACTCTTCAGGCAGTTCGGCGTCGAGTTCAACGTCCTGTCTGTTGTCAGCCAGGCCAACGTCGGCCGCGCCGCTGAGGTCTATCGCTGGTTTGTCAGCCGGGGCTTCAACAATCTCCAGTTCATTCCCTGCCGCGAACTACGCGACGACGGCAGCCTGACCGCGGAAAGCATCACCGGCGAGCAGTTCGGCGATTTCCTCATCGCCATATTCGATGAGTGGTGGAAAGATGACGTTCGCAAAGTGTCCGAGCGCAACATCGACAGTGCCATTGCCTGTTACGTGACCGGCCAGCCAACCACGTGTACGTACCACGCGCGGTGCAGCGACTACCTGATGATTGAACGGGCCGGCGAGGTGTTCCCCTGCGACTTCTTCGGCCGGCCCGAATGGCTGTTGGGGTACATCGGCGAGCGCCCGTTGAAGCAGTATCTCGAAAACGTGCGGGAGGAGAAATTCGGGAAACTCAAGCTGCAAGTCCCAGCGGAATGCCGCGAGTGTGAGTGGTGGCAGATGTGCCACGGAGGCTGTCCGCGCGACCGCGCGCCTGACGGCCGAAGCCACTACTGCGAGGGCTACAAAAAATTCTTCGCCGCCACCGCGGCCCGCCTCAAACAACTCGCCGCGAGTCTCAGAATGAACAAATAGCCCCGCCTCGTACGCGCCGCCAGACACAGCGACACGTGCTTGTGACCGCGCACGCACCGGCGGTCCGCCTTCCCACACACGCGTGCCATGCGGACCAAGCTCCCCCGAAGCAACGGCCAACCGTGGAACAACTGCGGCAGGCGCGAGCGGGCCTCACGCTGCCGCGCTTGCCGCCCTTCAAAAACTCAAGTTGCGGAATTGCTGGGCCGAGTCGATAGTCCGAATACCGGGCATTTGAGAGACGCAGTACTCGGACAAGAGGTAATTGATGCAGCTCTGACGCCGATCTGCAAGCCCGTGATGGGAATATCGACTCCAACGGGACTTACGGCCTATTTCGGGGTCAGTCACTTTTCAGGGTTGGCTTGCGTAGCTCGCGGCCCGCTACAATCGACTTCACCCACGTCGGGATGCCCGGCCGCTTCGGCGAGTCCAACAGCCTTTGCCATTCTCTATCGGTCAGGCGCGTCCAACTCTGAAACTCGTAGTACGGCATGACCGCGCCGCGACAGAGGACCTCGCCGCCCTTCAGGGGGTAGAGGGCGTATATCGCCCGCGCCCTGCCGACGCCGACCTCGAGGCATTTGCTGGACATCGGATTGTAGAAGACGTCGACGACGCGCGGGGCATCGTCGTTCGGGGTGAGATA
Source organism: Candidatus Brocadiia bacterium (assembly GCA_030605345.1). Taxonomy (GTDB): domain Bacteria; phylum Planctomycetota; class PUPC01; order PUPC01; family PUPC01; genus JAUWIN01. Next base: position 24,810 of record JAUWIN010000008.1, read on the forward strand.
AGAGTTCCCACCGTACAACATTATACGTGCGAGCACCTCGCCGTATCCCTTGATGAAGGCCTCGTCTGCGGCGCAGAAGGGGCGCTTGCGGAGCTGCTTGTGGGCCAGCGCCTCCAGCTTGAGGCAAAGGTCGCCCAGCCTTCTCCAGAGGGGCTGCACGTCCACGGCCGCTTCTTTGAGCGCTTCTTTCAAGGCGGGGCTGTCGGGGACCTGGCCTTTTTCAATCTGGTCCGCCAGTTGTCTGAGTTCCCTCGTGAGCTTGCCGAAGAACTTGGGAATATTTTCCTCGTCGTCGGGCGGTCTCAATTTGGCGGCCCAGAAGACCCACTCGATCTTGGAAAGGAGCATCCCCTCCTTTAGGCTCAGTTCTTTCAGTGCAGCCTTGCCCTTGTGAGCGATGTCCTTCTTCTCGATCAGGTCCGCCGCGATTCGGAGGTCGGCCACCAGGCTCGTTGTGTCCGGCGTGAACGCACCTGCCTGTCGAAGCAGCCCTTCGGTGTCTCGGACGAACCGGGCCATGCGGGCGAAGAACTCCGGCTCCGGCTCCACAAACCCGGCCGGCTTGCGCGCCATTCCCAGATACATGACCGTTTGCTTTGCCTGCAAGGCCCAGGTATGGCGGAGCTGCGCCCAGCCGCCGAGCGCCGTCTGACAGCTCTTTATCTGCCACGAGTCACGGGTCATGAATTCCGGCGCGTCCGGCTCCGGCTTGTCGAGCAGCGCCGCCAGGCAATCGAGGTAGCGGCAATACAGGCTTTCGCCCTCGAAGGAGGCCCTGCACCTGTCAATGGTTGCCAGGAGTTTTTGCTTGTCCTTGTATTCGAGCTTCGACCTGGCCCAGGAGGATTCGAGCGCGGCGCAGAGCTCGAGGCCCGCCGGGAAAGGGCGCTCGAACTGGCGCAGGTCGGTCGTGCGGTGGAAGAGGATCGCGTCGGGTGTGCGGTATGCCGAGATGATGCGGAAGTTCGGCTCGGCCGTCTTGGTTGGGTCCTCCGGTGCGAAGCGAATCTGGTCGTTGATTGCTGGAGCTCTGCCGTAGTTCTTGGCGCGTTCAAGCAGGCTGCTCCGCTTGCGCGGGAGCGAACCGGGGTCCAGATCATTCTTGTTCTGCGCAACCTGTGCCGCGGTCATCAGGTCCCAGTCGTCTCCGACCCCGACGAACTGTGAGTAGCATCGGAAGAAATCGTGGTACTCCTTCAGCTTCGAGGGGTCGTTGCGGAAACGGTTGTACGTCACGCAGTTGCCCATCATCAGAATCGACAGGAGTTCCTCGTCCTTCGACAGGCGGAACGGAATGGACTGGAGCCAGCTCAGGGCCCTGAAATAGCGCTTGAGGTCGTCGGACTTCGTGTAGAATCCGCGCGGGCGGTAACGGGAGTAATCGAGCGCGGTGAAGGTGGGATCATCGGGCGGGCCGAGCCACTTGGGCTTCATTGTGGCCTTTGCCTCGATGACGCGCTTGACTTCGGCGTCGATGAGCGTGGCGACCGCATTGTCGGGTTTCATGGTTTTGTCGCCGAGGAGCCTGAGCGCGGTTCCGATGACGACCTGCGCTCGTCTCTTGGCGGCGGCCACCAGCTTCGGCTTGCCCTTCATGCCCGCGTCGATGGCTTCGAGGTTATTCCAGATGAAACGCAGGATTTCTGGCAGCTTGCGCGCGTTCGCGTTCTCCATGCGTAGAACCGACTCTTCGTACAGGACGTGAAACGCGTTGAGGAGCGAGTCCGACGTGATGAACAGGGGGATGCCTGACTTGATGTAGGGAGTGAAGACCTGTTTGTATGCCTCGTTGGTGACGAGGATTTTGTTGCGGCCGAGCTGTTTGATGTCAGCCGGCTTGAGGCCTTGCCCCTTCGCAATCGTCTGCCACTTGTAGCCCTTGCCGGGATCAGGCATCTTCTGCCGCATGGGGCGCGCGAACGCAGCTCCACACAGCGGCGCGAACAGAGCACACCCCAACACCGCGGCAACGATTCTCCTCGCAGTCATGGTGCACCCCCCTCTAAACACTGTGCATTGACCACCGCTCTCCGGCCTACGCCCACCAGATGGCGCCAACCTTTTCCTTGAGCAGGACGCCCTGAAGGAAACTGACGGCCTTCTGGAAGCCCTCGTTCATGCTCATCAGGCTGTCTTCGTGCTCGATGGACATGACGCCGTCGTAGCCCACGGCACGAAGGGTGCTGACGAAATCAGTCCAGAACTCGGCGCCGTGTCCGTAACCGACAGTTCTGAAAATCCACGACCTGTTGAGCTCGTCGCTGTAGTGCTTGGTATCGAGCACGCCGTTTTCGGCGGTGTTCTGCGGGTCAACGCGGCAGTCCTTTGCGTGGACGTGGAAGATGGCGTTACCGAGTTTTTTTACGGAGACCAGCGGGTCCATCCCCTGCCAGAACAAGTGGCTGGGGTCGAAGTTGGCGCCGAGGTTGTTGCCGCATTCCTTTCGGAGCCGCAGCATCGTCTCGGTGTTATAGACCACGAAGCCGGGATGCATCTCGAAGCCGATACGGACGCCGTGGTTCTTGGCGAACCTGGCCTCGGCCTTCCAGTATGGGATGCCCTTTTTCTCCCACTGCCACTCTACAATTTCGGAGAAGTCCTCCGGCCAAGGGCACGTGACCCAGTTGGGCCTTGTGGCTTTTTCGCTAGCTCCGGGACAGCCGGAGAAGTTGACCACGGTCTTGACGCCAAGTTTTTCGGCGAGTTTGACGGTATTTCGGTGCGCGTCGTGGTGGTTTTTGGCGAGCGCCTTGTTCGGATGCAGCGGGTTACCGTGGCACGAGAGAGCGCTTATCTCCAGCCCTCGGTCGGGCACCTTCGCCTTCCACTCATCGAGCTTCTTTTTGCTCTTGAGGAGCGAAACCACCGGGCAGTGCGGCCCGCCGGGGTATCCGCCCGTTCCGATTTCGACCGCGTCGAGGCCGGAATCCTTGATATAATCGAGCGCCTGCTCGAACTTCTGCTGACCAAACGCCGCCATAAATACGCCCAGTTTCATTTTCCCTCCTCCTTGTTCATTAGGGTTCGAACTTCCGCGATGAACTGCTCCGCCATCTGGGCAGCCTCGTGGGCCTCTTGGACGGCGATCTCTCGCCGGAACCGCGGGTAGTCACCCGCCATTCGCAACTGAAACAGGTTCTGCACGTTCTGGAGGTGGTTTGGCGTCAGCAACCCAGTCTGCACGAAATGCTCGCGCAGGGCGGCCGCCAAACCGCGGTGCGTACGGCAGTACACGCCCTTGGTCCACAGGGCGGCCTCTGCGGCGTAGAAGGCCGCGTAGTAAGCCCGGCCCACCGCGGACTCCGGGTACTCCGCCTCGAGCTTCCGGGCCGCGGCCAGTGCTCGGTCCGCCAGAGCCAGACAGTGCGCTGTGTAGGTCGGGTCTGGGTTTTGCTCCCTCACAGCGCCACGCCCTCCCGCCGGACGTTCAGGTAAAAGGGCCAGCGGCAATTCTGGTAGTCATCGAGGGACATTGCTTGCGCAGAGATGTAATGAGAGCTCTCCAGCTGCAGGGGGAATAGCGCGTCGACAATCGGCCCGACTTCGCGGTAGACATCTACCTCTCCGTGCAGCAGCACCAACAGGTCGATGTCGCTCTCCTCGTCGTAGTTGCCGCGCGCCATCGAGCCGTAGAGGACAAGGCCGGCAAACCTGTCGCCGTAAAGTTCTTTAAGAGCGGCCTTGCACTGTTCAATTATGGCGTCGTACTTTTTCGGCAGCATCAGTACCTCACTTTCGTCCATCTGCGGTTCCTCGCACTGGCCATCACCGCGTCACAGATGGCCATCTCGACGTGCCCGTCCTTGAACTGCGCGTAGAGCGGGTTCTTGCGCGGCCTGCCGCGGCGGATGTCCTTGTAGGCAAGCTGCACCATGTTCCTGGTGCCGACGTCGTATCCTTCGGGGTGGCCGCCGGGGTAGTGGGCGAACTCCTGCGCTTCGGGCAGAACCAGCGATGGGTCCTTGAGCAGGGTCTCGTTCGGCTGGTCCCGATGGCCGACCCACAGTTCGTTCGGCCGTTGCTGGTCCCACGCGATGGAGCACTTCGAGCCGTCGATGGCGAAGGTGAAGCCGTTCTTGAACCCGGCGCTAATCTGGCTGGTGGTGGTGCTGCCGGTGGCACCATTGGCGAACCTCATCATTACCACCGCCAAGTCTTCTGTCTTGACCTGATAAGACTTGTAGTCCTTCGGCTTCAGTTTCTTCCCGGCGAACGCCTCTACCTCGTGTCTCGGGCGTTTGCGGGTGTTATACACCTTCATCGTCTCGGCGATTACCTCGGTGACGTGCGTGTCCATGAGCATCTGGGCCATGTCGCACCAGTGGCTTCCGATGTCGCCGAAGCAGCGGCTCTCACCAGCCTGTTTCGGGTCGATCCGCCAGCTGTAGTCAGTGGGGTAAATAAGCCAGTCCTGGACGTATGTGCCGCGCGCGTTCCAGATTTCGCCCAGCATCCCCTTCTTGATCATCAGCCGCGCGTGCTGGATGACCGCGTTGAAGCGATAGTTGAAGTTCACCACGTTCACCAAGCCCGATTTCTCGGCCAGCCTGACCAGATCCTTCGACTGCTTCGAGTCCATTGCAAGCGGCTTTTCCGAAACGCAGTGTTTGCCAGCGTTGAGGATGTCACAGTTGATCGGATAGTGGAGGTTGTTGGGCGTGCAGTTGTGGACCGCGACGATGTCGTCGTCCTTGAGCATGTCCTTGTAGTTCCCGTACGCACGCGGAATGCCCAGGGCGTCCGCCTTCGACTCCGCGGTCTCCTTGTTCACTTCCGCCAGCGCCAGCACCTCGATGTTGCCCTGCCTCCGCAAAGACTCCACGTGAATTGGCCCGATAAATCCCGTACCGATAACGCCAACCTTAACCTTCTTCATCGAGTAACACCTCCCAAGCAAGTGGACAAATCGCACATAACGCCATTATGTTATGACCCGCCTTCGAGAGAATCAAGAATTTTAATTGCGGAATTATTAGCGCTTCTGCCAGCCGGCTCTTGTCAGAGCTGAGTGCTCACCAATTGAACACGTCATCCGGCGCCTCGGCAAGGGTATTGGCAAGCCAGTCCGCCTCCGACAGCTCACCCGCGGAAAAACAAGTAAGAAGCGCGAGGCACCGCGCCCCGGCGGCCTTTGCCGCAGCAACGCCGTTTACCGCGTCCTCCACTATCAAACAGCTCCGGAGAGATACGCCCATCCTCCGCGCGGCCACCACAAATATCTCCGGGTCAGGTTTCTTCCTTTCTACTTCCAGCCCGTTGACGGTGGCGTCGAACGTCTCCAACGGGACACCTATCTCCCTGAGATTGACCAGCATTTTCGTTTCATCCGCGCTGGTCGCCAGAGCCAACTTCAGCCCGCGCTCGCGGCACACGCGGATGAACTCACGAACACCCGGCAGCGGCTCCAGCCGTCCCTTGACGCTCTCCGCGTAGATTTGATACGTCCTCGCCTTGTCACGTTCGATGTCGATTGGAAAGCCGTATTTCTCCGCCGGGCCGCCCAGGTATCGGTTCTCACCGGCTCCCACGAACGGCAGGAAGTCCTCGGGCTTCACGGTCAGCCCGCGTTCGGCGAACATGCGTATGGCAGCTTCGCACATGAACTTGCCGGAGTCCACCAATACGCCGTCCATGTCAAATATCACGCCCTGAATCACGCCGCCCTTCCCCTTTCTCACCGGCACGGCACCTGGTTGTGCTTCGTATGTCTGGGTTTGCAGAGCGCGCCGCCGGAACTCACAAGAGATCTTTCGACATAGCCGCAGCCGACGCGCCCAACGAGTTCTTATTGGTCTTATTTCGGTCGTACGGCCAGTTCGCTGCAGCCTGGGGCGTCAGCATCGCGCGTTGCCAAATCCACCAGCCATTCCGGGAGACCGCCGACGGCATCCTCAACCGCCTTGGTGAACAGGTCGTCTGCCACTTTGGGGTGCTTGTCTCCGACGTTCGAGGTGAAGTGCTGTTCTGCATTCAGGTCACGCAGGAAAACCCCGGAACCGTCCACCTTGCAGTTCAGCCACCACCTGTCATCAACCACAGTGACGGCCGAGCCCCATGCTACGGTCACGTGGTCGCGGACAGGCTCTCCGCCTTCCAGCGCCGCGCGGTAGAACGAAACCCCGTCGAGCGGTTCGGGCGGCTCCACGCCGGCCTCCTCGAGAATCAGCGCCGTCAGGTCGTGGTGCTGGAGGAACAAGTCGCTCTCCTTACCAGCGCCCCTGCCATCTGGGTGGCGGATGAACAGCGGGATGTCGTACACCTCCGGCCCCGACGGATAGCCACGCTTGCCTATGTAGTTCCCGTCGCCAATCGAGTGTCCGTGGTCGGCAGTGAAGATAACCAGCGTGTTGTCGATAAGGCCGGTGCTGCGGAGGGTATCCATAAAGTGGCCGAACCAGCGGTCGCACATTGTGACCAGGCCGCTGTAGTTCGCCTGCGTCCGCCTCAGCAGTTCTTCAGGCCAGCTGCTGCAGTCGTTGTAGTGCGAACACACCTGCTCGCGGCCATCGCTTGGGTCGTACATCCTGCGGTAGTGTTCCGGCACGAACCACGGTTCGTGCGGGTCAAAACTTTCCACCGTGAGAAAGAAATCGTCAGCGTCCTTGTTTTCTTCCAGCCACTTTGCCGACTCAATCAGCACTCGTGCGTTGAAATAATCTTCCTCATGCACCCGGCCAATCATGTTGAGCAATGCCGTTCGGACAAAATTGATGTTCCCCTCGCTCCGCAGCTCCTTGGGCAGCCAGTATTCGATTTCCTCCTTCGACGGGGCCGGGCCGCTGCGGGACGGGTCAGTTTCCTGGCCGCGAAGGAACGTCCATTGGTCGAATCCACGGGTGTAGTTCTTCGACGGCTTGAACATGTGATAGACATCTGCTACCAGGCCCGTCCGGTAGCCCGCTTGGCGCAGGGTCTCGGCCATGGTGGGCTGTTCTTCCGGAATTGGGCCCCAGCCGGGCGCTCCGACGAAATCGCCCTTGAGATCAAAGTCCGCATGGTGAAAAGGATAGACCCTGCGCCCGGTGTAGAGCGCCCGCCGCGTCGGCAGGGTAGGCAGCGATTCGGGATAGGCCCGCGTCATCACCAGCGATTCCTCAGCCAATGCATCGAAGTTCGGCGGGTTCACCTTCCCCCTGTATGGCTGTCCGTAACGGCCGACAGAGTCCTTGCGAAGCGAATCGAAAACCACTAATACGATGTTCATGGCTCCTCCTCTCATCTTAAAAAGCAATTAGACCGCAACTCGTTTTGGTGGAACGTAGCGCCTCGGCATAACGCTGTCAAGGCCGTTGATTCGGAGCCGTGCTTTTGTGATAATGAGAGTTGCCGCGGTCGAAGCAAAACTGTCGGAGAAAAGGCTGCGCCGGATGAAATTTACGAAGATGCATGGATGCGGCAACGACTATGTGTGCGTCAACGGCTTCGAGGAGACCGTCCCTGATCTGCCGGCGGCTGCCCGCCTGGTCAGCGACCGGCACTTCGGCGTGGGCGCCGACGGCCTCATCCTCATCCTGCCGTCAGACTCCGCCGACTTCAGGATGCAAATTTTTAACCCCGACGGCAGCGAGGCAGAGATGTGCGGGAACGGAATCCGGGGCGTAGGCAAGTACGTGTTCGACCGCGGCCTGACCGACAAGACGGAACTCGAGGTGGAAACGAAGGCGGGGGCTAAAAAACTGGGCCTGACCGTGACAAACGGCAACGCCCACACGGTGCGCGTAAACATGGGCGAGCCCAGGCTAAAACGCAGCGACATTCCGATGAAATCTCATGCAGACAGCCCGGGCCGGGTGTTGCGCCAAAAGCTTCACGCTGGCGGTAAGGTGTTCGAAATTTCATGCGTCTCGATGGGCAATCCACACACCGTAGTCCGGGTTGGCGACGTGTCCGGTTACCCCGTCCGCGAGCACGGCCCGCTGATAGAAAATCACCCACTGTTTCCGGAGCGCACAAACGTGGAGTTCGTGCAGGTTATCTCGCCAAACGAACTGCGCTCGCGCACCTGGGAACGCGGCGCTGGAGAGACCCTCGCCTGCGGGACCGGTGCGTCCGCCGCCGTTGTCGCCTGCGCCCTCAACGGCTGGGCGGACAGGAAAGTGCTCACACACCTGGTCGGCGGTGACTTGGAGATCGAATGGGCCGCAGATAATTGCGTCTACATGACCGGCCCGGCGGTAGAGGTGTTTACCGGCGAGATCGAACTCGGAGGTGCGGCCTAAGAATCGTCGAACAAGTTGAAGGCCGAGACGGGCCATTCATCCGGGACGCGGTACGTTCTTGTCTTTTCGTGCCCCCCGTTCCGCTGCCGGCAACGGCCGCAGAGCTTGTTCCATGGCCCACGCGACTTGAAGGGCCGGTCACAGCCCAGGCAGATTCGCACCCGCGCGTGGGGGCCGTTGAGTCTGGCTCGGCTCCCGTTGCGACGGCCGGCGCCGCCACGGGTCCGCCGATTGCCCCGGCTTGTGTGCGATGAACGGTAGCTCATTTGACCTCTCGGCCAACAGGCTTCCACCTGTTTGTTATCGGAGCCTGGCGGAACGCTTTAGCAAAAAAGCGGGCCGGCATAGAGCCTGCGGAGGCCGGAAGTATTAGGAGCGAAAAAGTGAAAGTGTGGAACAGCGTGGGATTGGCCGTGTTGTTGGCATCAGGGTGCGCCAGGGTAGTTACCATCGAGGCGGAAGTGCCGCCCCTGGTCCCCGGCCTGAAAAACGTCAGCACGGTAGCCGTCGGGAAGTTCACCAGCAGGGACAGAACTCCGCAGCTCGACGCCCAGAACGTGGCCTCGATGCTGGCCGCCGAAATCCGCGACAGCGCCCGGTACCAACTCGCCACCCCCGCGGCCGACGCTCAGGGCGTCGTTTCGGGGCGGGTGTCCTGCCGGATTACGGAGGGGACGGCGGAGCGCCAGTTTGAAACCCTCAAGACCCACACGGCCGAGGTCGCTGTGACCTTCACCGGCACAGCCGGCAAGACGCTGAAAGTATTCAGCGTTACAGAAAGGCCGACAATCGAGGACAAGCGGAAAATCGCACAGAAGCTTCCACAGGCCGAGAAACTCAGACGAGCGCTTCTGCGCGCCTGTGTGCGGTCATTTGTCCACGACATCTCACCCAGGAAAGTGCGTGTCAAGGTGCCGAGGCCCGGGCTGTTCGGCCCCCGCCACACCAGGCGAGGCATCGACAATCTGCTCGCGAGCCCCGGCGAGGCGATTATGGAACTGACCAAGGCGATTGAGGAAAACCCCGAAGACGACGCGGCGTTGAATGCGCTCGGGTTTTGCAGCGAAGTAGCCGGCAACCTGGACTTGGCCCTGTCCAGTTACACCTACGCCGCAGCGCTTGACCCTCGAGACGAGTATCGGGAGAACATGCAGCGGGTGCACCAACTGCTCGAGCGCAGAAAAAACATAGAAGAAGCAGAGGAGTAAGCGAGCAACCGGATACTTGATGTTCAAATGAAGGATCTGGAAAACAAAGTCACCGCGCTCCCCGCTGCGCCGGGCGTTTACATCATGAAAGATGCGCGGCAGGAGGTCATCTACGTGGGCAAGGCGAACGACCTCCGGGCGCGGGTGCGGTCGTATTTCCGTCGCAGCGGAGATAACCGCGCTTTCCATGATTTGCTGGTCTCTCGGATCGCAGACATCGACTTCGTGGTGACGGGAAGCGAGAAAGAAGCACTGATACTCGAAAACAACCTCATCAAGCAGTTCCGACCACGGTATAACATCCGCCTCCGCGACGAGAAAACGTACATCAGCCTGAAAATCGACCTGAACGAACCCTTTCCACGCATTCAGTTTCCAAAGAAAGCCGCATCGCGCGCAGAAGTCGAGCAACGCAAGGGGCAGCGCGGTGTATTCTACTTCGGCCCGTATTCCTCGGCCAAGGCAGGGAGGGAAGCAGTCAGGTTCGTCAACTCCGTTTTCCCCGTCCGCAAGTGCAGCAACACCGTGTTCGGCAAACGCACCCGCCCCTGCATCAACGCGCAGATGGGCAACTGCATGGCACCGTGCTCCGGTGAGGTCGATGAAAACGCTTACCGGGAGATGCTCAACGACGCCATCCTGTTTCTCCGGGGAAAAAACGACGACGTCCTGCGGGCGCTTCGTGCGAAAATGAAGTCCGCCGCCGAGAACCGCGAGTACGAAATGGCCGCACAACTCCGCGACCGGATCGACGCGATAGAACGCACCATCGAGAAACAGAAGATCACGTCTGACCGGGATGTGGACAGGGACGTGTTCGGTATGTTCCGCGAGGCGGGGAAGGTGGCGTTCCAGGCGATGTTTGTCCGGGCCGGCCGATTGGAAGACGTCGCAACAAACGAGTTCGAGGGGCACGGCCTCATCGACGCCGAGTTGCTGGGCGAATTTCTGCGGCGGTTCTACGGGCAGATGAGGTTCACCCCGGGCGAAATCCTCGTGCCCGTCGAGCCTGCCGACCGCAGCACCATCCAGGAATGGCTCAGCGAAATGAGGGGGGCGGCAGTAAAGATTGCCGTCCCCAGGCGGGGCACCCGCCGCCAACTGCTCGAGATGGCCTGCCGAAACGCGCGAAGTTCGTTCGAGGCTCGGCACACCAGCAAAAGAAGGGCGAAAGAGCTGCTCGCCTCCTTAAAAGGATTGCTCGAACTGTGCAAAGTGCCGAGGCGCATCGAATGCTTCGACATCTCGAACACCGGCGGGAAAACCGCCGTCGGCTCGCTCGCCGCATACACCCACGCCGCACCGGACAAGGCCCGGTACAGGCGGTTCAAGATAAGAACAGTCAAAGCACAGGACGACTTCGCGATGATGCGCGAAGTAATCGGGCGGCGCTATCGCCACCGTGAAGACCTCCCGGACCTTATCCTGGTGGACGGCGGCGCCGGGCAGGTCAGCACGGCCCGCCACGCACTGGGGGAACTCGGTCTGGAACACACCGACCTGGTCGGCATCGCCAAGCCGCGCACACGGACTGGCACTGAGCGTTTCTTCAAACCGGGCCGAACCGACCCCATAGTGCTTCCATCCGACAGCGGCGAGTTGCTGCTGCTGGAGCGTATCCGCGACGAGGCACACCGGTTCGCCATCACATATCACAAGAAACTCCGCCAACGAAAGTTCCTGCACTCGGCGTTAGAAGATGTCCCCGGAATCGGCCCCAAGCGGATCGCCGCACTAAGAAAACATCTCGGAAGCTTCAAGGCCATCGAACAGGCCACGGCGGGACAACTCGCCGAGGCGGAAAACATCCCGCCAAAACTGGCGAAAATTATTTATAACCACCTTCACCTGGCTTGAAGTTCGTCGAGTCCCTTATGGCTCATACATCTGAGCGACGAAGTTGATTTTGCACTTATTCGCTATTTCCCAAGGAGATACATAATGCGGTCATTGCTCTGCTTCTTGCTTGTCCTAAACGCGTCCCTGGCCTCGCTCGGTGCAGAGCCGGCAGCAAGGCCCGCACCAACCGTATTGAAATCGGTCGACGTTGTCACCAACCGTAACGCCGCCAAGATTACATGGCTGGCCGAGGAAGGTGACGGAATCGACGGCTGGGTGGTTCAGTATGGGACTTACCAGGGCCTTCTGCATCGCACGTGGTACATCAGAAAACTCCTCGAAGTCGGAACACGAGAGTTCACCATAACGGACCTCAAGCCGGGCAGGACGTACTCTGTCCGCGTGTATCCTTATGTCGCGCGGGAAAAGCGCATCTCAAGAGCGCCGACCTCCGGGCAGGTTCAGCGTCTTGAGGTTCGGGTCGGGCGGCGCGCCGAGGGCAGGCCCGCTCCGCCCGGAGAACTCAGGGCTATGTCCGACCACTCACGCGTCAGGCTCACTTGGGCCCCGAGCGAGGAGAGCAACGTCGCCGGTTATGAAGTTTTCCGTAAGGCACCGGGCCAAGAAGAGGCAAACCCGTATTTGAGGTTGCTTATCAACCAGGTGAGGCCGAGGGTCATGCACGCCGTGCACAGCCGTTGGCGGCCACGGCTGCCTGGGGTCTCTGAAATCCTCGACTCTGGCCTGGAAGAGGGCAAGGAATACGAATACTGGGTGCGGTCTTTTACCGACGACGAACCGCCGAAATACTCCGAGCCGGCGGGCCCCGTCATCGTGAAAACCGAACCTTACGTCCTGAAGTCGAGCAATGTCCTGTTCGTGCTCAACACCGAGGCCGAAAACGCTCGCAACATTATGGTCAATTACTGCACGGCGCGGGGCATAGAAGACCCTGGCATCGTGCGGGCCAAGCTGCCGCTTGGTGGCTGGATTTCGCGTCGCGACTACGAGCGAAACCTGCTGGCGCCTGTTCGCAATTATCTGCAACACCACCAGCGCACCACCATCGTTGTGCTCGTCCGCGGCATACCATGGCGAATTGGGGAGAGCAAGCACAGTGCAAATCGCCCCCCCTATTCCGGCTGGGAGCGGGCATCAGTGGATTCCGAATTGGCACTTGCCCGTTTCAAGGAATACCCCATTACAGGCCGCATCCCGAACCCGCTCTACAACAAGGCGGCCAAACTCACACCGGTGGACCGGATTCTGGGCGTGTGCCGGCTGGACGGGCCGGACGATAGTATCGCAGATGACCTGGTGAGGCGGGCGATGGCGGCGGAGGAGAAAGGGGTCGAGGGTATCGCGTTTTTCGACACCCGCGGCCTGAAGTCAGGTTCATACAAGAAGGGCGACACGATGATCCTCAACGCCGCCCGCATCGCACGGGAAGACGGCCGACTCACCGTAAAGGTGGACAACAAGAGCAAGGTGGTTGACCTGTCTCTGATGGACCAGAAGATTGGTTTTTACTACGGCTGGTACAAGGGCAGTTTCCAGCCAAAGAACAAGGCTTTCCGGTTCGGCCGTGGTGCGGTGGGCGCCCACTTGCATTCTGGCGCCGGCAGCGTAATCGAAAAGGACAGCCGGTGGGTCGGCGAGATGCTGTTTTACGGCGCCACCGCAGTGCAGGGCGTCGCCTACGAGCCGCTGCTTGATGGATTTCCGGCGGCCGACGCCCTCATCGACGCCCTGCTCAAGGGCCGCAACTTCGCCGAAGCCTCCCTCTCGTCCGCAAGATACCTGAGCTGGATGCCGATGAACATAGGCGATCCGCTCTATCGCCCTTTTGAGGCGAAGAATTAGGGAGAATGGCGCTGCTCACGTTCTGCTTCATCTCTCCGTGCGCACGAGCCACCCGCTGCCGGTCGAGATGAACTCAACATTTCCGCGATCGAAGGTATGATACACCCGAGCACCCCCCAGCAGACGTTTTACCTCTCTCCATTCGTTTTTCTCCGGGCGTTCGTTACTGACCACGGCGTAGTGTGGACTAACAGCTTGGATGAACTCGTCCAGCACCGGCTCCTTCGCGCCGTGGTGCGGGACATACAACACCTCCGCCCGCAGTTCGCTGCTCGTAGCGAGCAGCCCACCCATTCCGGCCCGTTCGATGTCGGCAGTAAGCAAGAGACTTCGTTCACCTGACTTTATACGCGCCACGAGCGACCGGTCGTTCACCGCGTTCAGTTGCCATTGGGCCTGCGCCTTTGGCGGCCACAGTACCTCGATCTCCAGCCCCGGCAACTTTATCCTGTCGCCTGCGGCGACTTCAGTAAAGGGCAGGCCGCGACGCTCGAAACGCCGGATCAGTTCCTGGCCCGTCTCGTCCTCCCCGAAGGTGGCGTTGGCCACCACCCGCCCCACAGGGAAGCGGTCGAGCAGCGAAGACACCCCGTTCACGTGGTCTGCATCGGTGTGCGAAAGGACGAGGAGGTCAATCCTGCTGACACCCTTCCGCCAGAGCTCCAATGCGGCGGGGCCTTTTCCAACGTCGTAGGTGGAGAAGGGTGTCCCCGAGCCGCAATCGAAGACCACCGTCTGCTGCCCGCGAGTGATTACGGCGCACATTCCATGCTCTGCGTCCACAAACGTCGCCGCAAGCTCCGGCCCAGGGCCCACCAAGGCGCGCCAGCCAAGGTACAAGCACATCACACACGACGGCGCCAGGATGGCGCGGGCACCCCTCACACCGCACCATCTTCTCGCCGTAACTGCCAGCAGCGCCCCATAAAACAACCATATCCATCCTTCCGGTGGCGGTCCAACAAAAACATGCCCGAACGGGACCTCGCTTGCGAGCTCAACCGTGGCGGTAAACAAACCAGCAACAAGGCCAATCACCTTTGCCACCGGAAGAGCCAGCACCGGCACCAACGACCCGAGCGCCAGGAAAACGAAGCCGAGCGCAATGAGCACAGAGACGACCGGAACCAACACGGCGGTGGCGACGATAGACACCGGCGTGACTATATTGAAATAGTACGCCTGGAGCGGCGCCACGCAGAGCGTCGCCGCGGCACACACGCCCAGCGCGCCGACGACGACTTTTCGCGCCCTCCCGGCGGCGCTCCGGAACCGGCTCCGGCGCTCAGGCTCCACAAGCCGCTTCATTTCGTCCGGGGCACCTGTCATCAGCCCTGCAATGTCTCTCGCAAACAAGATGATGCCGAGCACCGCCACGAACGTGAGTTGGAACCCTGCTTCGAACAACTGCTGTGGAGCCCAGGCAAGAATAATCAGTGCAGTTGCGGCAACCACGTTGATTGAGTCTCGAGAAAATCTCGTTGCTCCGGCCACCTCGAACATGACAATCATCAGCGTGGCGCGAGCAATAGCCGGGCGCAGCCCGGTCATAAGGGCATAGGAAATGACAACAGCCAGCACGATGACCCGCCTCGCCGAGGCCCGCACCAGAAGTATGCGGCAGAGCCAGAAGACGGCGGCGTAAACAATCGCGACGTGCAGCCCCGAGATAGCCAGAATGTGCATTGTGCCGCTCTTGCTAAAGAAACCCTCAAGCCGCCGGCTCAGCCGCGCCCGGTCACCCAACAGCACAGCCTTCAGCACCAGCGGCGTTCCGGACACCTCGTCCGGAGCGGTCGGGAAAGACCTGTCGATCTGGTCCCGAAAGGCCCGCTTGGCCGCATACAAAAATCTGAAAAACGACCCCGCACCTTCCTTTTCGACCTTGACCGCGTCGGTGCAGGAAACCCACATCCTTGCCACAATGCCCTGCGATGCAGCATAGCGACCGAACGGGCTCTGACGGTTAATAAGTGCAACCGACCCGAACACGCGCACCCGGTCGCCGTGGGCGACCCTTTTGAGCTCGCCATCTACGGCCACGCTTACGTCGCCCGTGGTTTGCACCACACGCCCGTTGGACTCGGCGCGGTCCACGCTGACTCGGATGGTGCTGACTTGCCTGTGCCGAACCCCAGCGGTATCGAGGACTGGTTTGCCCCTGGCAACAGCGGTTTCTCCCCTGACCGTGCCGCAGATAGTGCAAAGAGTGGAACCCTGCCCCAGCCGTTGGCTAAGCGAGCCGGCGGCGGTGGTGTGGTATGCCTGAGTCGCAGCGCCCGCGGCACCGGCCAGAAGGAGAATCAGAAATGACTGCAGGTTGTCATGCAGCACGCGGCGCAGAGCAGCCAGAGATACAACACAAAAGCCGCTCAGCAGCAGCGCGCCCCAGAAACCCAGACAAAGGGTCCGCGCCGCGAGAATCCCAATCGCAAACGCGACCGCAGCGCTGAGCAGAGGGCGATGCTTGATTACTGACCGCTCGTGAACCTGCGATTCCGGCGGCTGCGCGGTCCCGCTGCGTTCGCTCATAAGGCCCCGTAGCTATCTAGGCACGCACAAAATGCCGAAACCGTCGAGGTAATCCCGCCGTCGTCCCATTGCGTCCACATTTGCCCCATTAGCCTGAGGGGCTGGCACAGCGGCGTGTGTGCCCAAAATATACTCCCCTGGCCGAAGGCGGTCAAGTTCTCCACGGTTGGTCGAACGCGGGCCCTCTCGTAGTCGTTCCAAAAGCTGTCCGAATCACAGGCTTGTCAGAATTAGCATTGAAAAGCGCCGCAAGGTTTGCTAACATTTTGGGGAACAGGTGTTTCGCCGGCAGACGGGTACTGGCGCATCCTGCCTTCGGTGTAGAGAGCTCCACGGCATGAAGCTTCTGGAAATCCTCGATCCCGGCGTCATCAAGGTCGGGATGGAGGCTCTGGACAAGGAAGAGGCCTTCGAGGAGTTGATTGACCTGCTGGTCAAGGCGGGCAAGGTCAAACATCGCCAGGGAGCGCTGGATGCTATCTACGCCCGGGAGGAAATGCGAAGCACAGGCATCGGCAGGGGCGTGGCTATTCCGCACGGGAAGCACGAGTCGATCGAACAGCTCACCGCCGCAGCAGGTACGTCGAAGGATGGGATCGAGTTCGAGTCGATCGATGGTAAGCCGGTGCATCTGGTGTTCCTTGTGCTCGCTGAGGTGAACAATCCCGGCCCGCATCTCCAGACCCTTTCCGAAATCGCAACCTGCCTCAACCAGCCAGGGGCGTACGACAGGCTGGTGAACGCGAAAACGCCTGAAGAGTTCCTCAAACAATTTTTGCCCGCCGACGAAGAGGTGCTGTGACAGGATGAAAGAAACCATCGCCGAAATGCTGAAGGTGGAAGCTCAAGCGAGAGACATCGTGGCTGAGGCGGGCAAACAGGCGGAGGAAATCGTCCGAAACGCCCGAACCGAAGCCGCCGCCATCCAAGACGCGGCCCAACGCGACGCCCAAGCCGCTTCCGCTGAAACTATCAAGCAAGGTGTCGAACAGGCCCGAAAACGCCGGAACCAAATCCTTGCGGAGATCGACACCAAAACTGAACGACTGCGACACGTGGAGCAAAAAAAAACCGAAGAAGTGCAAAAACTCATCCTCGCTGCGTTGACCGCCCGCCAGCAGGCCCAAACATGAGCCGACGCCGGCGCTAAACTTATGAGCAATTTAGACTTTCTCACAGCTAAGGTTCGTGCAATACGCAGCAAAATCTACGAAGGGGAAAAGCTCTATCGGCTGTGTCAACTCCAGAACATAGAAGACCTGGCCAAAGCGCTCGCCCCCGACGAACCCGGCGGCGACGCCATCAGCCTCCAGCGGTATCTTACCGCCCGGCACGTCATCGCGCTCCACAAACTTCTGCAGTGGCTCGACGGCTGGGAGGCCGAAATGTTCCTCTGGATGCTACGGCGCTACCAGGTCGAAAACCTCAGGGTTATCCTCCGCTGTTGGGCCACCAACGCCGACAAGTCATTCCTGGGCGCATACACGGTCAAACTGCCCGAGGAGCTCGACCTGCCCACCGAAGTCCTCATGAAAAGCCCGGACATGGAATCACTGGTAATGACTATCCCCCTCGCTCAGTTACGGGAGGGCGCCCTGCTGGGGCTGGGCGAGTTTGAGGAATCCCAACGCCTGTTCTTCATAGAGGCCGGGATCGACAAGGCGTATTTCACCGAACTCAACCGCATAGGACAACAATGCAAAACCGAGGCTCAGCCGGCGGTCAACAAACTGGTCAACCTCGAGCTGGACATATACAACACCATGCTGGTGCTGCGAGGGTTGTTCAACTACTCGGTGCGCTTCAACAAGATTCGCGTGCTCCTGGCACCCTTCGGCCGCGAGATAGGAATGAAGGCGCTGGAGCAACTTCGCAACGCAGCGAACCTCGACGACGCCGCCGAGGCCATACCCGCCGCCTTGCTCGGCCGGCAAGCACCACCCACCACCGCCGACCAAGCCGAGACGGCCATGTGGAGCACCCTTTACCGGACCGCAAACCGCCAGTACTACACCTCCGTACTCGACTTCGGCACAATCGCAGCATTCTACTACATCAAAAGAGTCGAACTGAGCAACCTCATCAAGATCAGCGAATGTATTCGGTACGGTCAAAAGGGCGGTCAGATGCGCCAGAAATTGATCCGATTGCCCCCGGCCGCGCCGGAGAGAGCCGGTTGAAATGTTCATCTCCGCACGGATGAAAAAAATCCAAGTTCTCACTCTGCTCTCGGACGAGCCGAACGTGACCGAGGCCATCGGCGAGATGGGGCTGCTGCACCTCACCCGGGCGCCGGCCGAAGGCGGCACGCTGCCGGTTGAAGGCCCGCAATCTCGCCAAAGCGAAACGCACCTCGAAGCGCTCGAAACGCGCGCTGAAGGGCTCTGCAGGTCGCTCGGCATTGACACCCGTGAGACGCCGCAAGCCGCCGTCCCTCATCCCAGCATCAAGAAAGTAGAAGGCCAACTTGAAGAGATCGAGGCGGAGGTGGGCACAATCATCGCCGACCGAGACAAACTCAACACAGAGCGAAAACAAATCGAAAAACTGCTTCACGACACTTCCAGCCTCCCCTATATCGATGCCCCGCTGGAGGATCTCGCTAATATGAGTTTCCTTCACTTCGCCATCGGCAGCATGACGGGAGACAGCGCCAGTTCGGCAGAGAAGGAACTCGGAGACCGCGCCATCGTCCTGCCATATACAACCCCGTTCGGAGAGAACAAGGTCATCGCCATCTCCAGTAAGAAAGGCCGCTGGGCGTTAGAGTCCAGCCTGGAAAAACACGGGTTCAGGCGCGACGAGCTGCCGGTGAAGCAAAAGGGGCTACCGGCAAGAATCACACAGCTCGCCGAACAGAGGCTCGGGAACCTGGTCGGCAGAACAAAGGAGATCAACGCCGCCGCAAAGTCGGCGGCGGAACGTCACCGAGACCAACTCCTTGCCATACGCCATCGCCTCCGCACCGAACACCGCATCGCGGAGGCCCGCCACAGCTTCGCCCACACCGAGGCCACCATGCTCATCACCGGATGGGTCCCGGCCGAAAAAGTCAACACCCTCTGCGAGACCGTTTTGGACGTTACCGACCACCGCACTGTCATCGAGGTCCGTGACCCCCGCGCCGAAGCAGAAGAGCCGCCCACACTGATGAAGAACCACCCACTCATCCGCCCGTTCGAAATGCTGGTCTCCTCGTACAGCACGCCCCATTACGATGAGATCGAGCCGACCCCGTTCATGGCCGTGCTGTTCTTGCTGATGTTTGGCGTGATGTTCGGAGATGTCGGCCACTCCGCCCTGCTGCTCGTCGCCGGCATAATGATCTGGGTGAAAGGCAGGGGCAAGATTCACGACGCCGGCGTGATTATCACCTTCTGTAGTATTTCCGGAATCATCTTCGGCCTGCTATACGGGAGTGTGTTTGGGTTCGAGCAGTTCGCCGGGCACGAGTTCGGCGTCTTGCCGCGGCTCCGCAACGCAAGGTTCCTGCTCGCCCTCACCGTCTTGTTCGGCGTGGCCACTATCAGTCTTGGAATGGTGCTCAACATCATCAACCGGCTGCGGCGGCGCGAATACCTGGAGGTATCACTGGACAAGTTCGGCATCGTGGGCGGGATTTTTTACTGGGGCTCGCTCGCCATCGCTGCACGCGGCGTGGTCACTGGCGGGCGGGTGAGCGTGGTCGCTGTGCTGTTGCTCATCATCGCGCCCCTCGTTATCATATTCGCACACAGGCCCCTGACGGCGCTCCTGCACCGCCACAAGCAACAGCAGGAAGTTGGGGCGGAGGGGATGTTCATCATGCTGATTGAAAGCGCCGCCGAGGCGTTCGAGACGGTGCTGGTCTTCGCCGCAAACACCCTCTCGTTTGCCCGGCTCGGCGCCTTCGCGCTGGCGCATGTCGGCCTCTGCCTCGCTGTGTTCGAACTTATCGAAATTGTGCGAGGGCTGCCCGGCGCGCCGGTCTGGACCGCGCTAATTTTCGTGCTTGGCACACTGTTCATCGTGCTGCTGGAGGGGTTCATCGTCGCCATACAGTCGTTGCGTCTGGAATACTACGAATTTTTCAGCAAGTTCTTCCGCGGCGAGGGCCGCGGATACAAGCCGTTCAGTCTGAAAACATAGAGAGGACGCGCAATGAGCAGAGTGACCAGGTTCGTAATTCTGTCCAGCGTGTCGATGGTAGTGGTGGCGGTGGTGCTTGGCACCGTGCTTTCGTCAGCGCTCGGCGCTGAGGTGCAGGGCGAGGGGCCTGTGGCGGCTTCTGCCAGCGCCACGGGTTGGGTCGCCATCGCCATCGCCCTTTCGGTCGCGTCCGGCGCCCTCGGTGCCGGCTACGCCGTCGGTAAGGTAGGCTCCGCCGCCATAGGG